>CAJGDE010000038.1 GCA_904502135.1 Kiritimatiellia bacterium
CCCGCTCCTGCTGCAAATATTGTGTCGCGTCATTTTCGCTATTGCGATTTTATTTCGTTGAAAAAAGCGGCGTTCCTAACGAAGGCGGGCGGTTGCCCGCCATAAACAAAAGTTGTTTCAAACAAGTTGTTTCCCATCCTCAACTACACCTACACCTAATCTCTACACCAAAACTAAAAATTCCACTCTCCCACTCGACCTATCAACTCAAACTCTCCCTTCTTCACCTTCACCTCAAACCTTCACCTAATCTCTAAACCCCCATTCCAACATTCAAACATTCCAACATTCAAACATTCCAACGCTTTGGGGTTTGACACTCTCCGCGCTGTAGTATTAAATCACAGATTACATCGCGCGACATGCAGTATTTCTGAAGCAAGCGAAATATTAACTGAAGCGACAGAGGCTATTTCTTGAACTTCGGCGCGGGCGATTGAACGAAGAGAACCGAAATGTTTCAGCAATTTTTTCTTTTTCGCCTCGCCTATTCCTGTAATTTCATCCAATGCCGACTCTTTAATCGTCTTGTCCCTAAGACGTCTATGGTGTGTTATCGCAAATCTGTGAGCTTCGTCCCTAAGACGCGTGAGCACAAATAAAGCTTCGCTATCTCGCGGCAAAAGAAGATTCTCCCGGCCATCGTCAAATACGATTTCCTCTTGACGCTCAGCAAGACCGATAATCGGTATGTCGGTAACACCTATCTCCTCAAAAGCGGCTCTCGCAGCACGAAGCTGCGTGATTCCACCGTCGCAGACAAACAGATCGGCGCGTGGAGAAGTTGCGGCAAGAGACGAATCTCTGCCGTAACGGCGGCGCACGACTTCAGCCATTGAACGCGGGTCATCGGCGCCTTTGACGGTCTTGATTTTAAAATGCCTATACCATCTGCCGTCCGGCAATCCGTCTTTCGCTACAACGAGAGAAGCTACGGAATGTTCACCAAAAAGATTTGAAATATCGACACATTCGATTATATGCGCAGGCGCCTTCAGACCTATTGCTGAGGATAGTTCTTCAAGCCCTCTTAAAGCCGCCTCTTCGCGCATCTTTGGCGTTCGCCGCACGAAATGCGTCTTCGTCATCTCCTTAAGAGAGGCTATCGTATCCCTCCAGCGAGCAGCGGTTTCATACTCGCCGTTAAAGGAGGCTTCTTTCATTTTCGCTTCAAGCTCTTGAAACACTTTAGGTCTGTCCCCGCGCAAAAAAGCGCAAGCTTCGTCAAATCGGCTCTTGTATTCTTCTTTCGTTATCCGCCCAAGGCAAGGAGCCGAGCAAGTCCTTATCACGTCGGAAAGACAATGCTCGTGAGTATCCTCATCTGGTATGATAGCCTTGCACCCGCGTATGCCGTAATATTTCTCAACAAAATCTTTAGCCGATCTTACAACCGGCGAGGATGGGAAAGGTCCAAAATACAACGCTCCGTCATCTCGCACGATTCTGCAGCATGTAAATCTCGGCCAGACAGCTTCCGGATCGGCCCTAAGCGCCAAATAACGCTTATCGTCACGCATTAAAATATTAAAATGCGGCTTATGTTTTTTTATTAAAGAAGCTTCTGTAAGTAGAGATTCCGCTTCGTTTTTTACTACGATATACTCGAAATCCCATACGGTGTCGACCATCGATCTTACCTTAGGCGGATGGCGCGCTCCGGGCCTGAAATAACTATGAACACGCTTGCGCAAATCCTTCGCCTTGCCGACATAAATAATCGCGCCCCGGCGATCTCGCATGAGATAACACCCGGGGCGTTTGGGAACTGCCTTAAGACGTTCTTTTATCAGCTCGGTCATACGAACGAGCGTTACGCTTAATTTAGGCGAGTTCCTTCTGGGACTCTTCAGTCTTTACCTTGGCGGCCTCTTGAGCATCTTCCTTGTCGGCCTCAGCAAGACCCTTCTTGAACTCGTTCTTGGCTCTGCCAAGAGACTTCGCAAGCTCAGGAATCTTCTTTGCGCCGCCAAACAGGACGAACGCGACGACAAGACAGATAACGAGCTGCCAAGGACCGATGTTCTGAATGAAAGATAAAACCATAACAAGTCTCCTTCTTTACTTAAGCTCTTAGCCTTCGGCTTCAAGCGCGGCGTCGACTTCGTCAGTTGTCTCCATGTTCGTATAGACATCCTGAACGTCTTCAAGATCTTCAAGCATATCGACAAACTTGTTGATCGCCTTGGCCGTAGCGACATCCGAGACGGGATTCATCATATTCGGAACAAGACCGATAGAGCTGTTCTCTTCATCGACATTGATTCCGCCGGCCTTGATCGCCTCGAGAACCGCCGTGTAATCGTTAGGCTGGCACTTGACGGTGAAACCGCCCTCTTCGCTCACGACGTCTTCGGCGCCAGCTTCAAGCGCAACTTCCATAACGCCATCTTCGGTGAGACCGTCGGCCGCAGGAATCATGATCTGACCCATACGGTCGAAAAGACGCGTGGCGCTGCCCTGCTTGGCGAACTCAAGACCATTCTTCTTAAATACATTGCCCACTTCAGCGGCAGCGCGGTTCTTGTTGTCGGTAAGAACGTTTACGACAACGGCCGTACCGCCCTTGATGCCTTCGTACTGAGCATCTACAAGAGCTGCGGACTCAAGTTCGCCCGTACCCTTCTTGATGGCTCTTTCGATATTGTCGTTAGGCATCTGCGCAGCCTTGGCCTTAGCGATGAGCGTGCGCAAAGTCGGGTTATTATCAGGGTTTCCGCCCTTAGCCTTAACAACGATGGTAATTTCTTTACCGAGTTTAGAGAAGATCTTACCCTTCCTCGCGTCTGCCGCGCCCTTAGCGCGCTTGATTGTAGCCCAGTGACTGTGACCTGACATTTATCTGTTCCTTTTTTATTGAGGTTAAAAATACGTTTTGAAAAATTAAATCTTATGGCGGTAAGTAATACGGCCTTTTCCAAGATCGTAAGGAGAAATTTCTACCGTCACCTTATCACCGATCGCGATTTTGATGAAGAATTTTCTCATCTTACCTGAAATATGGGCAAGCACTTCATGCCCATTTTCGAGCTTAACTTTATACATAGTGGCAGGAAGAACTTTTGTTACAGTTCCTGTCACTTCAATTGCCTGATCTTCTTCTTTCGCCATTAAGTTTAAAGCCTTCTTTGGTTAAAAAACTTTTATATTATATCATTTTTCACCAACCACTTGCAACCGGCTACGGCATATTCAACACCTTCTCAGCCTTATCGCAGATTTCGTCTATCGCTCGGGAAGCGGAAAGTTCATGCAAAAACTTTCTTCGAAAAGCCAAATGCCCCCGCTCGCTGCAAAGACGTCGCGATGTCGAGTAATAAAACCCGCTTATCATCCAGCCCACCTGTATCATGATAAAATCAGAAAGCGATTTTATCATCTGATAATCAACGGGTTTTGACGACAAGATGCATTCTACCACTTCACGATCTGGCGGCGCATCAATCTTCAGATTCCAGAACGCGGTCGTATTTTTTCTCCAATCGGTTTTTGTAATGCGCTCTTCGGCGACGCGAAAAATATCTAATTTATCCGCATCACGAACGGTCTGCGCGCATTTCAGCGTCAATGAATCCAATCCGTCGGGAATTTCGCGGCGATTATGATACAGGACGGCTTTAAGAATCGCTTCTTCAGTTTTTTTATCAGTAAGCGCGTCCATCCATTTGAGCTTTCGGATGATATCATACGAATAAACGGCGTGATCTACCGATTCGGAATCTTTAAACGTATTAAATCTGCGCAATTGTTCGTATCGTCCCGTGTCATGCAAAAGAGCGGAAGCAAGAGATGCTTCACGCTCTTTATCATCAAAGCCTTCACCATGCGCAATAAGCGAGGCGTTGTCAACGACATAACGCGTATGAACGCGCTTAAGCTCCATCATTTCAGGAATCCGCCCCGAATGATCGGCAAAACCGGCTACATATTCAGCGTATTTTTTCTCTAAGACCTGAAGCATATACCGATAAGACTTACCCTTTGGTCGCAAAACGGTAAGCATTCTCGAACATACGCATCCAAGGCCCGTTTTCCTTAAACACACCAGGATTGTAGCTTAATTGACAAGCTCTAAAGCCGCGCTCCGGATGGGGCATCATAATCGTCGCCCGCCCGTCGGTCGTGGTAAAGGCCGTCTGTCCGCCGATCGAACCGTTGGGGTTGTAGGGGTAGCGTTCGGTCGGATTGCCGCGCCCATCCACATAGAATGCGGCGCACTTGCCGGGCGTAAACCCGTCCGTCCAGACACGCCCTTCTCCGTGAGCTACCGCTATAGGAAGACGCGAACCCGCCATGCCCTTGAAGAATATCGAAGGCGACTCTTCAATCTGAATCGTGGCCAAACGCGCCTCAAACTGCTCGGAAATGTTTCTGACGAATTTAGGCCAAGCCTCGGCGCCGGGAATTATCTCCTTAAGCTGACTGAGCATCTGACAGCCGTTGCACACGCCAAGAGAGAACGTGTCTTTGCGATGGAAGAACTTCTTAAACATCGCCTTAAGCTTCTTGTTGAAAAGAATTGATCTCGCCCAACCGGAACCGGCTCCGAGAACATCGCCGTACGAGAAGCCGCCACACGCAACAAGACCCTTGAAATCTGCAAGATCAACTCTGCCTGCAATAAGATCGGACATATGAACGTCAACCGATTCAAAACCGGCCAGAGCAAAGGCCGCCGCCATTTCAATATGGCCGTTTACGCCCTGTTCACGAAGAATTGCCATCTTAGGCTTAGAGCCAACCTTCTTCGCCTTAGGCGCTTTTTCATCGGGATTGTACGTCAAGTGATACGTAAGGCCAGGATCGTTCTCATCCAAGGCGTTATCGTATTCTTCTTTCGCGCAAACAGGATTGTCGCGAAGAGACTGCATGCGATACGTTGTCTCGCTCCATGCGCGGCGTATGTAAGTAAGATCGGTCGTCAAAGCCTTGCGCGCGCCCACTGAAATAGAGAACTCACGGGTATCGAGTGGCTTGCCGACGACAACCGCGCTAACCTTAGCGGATTTAAAAATCGACAACACTTCTTTGAGATTCTTATCCGACACCTGGAGTATGGCGCCCGGCTGCTCGTTGAAAAGCTGCTCAAGAACATCACCGTCGGGCAAAGTCACATCAATACCGCGGCCGCCTGTTATGGCCATCTCGGACAATGTAACGGCTATGCCGCCGTCGCTCCTGTCGTGATAAGCGAGCGCCAGCTTCGCCTTGACGATCTTCTGCATCGCATTGAAGAAGTTCTTTATCGACTTGGCGTCGGCATCGGCATGGGTATTGCCGAGCTGACTGTAAACCTGAGCCAAAGCCGTAGCTCCAAGCGGAGTCTTTCCAGCACCAAGATCAACATAAACCAAAGACGACGTTTCACCCTGAGGATCTTCTTTCAAATCAGGAGTAAGCGTAAGACGCACGTCATTTACGGGCGCGAACGAAGATATGATCAGCGACAGCGGCGCAACCTGCTTTTGCTGCACGCCCTTTGAATCCGCCCATGTCGTATGCATTGAGCAGGAATCCTTGCCTACGGGGATCGACACGCCAAGTTTAGGGCAGAACTTAAGGCCCACCTCCTCTACCGTATCGTAGAGATTGGCGTCTTCTCCTTCTTCGCCGCAAGGAGCCATCCAGTTAGCGCTCAAACGGATTTGACCGATATCGCCGACATCGGCGGCGGCGAGATTCGTTATCGCCTCGGCAATAGCCATTCTGCCTGAGGCCGGCGCATTCAAAAGCGCCACGGGCGTACGCTCGCCGGTAGCCATCGCCTGACCCTGATATGATTTATAGCCCATTGTCGTCACCGCGCAGTCGGCTGCCGGCAGCTGATACTTACCCACCATCTGATCGCGGGCGACACGACCGGTAACGGTTCTATCGGTAATCGAAATAAGGAATGTCTTATCTGCTACCGTCGGCAAATGCAAAATGCGGGTCAACGCATCCAAAGGCTTAACACCTTCAAAGTTAACCGTCTTATGCTCCACTTTTACGCGCCTGACGTTTCTTTTCATGCGCGGCGGCTTGCCCAAAAGAACCTTGATATCCATATCAATCGGGTTGTCGCCGAAATGAGAATCTTCAAGAACGAGCTGACCATCGCCGGTAGCGACACCGATAAACGCCACAGGGCAGCGTTCACGGGCGCAAAGCTCTTCAAAGAAATGTCTCGCCTCCGGCTTAAGGGCCAAGACATAACGCTCCTGAGCCTCGCAGCACCAAATTTCCATCGGATTCATCGAACGCTCTTCGTTATGAATCTCGCGAAGTTGGAACTTCCCTCCGGTAGCCTCAACAAGTTCAGGGCAGCCGTTTGAAAGACCGCCTGCGCCGATATCGTGAATCGAAAGAATCGGATTGGCCTTGCCAAGGTAACTGCACGCATCGATAACCCCCTGTGCGCGACGTTGCATTTCGGCGTTACCGCGCTGAACGGAGTTAAAGTCAAGAGCTTCGGAATTAGTCCCCGTCATCATCGACGAGGCAGCGCCGCCGCCAAGGCCAATGCGCATAGCAGGCCCGCCGATCTGAACGATAAGAGATTTCACCTTGACGGGCTTTTTCTCAACCTGACTGCGACGGATAACTCCCATGCCTCCAGCAAGCATGATAGGCTTGTGATAGCCGCGAAGCTTCCCAGAAACCTCTCCTTCATACGTGCGGAAAAATCCGCAAAGCTGAGGACGGCCGAATTCATTGCCGAAGGCGGCTCCACCGATAGGTCCTTCAGTCATAATCTGAAGCGGGGTTGCAAGACGGGTCGGAAAATCGGCGAACACTCTCTCCCACGGCTGGGGATACCCGGGTATACGTAAATTCGAAACCATGAAACCGCAGATTCCGGCTACCGTGCGCGACCCGGAACCGGTGGCCGCTTCATCGCGGATCTCTCCGCCTACGCCAGTGGCCGCGCCCGGATAAGGTGAAATCGCAGTAGGATGGTTGTGCGTTTCAACTTTCATAAGCTGATCCAACTGCTCTTTCTTGAACGAATATGTGTTATTCTTCGGATCTATCGCAAACACATCGGTTTTAAAGCCGGCTATTACGGAAGAATTGTCTTTGTATGCGGAAAGCGTATTTTCAGGACGTTTCTTATGGGTGTTTTTAATCATCCCGAAAAGAGATTCTTTCTTTTTCTTTCCGTCGATAATAAATTCAGCCCCGAAAATCTTATGACGGCAATGTTCGGAATTTACCTGACCGAACATAACAAGCTCTGTATCGGTCGGATTTCTCCCCGCGGCCTTAAAGCTCTTGGCGAGATACTCCATCTCCTCTTCGCTGATCGCAAGACCGATTTCCTCATTGGCTTCACGGATAGCCTCGATGCCCTTATTGATGACATCATATGTGCGACCCTCTCTAGGCTCATCAACCTCAAAAAGATCTGCTATGTCACAGTAAACGCCCTCAGTCATCTTGTCGTAAAGCGCGGCATACGCCTTATCAGAAAGCTTCGCCGACACCTTATAGCGAATACCGCGTTCAACGCGCTTTATGCCCTTAAGCGAACAATTGCGGAAAATATCCGTCGCCTTCGAACTCCAAGGCGATATTGTGCCCTTTCTCGGCGTTACGAAAAAGTCCGCGCTGTCAAAGTCGCCGGTAGCGTTAAGCAAAGTCTTGGCGCGCTCAAGCGTATCTTCATCGCAGAGCTTATCACACGTTTCAATAGCGTAAACCCACTTCGCGTCTATCTTGATTCCTTTAAGCGACGCATCTATATTAACGAGCGCGTCTTTGATGGCATCCATACGGAATGGCGAATAAGCATCACTACCGAGCAGTAAAATCATCTTTTTTCTCCTTAGAAATTTTGTATATTATACCAAAAAGCCTTGTGGATTATCATCCTAACTGCGAACGTTTATACGCTGAAATGACTTGGCCCTCTTCGGGCAAATCACTTCGCGAATAACCGCAAGCGCTTAATACCTTGTCAGTCGTCTGAAAATGCGCCTTTACGTGATTCATAAGCCACACCGGCCCGTTGGCGCGAACCATCTCTTCTGCAAGATTACGGACCCTGGGATCGCTTGAACCGAGCGGGATGCGCTGATCTTCAGAAGGTGAATCTCCAAAACATTCTTTGCCCATGTCGAGACAGGAACGAATAAAGATTTCTCTTGCGATAACAGAGGCTGCGGCGACAGCGATATCGCTTTCTGCCTTATGGCGCTGCTCAATCTTCGCTTTTTTGCCGAGAGGTTTTAGCGCTTTCAAGATAGTCGCCTCTGTCGGAGCAAACTGGTCGACGACGACCCTCTTGCATTCGGGGCGTTTTGTCAAAAGCTCTTCTATAGCCGTGCCGTGCGCCCACGCAAGCATTCTGTTGATGTTGCGCATCCTTGCATACAGCCTGTTATATGCCGCAGGATTGAGCTTCACGACGGAATATCCGTCGGCGCCAAGAAGTTTACGCAAATTGGCGCCTACCGTAAGAACCGCCTTGTCAGTCATCATCTTACAGTCTTTAACGCCGAGCTTTACCATCTCATCGATTAGTTTCTCGTCCGCATACACTGTCGAGACGACAAGAGGCCCGAAATAATCGCCCTTTCCCGATTCGTCGCTACCGGCATGAGAAGAAAACAGCTCCGGCTGCAACTCTTTTTCATACCCCAATGTAGCCGCGCCGAGCACTATCGGCTCTAATTGAAAGAGAACGAAATCCTCAGCTTTTGACCCTTGTACGCAAAGCTTTCGCTTACCATGCTTTTCTTTCTGATAAAGCGTCGCGTTAAAATGATCGCCTTCTATCGAATAGAGCGAATACGGAACTTCTCTCTTGCGATAATTCCCGCCGACCATAAGCCCCAAAAGAAGCTCCTGCTGATCGTTTGTCAATTCAAACGTGAATGAAGTTTTTTTTGGCGTATCTTCCTGCATCGCTCTAAATCATTAGCCGCGAATCTCACCGACAAGTTTACTGGCCTCGGCGGCGAGCTCTTCAATTCGACCAAAATCACCAGCCTCAAGAGCGTCTTTAGGAACAATCCACGTTCCGCCGACGCAAACTATCTCAGGCACGGAAAGATATTCTTTCACGTTTGAAAGATTTACTCCTCCCGTTGGCATGAACTTAACTCCCGTGAAGCGAAAAGCGCCGAGAAGATTTTTAATCATCTTTACTCCTCCCGCCGCCTCGGCCGGGAAAAACTTCACCATCTGGCAGCCAGCCGAAAGAGCCTGCGAAAGTTCGCTCGCCGTAGCGATACCTGGGCAGAAAGGCAAAAGCGCATTTTTAGCCTCTTCGACGATCACCGGATCAAACCCGGGAGCGACGCCGAAAACAGCTCCTGCTTTCTTAGCGGCGCGAAGCTGCTCAACTGAAAGAATCGTCCCGGCGCCGACTATCGCCTGCGGCACTTCTTTTCTGATCTGAGCTATGGCGCCTGCGGCCGCGGGGGTGCGGAACGTCACCTCAAGTACATTCAGACCGCCATTGACGAGCGCGCGCGCAAGAGGCACAGCGTCTTTTTCATTTTCAATAACGATAACCGGTATTACTCCGGCCTTGCCAAGAACATCAATTATATTCATTTTAATTCTCCATAAATTTAAAACATAATGGTCTATGCACCTTTACAGGCTCACCGACAGGGCTTAAAGTACACTTCTCCCGGTCAAACCTGTACACTTGTATTTCGTCTGACATTTTATGCCCGACTATCATAAACTTTTCTCCGGGCATAAGCTCAAAATCTCTTGGAAATCTGCCCTTAAGCTTAGCAATATTTTTAAGAACAAGACCGCCCTTCGGGTCGGTGGCATAAAAAGCGATTGAATCATGCCCTCGGTTTGAAGCCATCAGGATTTTTCCGTCGTCCGTTATTTTAATGGCGGCCGCTTTCGTCTCCCCCTTGTAGGAGTCCGGCAACATCGATACTTTGCGCACTCTCTTGAATTTACGGTCGTCATACGAATAACTTGTGACGCTGCTGGACAATTCGTTGAGAACATAAAGATATTTACGGTCTTTAGACCATACCGCATGCCGAGGTCCGTCGCCGCAATCAGCCTTTATCGACATCTGAGGAACGGGTTCAAAGGTTTTCGCGTCGAAGAAATGAACGGCGTCGCACCCAAGGTCGATAAATCCGACAACGTCATTTTCAGGCGTGTAAAACGCAAAATGCGCATACGCCTTCTTCTGCCGTTTTACGTTATCACCCATTCCCACATCTGGAAGGACTGTCGACTTCAACCCGCCGACGCCGTCGATAGGCAGAACTCCCACGGTAGCTGAAGTATATGACGCAAAGGCTATCTGATTCAATCGGCGAGAAATCTCAACATGGCATGGAGTCTCGCAAGGCAAGGAGGCTAAATACCTCATCTTGCCGAGCGTATGGTCTTTTTTTATCGGAAAGTTTACGACACTGCTGGTCTTCGCGCCTTTATCTGGCGTCGAGACGACCGAATAAAGAGAGCCGGAGGACTTATCGATCTGAAAATACGTCGTACCCTGAACGCCCTTTACGCTCTGAACGATCTCTATCGCGCCGCTTGACGTGTCGCACTTAAGAACATGAAGCGACGCAATGGTGTTTGACGGCGAAGAACACCCTACATAGCAATATGTCAACGCCGATGCAATCAAAGTGTTCATCTCCTTGTAACCTCCAAAGTCTTTACTTGGGCATTATCGGACTTATTTCCATCGACCACGTTTCAAGCTTAATCTCAAACATATACTTTTTAAGCGGCCCCGGCCCGCAACTTCCGCCGCCAAGGCCAAGCTGATGAAGGTCGATGTTAAGACATATTTCTTTGCGGGGAGCCTTGAAGTTGAGAATTCTTCTTGACCCTGAAATATGACGGGCTCCATCAAGATCTTCACAATCATAATTCATCGCCTGCACAAACATGGGATTCTGAAACGAGAACTGAATGCCACGCCCCTTTGAATCTTTAAATCGAACCCACCTTACATCCGAACGATATGAGCAATCCTGCGGACGAACATAAGGTTCGAACATCTCGCTTACGGTCGAAGAATAAATTCCTATCAAGCTGCCGCTCTTGCGGTCGATGTAGTTCTCGTAAGGACCGCGCCCGTACCATTGAACATGTGAAAGATCGCCGTTAATCTTCCATTCCGTGCCAAAACGCGGCACCACAAAAGGCTGCGTACCGAAGGGAGCCGTAGAACAATCAATGCGAAGTGTGCCGTCTGGTCTAAATAACCATTTGGCGGCATAATCAAACCCGGCTGACTTGCGGCCGTTGACGCGCACATTGCTTTGAAGTTCGACAGAACCGTCATCGTTGCGCTTAACCTTGAGAGGTTTGGCATGGTATGTTAACTGGGTAAGCCCGGACTCATACAGCGATGAGGCGAATTTGTCGTACCGGTAAGTCCTTCTCAGCCAGACATCATTGTCGGTTAACGCGCGCATCACGCCAAGTTTAGGACCTGCGACCATACCGTCAACATCTTCCAGAATCTTGACTCCGTTCATGACAAGCCTTGAAAGCGTCCCCGTCCTGCGGCTGAATGTGGCCTGTGACTTTCCGGCGGCTATGGAAATGGAATTCTTATTTGACCAAACCTTTATCTGCATTCCGGCCGCAGCCGACTTGACCTCGTTTGTAGAACCCTTGCTGAGGGCGATTTGGCTTGAGGCGACAACCCACCCTTTATTGGCCCACAAAGTATCATTCTTAAGAGAGAAATAAACATTCAGGAAACACTCCTTCCCGGCGGGAATATCCATCTTAGGCAGGCTAAGCTGAGCGCGCGACAGAGGCTTCACCGAGGGGGGCTCAAAAGTTCCGTTTGAAACAACCTCGCCGTCAGATAAAAGCTCCCATTTTCCGTCAAACTCATTTGCATCGGTAAAGCCGAAGCGGTTCTCGATTTCAAGGCCATCGCAAGCGCCTTCGCCTTTTGCGCGGACGATGAGATTGCGATAGACGTGAGCAACCTCAATGAGTTTGGCGGAAACGCTGCGATCGGGCCTTATGACACCATTACAGCAAAACGGCCCGTCATTTGGCTCTTCATCAAAATCACCGCCATAGGCCAAATACGTAACGCGCTGACCATCATCGGTAAGTCTATCGGCCTTTTTATATACGGCCTGATCAACCCAATCCCAAATACACCCTCCGATCAATGAATCATACTTGTAAAAGACATCCCAGTATTCGCTCAGGTTTCCAATTGCATTGCCCATGGCGTGAGCATATTCACACAGGAAAAAGGCTTTCCCAGGCGTTTGCAAATTCCCGGTCTTCACATTGAAGTCATCTGTCGTCGCTGGCGCTAAACCGTCTCCGGCGCGGCCACGCTGTTCCAGCCATTCCACGGCCGGGTACATCGTTGAATCTATATCTGCGTCCGTATTGCCGCGCTCCCAGTGGCGAGGGCGCGAAGGATCGAGTCTTTTTGTTTCGGCCAACGCATTTCTGAAACAATCCCCGTGTCCCGTTTCATTACCCATCGACCACATGACGATAGACGGATTGTTGCGATAGAAAACGACGTTTCTTGAGTTGCGCTCGACTATCGAATGATTCCATTCTTTAAAAAGACCGAGAGACTTTTCGCCATACCCGTATTCATGAGCCTCGACGTTGGCCTCGGCCACAAGGTATATGCCGTACATATCGCAGATGTCGTACCAAAGATAGTGATTGGGATAGTGACTTGTGCGCACCGTGTTGATGTTGTACCGTTTCATGAGCTTAACGTCGTCAAGCATATCCTTAAGCTGAACGGTACGCCCGCCGGTTGGAGAACATTCGTGTCTGTTAACGCCTTTTAGCTTAATCTTTTTACCGTTGACCAAAAACGCGTTGCCTGCGATCTTCTGCTCTTTAAAGCCGATGCGCTTCATGCGGATATCATCACCTTTTTTAAGTATGAGCGTATACAGATACGGAGTTTCGGCACTCCAAAGATTGACATTGCTTATACTCTTGGGCTTGCCGGGAGTATCCTTGGAAGAATCGAAAGACGTTACGAGAGAGCCTTTAGCGTCTTTAAGCTCCCCTGTCCACGCACCATCAATGCCTTCAACTGAAATACTGCCTGTTTTATAATCAGCGCTCAGCGAGGTTTTTACATTGAAATCCCAAATACCGTCTTTTGGTTTCGCCCAAATGGACACATCACGGAATATCCCGGAAAAACGAAACATATCCTGATCTTCAAGATAACTGCCGTCGCACCAACGGTAAACCTCAACGGCCAAAAGATTTTCCTTTCCACTAATCAGGAATTTCGTGATATCAAATTCACTAGGCAATTTGGAATCTTCTGCATAACCAACCATCTGCCCGTTTACCCAAACATAATACGCGGAATACACGCCGTCGAAGCGCAAAATAACATCTCTTCCATTCCAGTTGTTGGGCACACTAAAATGCGTACGGTAACTTGAAACGGGATTGTAATCGTTTTTCCCTGACGCACGATCAAGAATCTTCGGCCACTGCATCTTATGCGGATAGCGTATGTTTACATATCCGGGAGAGCCAAAGCCCTTAAGTTCAACGCACGAGGGAACATCAATAAGCTCCCATTCGGAATCATCGAAAGAAACCTTCCAAAAATCGAGAGGTCTTAATTTGGGATCGCCGCACCAGCTTATCTTCCACTTCCCGTTCAGCGTCTTTTTATAGGGCGTTTCCGGCTCCAAGGCCGATGTCATCGCAGATGAAGCGTCTTTCAGCGGCATCGAATAAGTTCTCGCGGGCAGACGATTGCGCGAATTGATCTCGAGATTCTGCCAGTCTTCGACAGCATCGTTGATGTTGGTAGATATATTTACGGCCGAAAAAACAGCCGCCAAAAAACAACTGGAAGCAATCATCATTTATATCCTCGCTATTCTGTATTTGTCGATCGCTGAAATAAAATCAAAACACAATCGCGGTTTTCGGCAACGCTTTGCGAATGCGGGCCATTTCTTCTGACGAGATATCAAGTTCTCCAAGCTGCAAAGATTGAAGACTCTTCCACGCTTCAAGATTTTCAGGCAGCTTTTTCACTTTCGTACGCGAGAAAGAAAGGTTCTTTAAATTTTTCTTTGCGGCCAACCAGTCCGGAATGTCTTTCAACTGCACGTTGCCGCTCATATCGATATCGGTAAGCGCGGGAAGATCCTTTAATGTTTCCGGAACTTCGGAAAACCGATTGTTGCGCAGATAAATGCGTCTAAGCGACTTGAGGTTCGAAAGATCTGGCAGCTTTGAAATATTATTGTCGTTAAGGCGAAGCCATTTAAGATTAATCAGCACCGCAACTGGCTCGACATCCGTAAGCTTGTTACGATCAAGATTGAGATAATCGGCCTTAACGTTGACAGACGGAACGCTGGTCAGATTTTTATCGTTCAAATAGACGCGATTTTCGGCCGGAACCGTCTTGCTGGCGCTTTTCGGCTCGTTGAAACAGCCTCCCGCCGCGAAAACCGCGGCGAGAAAAGCTGTTTTGAGGATAGAGAACTTCATACCTCTTAGGCCTCGGCTGCAGCAGCGATGATGCCGGCGAAATCTTCCGCCTTAAGCGCGGCGCCGCCGATAAGTCCGCCGTCGATATCCTTCTTGGCGAGAAGTTCAGCAGCATTCGAAGGCTTCATGGATCCGCCGTACTGAATGCGAACGGTCTCCGCCGTCTCTGCACCGACAAGCTTAGCGAGCGTTTCACGGATAAGAGCGTGGACTTCCTGAGCCTGATCGGGAGTTGCAGTCTTGCCAGTTCCGATCGCCCACACGGGCTCATAAGCGATAACGAGCTTCTCGCAATCTGCAGCGGTAACATCCTTAAGGCCGACGTTCATCTGACGCTCGATGACTTCATTGAGCTTTCCGGCTTCACGCTCTTCAAGCGTTTCACCGACGCAAACGATTGCGGTAAGGCCAGAGGCGATAACAGCGCGGGTGCGCTTGTTGACCGTCTCGTCCGTCTCGCCGAAATACTGACGACGCTCAGAGTGGCCGATGATAACATACTTTGCTCCGGCGTCAATAAGCATTCCAGTTGAAATTTCACCGGTGAAAGCACCCTTTTCTTCCCAGTGGGCATTCTCCGCGCCGATCTCGACATGCGTATCGCTCGCAGCAGCCACAGCAGCCGGGATGTCAATGGCGGGCGTGCAGCAAACAACGTCTACTCCGGCGTAATCCTTAGTCGCCTCGGCAACGGCCTTAACGAGAGCGGCGGTCTCCGAAGGCTTAACGTTCATCTTCCAGTTGCCAGCAATAATTTTCTTCCTCATTTTTTATTTCCTTATTTCTTTTGTTTAATTTTTCGGTATTTAACACCCGATTGTTTGAAAATGTCTTTAACGGTATCAAGAAAGGCGTAATCCCCACCATAAACAACTTCGCTAATGCCCGAATTTATTATAAGCTTAGCGCAAGTAAGACAAGGCGAGATCGTAACATACACTGTCGAGCCTTCAATGGCGTGGCCATGCAAAGCCGCCTGACAAATCGCATTCTGCTCAGCATGAACGCACAAACACTCTTCAAGATGCTTGCCGCTTTCTGTAGTATTGGCGCAGCGCGGACATCCGCCCGCAAAACAGTTTTTAACACCATGCGGTGTACCGTTGTAGCCAGTAGCAAGAATATGCCTGTTCCTGACTATAACCGCTCCAACATGACGGCGCGAACAATTTGATCGCGATGCGACTACCTGAGCTAAGGACATGAAATATTCATCCCAACTCGGTCTTGGATCTATAATTTTCTTTGACATCAGCGGATATTATATCAAAAAATAAGGTATCTTGTTATGCCAAAGCTTTTTGAAAGTGGCGGAGAGGGAGGGATTCGAACCCTCGGTGGACTTGCGCCCACACAACCTTTCCAAGGTTGCACCATCGACCACTCGGACACCTCTCCATTTTATCACGCGAACATATTGGTGCCGGGAGAGGGACTCGAACCCTCACACACTCGCGTGCGGCAGATTTTGAGTCTGCTGCGTCTGCCATTTCGCCACCCCGGCAATGGAGCGGGCGAAGGGAATCGAACCCTCGTAGCCAGCTTGGAAGGCTGGAGCTCTGCCATTGAGCTACG
>CAJGDE010000039.1 GCA_904502135.1 Kiritimatiellia bacterium
AATCCGAAGGAAAGCGCGGCGATCGCGGAAGGGAAGTTTTCGAGAGAGGTTTATACGAAGACGCATCCTGAGTCGATCGAAAAGCGGTTTAAGACCCTGGCGCAGGCGGGTCGCCCCATCCACCTTTCCGAGATTACAATCACCGCTCCCGATCTTTCGGAGAAGGGGCAGATGGTGCAGGCGATCATCGCGCGCAACCTCTATCGCGCGTGGTTTGCGGTTGAAAACATGGACGGGATCACCTGGTGGAACGTGGTGGACGGTTGCGGTTTCCCGGGCGAGCCGGCAATGTCGGGACTCTTCACGCGCGATATGAAACCCAAGACCGCGTATCTCGCGATTGATGATCTTGTCAACCGCGAGTGGAAGACTTTCGTCTCCGTGCCGGTGCGCGACGGCCGCGTTTCGTTCCGCGGCTTTTGCGGGCGTTATCGCCTCTTGTGGACCTGCAGCACGTGCGGCGAGCGGCATACGCGTCTGGTGCATTTCGGGAGGAACGGCGTAATGGAAACGGGCAAGGTGAAATCTTCCAATGACTGCATGGTTCCGGTCCGGAATTATACGGTCGACGGAAAGAAAGTGACACTTGCCAATGGTGAGAAGTATGTCGATCTGAAAGCGATTTATCCAGAAGCTGTCGTCAAGTGGCAGTCGGGGGCGAAATGGGCTGAGTTGGAGACGCGCTTGACAGCGCCAAAGGATGGAAAGTATACTATCTTTCGGTACAATGACTTTTGGGGTGAAGTTTTCGTCAACGGTGAGAAAATAGGCTCTTTTCAAGGACCGGAAATCAAGCCTGGAAGGATGAAGCTTAAACTGCGTAAGGGACTTAACGTGATCCGTCACCGCACCCGAGCGGGAAGCGGCGGAAATTGGAAGTGCGCGTTTCTCTTGCCGGTCGATTCGCCGCTTAAGGAAAGTTTGTCAAAGTAAGGGTGTAATCACATGAAAAAGTTGTCTCTTGTGTCTTTTGCGATTTTCGTTTCCTTCTGTGTATACGGTAAATTCACTTACGATCCGTCGAAGGGTACGATTGTCGATGAAGTGAACGGATGGACGTTCAAGGCAGTATGTAAGAATACGGACGAACTGACGCTTCTCGGCAAAGATGGATCATTTTCGGGAGCGGCGGAGTGTCCGCTTGATCTTAGCGAGATCTATTCGGTGGACGGGAAAACGCGCTATCGGGCGGTGGATATTAGGTCGCTGCCTGCTGCGGCAAAGACGTACATCACGGCATTCATCGCACCTGAACTGACGGATATAAGCGAAGCTACTTTCATGGGATGTTCAAAACTTTCGACGGTCTCATCCCCGAAGGTGCTGCGTATTGGGAATCAGGCTTTTCAAAGTTGCACGGCGCTCAGCACTGAGTCTGTAAATGGACTCTTGCATTCGGCAGTGAAACGTCTTGGCAGTAATGACATCGCGAATCAGAAATCCCTGTTCGCTTTCTGCACGGCAATAAAAGGTCCGATCAGTTGGAATTTGCCGTCGTTGACGACGAATGTCGTGGCGGAGTCAATGTTTAATGGTTGTTCGGCTCTGGAAGAGGTGCGCATTCTGAGCGATGTTGCCGAAATCAAGTCGGCGGCTTTTAAGAATATCGCCCCCGGCGCCTCGGTTTACATGCCGCTTGCGGCACCGGCTGTCTTCGGCGGAAATGCTGTTTGTCGCGAATCGGCACCGTACCCAAAGATCTACCTCAAGGGGAATTACGACGCCTGGTTCAAGGTGATAGGGGTCAGTCACCAGATTCTTCCAAAGGAGCGGTTCAACGATGCGACATGGACTCCCACCACAACCACCACAACGTATGCCAAGATGCGCGTGCGCATGTCGGCGGACACTGAGATGTGCACGACCATGAAAACCGGCAACACGATAACGGAGGTCGCGGCCAAAGACAAGAACGTGATAGCGTTTGTCGCGTTCAATGATGCAAGTTTTTGCTGGGTTCTCAAAATGCCCGAACAGGGCTTTCGTGTTATAGTGCGATGAGTTGATCTTTGCAAAGGATAAGGTAGAATGAAAAAATGTCTCTTAAGAAATGAGAAGATTGTTTTATCAATAATTATCTCGGCTTTGGTTTTCGCTATATGTTCGTGCGCGTTCGCAGGGACGGATTATCCGTTTCGCGCGGCGGAGATGACCGATGTGACCGTGCGCTCGGGCTTTTGGCTGCCGCGTATTGAGACTAATCGTCTTGTTACGATAAAGTCTGATTTTAGGCGAAGCGAAGAGACGGGGCGCATTCATAATTTCGAGGCGGCGGGACGGCGAGAGGGCAAGGGCTTTAAAGGGATTCCTTACGACGATTCCGATGTATTCAAGATTATCGAGGGTGCTTCATACACTTTGGCTACGCATCCTGACCCCGAATTAGACCGCTATCTTGACGATCTGATTTCCAAAATCGCGAAGGCCCAGGAACCCGACGGATATCTGTACACAGCAAGAACGCTTGGGCATAACTACGGGACGAACGCGAACGGCTGTGTTGAATACAGTTTAATGGGGCCCGTCAGATGGAGCAAGCTCGTATGCAGCCATGAGCTTTACAATATTGGTCATATGTACGAGGCGGCGGTCGCCCATTACCGGGCGACGGGCAAGCGTTCGCTTCTTGATGTTGCTGTGCGCAGCGCCGATCTCGTCGAGCGTACGTTCGGGTTCGGTTCAACTCAGCTTAAGGATCCTTCCGGCCACGAGGAGATTGAGCTTGCGCTCTGTTCACTCTATCGCGCGACGGGTGAAAAGCGTTACCTCAATCTCGCGAAAACGTTTCTCGATTTGAGAGGGCGCGGCGATTTGCGCTCTGAAACATGGGGCGTTCCCGTTCAGGATCATCTGCCCGTGACGGAGCAGCGCGAGGCGGTAGGACACGCCGTCCGCGCCGGGTATCTCTATTGCGGCATGGCGGACGTCGCCGCGCTTACGGGGGATAAGTCGTATGTTAAGGCGATCGATGCCATCTGGGAGAATGTCGTATCGAAGAAGCTCCATCTGAACGGCGGCATCGGGGCGCGCAAACGCGTCGAGTACGCCGACAAGAGCCGCGGCGTCGCCTTCGAGGCGATGGGCGATAATTACGATCTTCCGAACGAGAAAGCGTATCTGGAAACGTGCGCGGCTATCGGCAACGCGCTCTGGAATCAGCGTATGTTTTTAATGAGCGGTGACGCTAAGTATATCGACATATTGGAGCGCGTAATCTACAATGGGTTTTTAAGCGGCATCTCGCTTAAGGGGGACGAATTCTTTTATCCCAATCCGCTCGCCTCGAAGGGTGATTACAAGCGCTCTAAATGGTTCAGCACATCTTGCTGCCCTGTGAATATCGCACGGTTTATACCCCAGATTCCACAGTTTGCGTATGCGACGAAAGATGATTCGGCGTATGTGAATCTTTTTATTGAGAGCGAAGCGAAACTGAAACTTAAGTCCGGCGAAATCAAACTCTCTCAGAAGACGGACTATCCCTGGAACGGCACCATCAAGATAACCGTCGACGATATAAAAACACTAAACTCTAAACTCCCGACTCTGAACTCTAAACTTTATATCCGTATTCCCGGCTGGTGTGTCGGTAGGCCCGTGCCGAGCGAACTCTATGTGCACACCAACCCGGGCAGCATAAAAGATTTTACGGTAAAACTCAACGGCAGACCATATTCTTTTTCATCTGAAAAAGGGTACTGTCGGATTGAGCGCGAGTGGAAAAAGGGCGATACGGTGGAAGTTGTCATGAATATGCCGGTTCGACGCATAAAGGCTCATGACTCGGTAAAACAGAATATCGGCAGACTCGCGGTTGAGCGCGGTCCTATCGTCTACTGCGCTGAAGGGTTCGATAACGAAGGACGCGTTCTCAATAAGGCGATTGCGTCTGACACCGCATTTACACGAACGACTTGCGATATTCTCGGGAATCGCTATCCCGCTTTTTCGACAGCGGCGAAAGTCGTTTCAGGGGAAAACAAAGGTGAAAAGTGTGAACTTAAATTAATTCCATATTTCGCTTGGTGCCATCGTGCCCCCGGTAACGAGATGCAGACCTGGATACCCGTGGAATAGGCTTCGTGAAAGACAGCGTAGTTTTAATTTTTAGGGAATGTTTCACCTGGGATGTATTGCGGGCTGATCACTGTGTTCGATGAGAGGCGTTTCTTGTTGAGGAACGCGAGGATGTGACGTGCGAATATCCGGCCCGCTTCGAATGGGTCGATTTCTATGCATGCGAGAGTCTTGCGCCAGAAGGGACCTTCGCCTTTGTTTGACCAAGTGACGATTTTGACATCGTGCGGGATGTCAATACCGTTTTCAACTAAAGCCAGGAGTGCTGATTGGCATGCGAAATTATCGTTGAAGTAAAGAACATCAGGTAGCCAAGTTTTGCCATGCTTCTTTATGCGGTTGTAGAAAGTGTTGGTAGTCGCTTTTGATATAGCTTCGATGTTGCCGCGTTTAACAATTGGCCAGCGGACGCATTTTATGCCGTTCTTTTTGAACGCATCTTTCGCATCCGCAAGCTTGCTTCCGACTGTTACTTCAATAACCTTTTTAACGCCAGCTTCTTTGCAGTGTTCTACAAAGTCATCAATCGCTTTTGAACAATCAAGATTAACAGAGGTGATGGCTTCAAGGCATGAGCCGAAGGTGATGAAGGGTTTTCCGCTTTTGGCGATATGATCGACAACTTCTTTAGAGGAATCAGTTGAGACAACGAGCGAAATAGGTCCTGACAGGACCGAATCAAGATGGGCGAAGTCATAACTGCCTGCGATTTCGCAACCGAAAGGCACATATGAAACTAGATATCTCTGCTCCATTAAAGCTTGGCGAAGGGCGCCTGTCATTGCGGATAAAAGGTAGTTTTCTCTGACTTCCAAAGAGGCAATGACGATATGTCCGCGCCAGGAACTTTTTTGTGTAGTATCAAGAACGATTGTGCCTACTCTGCGGCGTAGAACAACATAGCCTTGTGCGGAAAGTCTCCGAAACGCTTCACGCACCACAATCATACAAGCGCCTGTTTCTTTTGAAATCTCTTTAAAGCTCGGAAGAGTGTCTCCCGGGCGCAAAAATCCCGATTCAATGGACTTTTTGACTCCATCGACCAATTGATTGGTAAGAGAGATTCCGCATTCTCTTGTGATTGTGAAAGGCAGTTTTTTCATTTTGGACATATTGTACCAAAAAGTTTTGTCTATGGCACTATTATATGTTCTACACCTTAATTGTCGGCCATTACGATTATGTAAGCCGCAAAGGGGAAAATAATGTTATAATATATGCATTATGAAATGGACTAAAACACTCATACAGACCCTGCGTGAAAATCCGCAGGATGCCGAAATCGATTCACACAAGCTTTTAATGCGTGCGGGGCTCTGCCGCAAGACGGCAGCAGGGCTTTTCTCGTTTATGCCTCTTGGTATGCGCTCTCTCAAGAAGATTGAGAATATTGTTCGCGAAGAAATGGATGCGGCCGGGGCGAACGAAATTTTAATGCCGGCTCTTCAACCTTCCGAGCTTTGGCGCAAAACGGGGCGCTGGGACGCGATGGGTGCGAATATGTTCAGACTTAAGGACCGCGCCGAGCATGAAATGGCGATGGGGCCTACGGCTGAAGAGGAAGTGACGGATCTGATGACCAATATTATTTCATCGTACCGTCAGCTTCCGCTTAACGTCTACCAGATTCAGACGAAGTTCCGCGACGAGACGCGGCCGAGATTTGGGCTTATGCGCTCAAAAGAGTTCATCATGAAAGACGGCTACAGTTTTGACGTTGACGCCGAAGCGGCCGACAAGACATACTGGACGATGTATCACGCCTATGAGCGCATTTTCGACCGCTGCGGGCTTAAGGCTACGCCTGTTTCGGCCGACGGCGGTGATATGGGCGATTCGATGACGCATGAATTTCATGCGCTTGCCGATGCCGGCGAGGATGCGATTGCGTTTTGTGACGGCTGCGGTTATGCAGCTAATACCGAGAAGGCGGAGCGCACGGCAAAGATCGTTTATGAAAAGGTCGATTCTCCCGCTGAGGAGGTGGCGACTCCCGGAGCGAAGAGCATAGCCGAGGTAGCTTCGTTTATGAATCTTCCGGCTGATGCGTTCGTCAAATCTCTTGTTTATGCCGCCGATGGCGAATACGTTATGGTGTGTGTGCCGGGAGATCGCGATGTGAACGAGGTTAAGCTTAAACGTTATCTTGGTGTCAAAACTCTTGAAATGGCGGATTATGCGGCTGTTCGCGAGGTTACCGGCGCAGGTGTAGGCTCTGTAGGCCCTGTAAAGCCGCTTAAAGCCGATATTCGCATCGTTGCGGATTCATCGCTTGAGGGAGCCTCGGGCAGAATTGTCGGCGCCAACAAAGACGACTATCATCTTAAGAATGTCGATTTCGCGCGTGACACCAACATTTCAGGTTATGCCGATTTGGTTATCGTCCGAGACGGCGATGTTTGCGCCAAGTGCGGAAAGACGATTTCGCTTAAACGCGGTATTGAAGTGGGCCAGGTTTTCAAGCTCGGCACGAAATACACGAAGGCCTTCAACACCGTTTACAAAGACGAAAATGCGGTTGAAACTCTCTGCATAATGGGTTGCTACGGCGTGGGCGTTTCTCGCACTCTCCAGGCTGTTATCGAGCAGAGCCACGACAAGGACGGCATCATTTGGCCCGCGTCGGTCGCTCCGTATCAGGTCGTTATCGAAAATCTCGATCCGTCGGTTGAAGATGTTACGAAGGTTGCAGACGATCTCGAAGCCGCTCTTGAGGCACTCGGCATTGATGTCATTGTCGACGATCGCGAAGAGCGTCCCGGGGTCAAGTTTAAAGATGCGGATTTGATCGGCTTCCCGGTGCGCGTCGTGGTCGGCGCGAAGGGGCTTGCCAACGGAGGCGTCGAGATCAAGCGCCGCGCCGACGACAAGTCCAAGATGAAAGTCGTGGCGGTAGCTGAAGCCGTAGAGAACATCAAAGCCTTGCTTGCTGAATAACATACGGAGTCTTACTTATGGGCTTTCTACTTTGTGGAATCGCATTTCTCATTCTCGGATATTTTTTCTACGGCAAGCTTGTGGAAAAGATCGTTTCGCCGGATGATAGATTGACGCCTGCCGTAGCAAGCCCTGACGGGGTTGACTATGTGCTTCTTCCTAAATGGAAGAATATGCTTATTCAACTTCTCAACATTGCCGGCGTTGGCCCAGTAATAGGTGTCATCGCCGGCATTAAGTTTGGAAAGATCGCGCTTTTGATAATACCCGTAGGCTGCGTCATGCTCGGAGCGGTTCACGATTATCTCGCGGGGATGATGTCGTTAAGGTCAAACGGGGCAAATCTCCCGAAGATGGTGCGCGACAATCTCGGTAGGGTATATGCAAATGTCTTTTCGTGGGTAATGCTTGTTTTGCTGCTGCTTGTCGTCGCAGTATTTATAAATGTTCCCGCTAATCTCATTGACCGCACGCTTTTTCCAGACGTCAGTTTCTTCTGGTGGGCGGTTGTCGTCATATTCGTTTATTACATTGTGGCGACGCTTTTCCCCGTAGATAAGATAATCGGCGCCGTTTATCCGCTCTTCGGTGCGCTTCTCGTTGTAGGTTCTGTCGCGATATTCGTCTCTCTCATCATTGCCGGGTGCACTACCCCCGAAATTCTTGATGAGAGCGCGGCGTTTCTCGAATATCGCGATACCGTGTTCAATAAAGATTCGCGAAGCCCAATATTTCCGCTTCTTTTTGTGACGATAGCCTGCGGCATAATCTCCGGATTTCACGCCACGCAATCGCCCATCGTTGCGCGTACAATGAAATCTGAGCGTGAGGCGCGTGTGACGTTCTACGGCATGATGATCGCCGAGGGCGTAATTGCCATGATCTGGGCGGCGGCGGGGCTGGCGATTTACAATATCGCGCCAGAGAATCTTTCGTTAACTCCGGCCGTGGTTCTTGGCAACATAACTCTTAAATTCCTTGGCCCGTGGATGGGCGGGGTTACGGTGTTTGCGATAGTCGTTCTTGCCATCACCAGCGGCGATACTGCGCTTAGAAGCGCTAGGTTGAGTCTCTCGGAAATGCTCGGCATAAATCAAAAGCCGATCATCCCGCGCATCGCGGTCTGCGTGCCGCTGGTTTTCTGCGTGGGTCTTCTTTTGTGGTGGTCTAATTCAAGCACGAAGAGCTTTGCCTATCTTTGGAATTATTTCGCTTGGGGCAATCAAATTCTTTCCGTTTCAACGCTTATGGCCGCGAGCGTTTGGCTTTTAAAGGGCGGCAGGGGAATGAAAGCACTTGTCGCGCTGCTGCCGGGGATGTTTATGGTTTCGGTAGTTACGACGTTTATCTTATGGACATCGGTTGATAAAGGCGGCCCTTGGGGCGTTGTTCCAGGCGGGCTGCCGCTGTGGATATCGATAGCTCTTTCGGTCGTAGTGGCGGTTCTGTTTGCGATATTCGTTTTTCGAATGTCTAAAAAAGATAGTCAATCGGTTTCATTGTGAAACTAAATTATGATATAATTCTTGAAATTAGTTTAGAAGAGGTAATATAGAAATGACACTTGCAGAGTTGGAAATAGCCCAGGCGGCGAGTTTAAAAGAGATAGCTTCAGCCTCAGACGCATCAGCTGTTGAGTCGTTGCGTGTGAAGTATATTGGTAGAAACGGTTCGATCCCGGCCGTGATCAAGGCGATGAAAGACGTGCCGAAAGAAGAAAGACCCGCTTTCGGCAAGGCTGTACAATTGTGGAAGGCTCAGGTTGAGTCGGCTCTTCAGGCTAAGGGCGGTTCGCAGAGCGCGGAAAAGACTGTTGAGGCTGATTTGACGTTGCCCGGCCGCTGGTGGGGGCTTGGCGCGAAGCATCCGCTTTCGCGCGTCATTGAGGACTCTGCGGCGATTTTCGCCAAGCTTGGGTTTACTGTCGCAGATGGTCCGGAGATTGAAAACCGTTTCAATAATTTTACGGCTCTTAATACGCCAGCGCATCATCCTTCGATGGATAGAAGCGATACATTCTGGTTTGGCGAAGACTCTCTTTTAAGAACGCAGACCTCTCCCGTGCAGATTCGCGCAATGATGTCGAATAAGCCGCCTGTTCGTGTTATATGCCCAGGGCGTACATATCGCCGAGATACGACCGACGCGACCCATTCCGCCAACTTCCATCAGATAGAGGGTCTTTATGTCGACGAGACGGCGACGAAGCCCGTTTCGCTGGCTGATTTAAAGAGCGTTCTTGCGTATTTTGCGCGCGAGATGATGGGCGAGTGCGTGACGGTCAGATTCAGGCCTCACTTCTTCCCGTTTACGGAGCCTTCCGTTGAAGTGGACTTTACCTGTCATGTCTGCAAGGGCAAGGGTTGCAATGTCTGCAAGCAGTCGGGTTGGATCGAAGTGGCCGGAGCCGGCATGGTTGACCCGAGAGTGTTTAAGCACGTGGGCTACGACAGCGAAAAATATTCCGGCTATGCTTTCGGTTTCGGTGTTGAGCGTATCGCTATGATCAAGTACGGTATTCCGGATATACGCTGGCTGTACGAAAACGATTTGAGATTTCTTTCTCAATTAGGCTAAGAAAATTTTTATAAAACCAAGGAGGTAGAAAATGAATCAAACAGTATGGACCGATAACGGGTTTCCAAAGGTTGGAATCCGTCCAATTATCGATGGCCGCAGGCGTGGTGTGCGCGAATCGCTCGAAGATCAGACTATGGCGATGGCGCAAGCCGCTGCAAAGTTGATTTCCGATAATCTTAAGTATCCTGACGGAAGTCCCGTTGAATGTGTCATCGCCGACACTACAATCGGTGGACGTTTCGAGGCGGCCATGTGCGCGAATAAGTTCCGCGACAACAATGTCGGCGTTTCTCTCTCGGTGACACCTTGCTGGTGCTACGGTACAGAGACTATGGATCTCGATCCGCAGATGCCTAAGGCCGTATGGGGTTTTAATGGAACCGAGCGTCCGGGAGCCGTTTATTTGGCGTGCATGCTCGCCGGCTACGCACAGCGCGGAATGCCTGCATACGGCATTTACGGGCACGAAGTCCAGAATCGCGACGAGTCGACAAAAATCCCGGCGGACGTCGCCGAAAAAATTCTTCGCTTCGCCAAAGCGGGTCTTGCCGTAGCTATGATGAAGGGTAAGAGCTATCTTTCTATCGGCACTTCCTCTATGGGTATCGCGGGTTCTTTCGTGGATGTCGATTTCATGCAGGATTATCTCGGTCTTGCTACCGAAAACATGGATGAATGCGAAATTCTCCGCCGCATGGAGGAGGGCATCTACGATAAGGAAGAATACGAAAAAGCTCTCAAGTGGATGCGCAAGAACCTCAAGGAAGGTAAGGATTACAACCCCAAGGCAATCCAGAAAACGCGCGAGCAGAAAGATGCCGACTGGGAATTTATCGCGAAGATGTCAATCATCATCCGTGATATGATGGCCGGCAATCCCAAGTTGAAAGAACTTGGCTTCGGCGAGGAAGCTGTCGGAAGAAACGCGATCGCGGGCGGTTTCCAGGGCCAGCGCCAGTGGACGGATCATTGGCCGAACGGCGATGTCGCTGAGGTTATGTGCAATAGCTCGTTCAACTGGAACGGAAAGAAGATGCCTCAGATTCTCGCGACAGAAAACGACGCGCTCAACGGCATCTGCATGCTCTTCCAGTGGCTCTTGACGAACAAGGCTTCGATGTTCGCGGATGTACGCACGTATTGGAGCGACTCCGCTGTCAAGCGCGCTACAGGCAAGGGCTTGCCGAAAGAGGCTAAGGCGGGCATCATCCACCTCATCAATTCCGGCTCCTGCTGCCTTGACGCCGCGGGCGAAATGAAAGAGAAGGGCAAGAGCGTCTTTAAGAATTGGTGGGAAGTGACCCAGAAGGATATCGACGCGACGCTTAAGGCTACCAAGTGGGTTCCCGCAGGCGTTGAGTATTTCCGCGGCGGCGGCTTCAGTTCGTCGTTCACGACTCCCAAGGGGATGCCGCTTACGATGATCCGTCTTGCGCTCGTTAAAGGTCAGGGGCCCGTGCTTCAGATCGCTGAGGGCTGGTCTGTTTCGCTTGATGCCAAGCAGCAGGAAACCTTGATGCTTCGCACCAACCCCGAATGGCCATGCACATGGTTTACGCCGCGCCTTACAGGAAAGGGCTTCTTCAAAGATGTCTACTCTGTGATGAACGCCTGGGCCGCAAACCACGGCGCTATCGCCTACGGTCACATCGGCGCTGATCTTATCACGCTTGCTTCGATGCTCCGCATCCCTGTAGCGATGCACAACGTCAGCGAAGAGAAGGTGTTCCAGCCGCATTGCTGGGGTCTCTTCGGTTCGAGCGAAGATCCTACGGGCGCCGATTATCGCGCTTGTAAGAATTTCGGCCCTCTCTATGCCACAAATCGATAAGGCGTAAAAATGAAAAATAAAATCGCAGTAGTTGACAAAAAGTTCCTCGGCATCTTTTCGATGCTTGTCGCATGCTTTGCCCTTTGGGGATTGCTGAACAATATGACCGACAATCTCGTGCCCGCTTTCCAGCGTATTTTTACGATGGATCAGTCAAAGGCCGGGCTTGTGCAGGTTGCATTCTATGGAGCTTATGCGGTACTTGCGATTTTCGCAAGCGTCCTTGCGCAGGAGTTATCCTACCGCAAGGGCGTCTTGATAGGATTGGCGATTTATATTTTAGGGGCCTTGCTGTACATTCCCGCCTGCGTCGCGAAATCGTTCGACATTTATTTTGTCGCGATTTTTATCGTTGCGGCGGGGTGTTCGCTTCTGGAAACGACGTGCAATCCTTATATTTTGTCGCTGGGCGACAGTCAGACGGCGGTAAGACGTCTTAATTTCGCCCAGATGTTCAATCCTGTAGGTTCTATGCTCGGTATAGTTCTTGCGCAGCAGTTGATTCTTTCCAACCTGAATCCCGCTACTGCAGAAGAGCGCGCTCAGATGCCGAAGGCTCAGCTTGACGCCATAATCAATCATGAACTCTTCTGGGTGTGCGCCCCGTATGTGGGCCTTTGCGTGATAGCGGCTTTAATTTGGTTTTTCTTTTTAAGATCGCGTGATGAGCAATCTTCTTCTTCAGGTGCGATGACGCGCGTTCTCATCGCAGCTCTTTTTTCAACGATTCCGCTGGTGGTGCTTTATTTCCTTTTCCCGCAGATGAATAAGATCGCGTGGATACTCGTTGGATGTTTAGGCCCCGTCGCCTATGTTCTTATCACGCCCACTTATAGAGGGATGCTTAAAACGCTCCTCTCGACGCCCCGTTATTGGTGCGGTGTTATCGCGCAGTTCTTCTATGTCGGCGTGCAGATCGCCGCATGGACGTGGCTTAACGTTTATTGTCAGCGCGAGCTTGGCGTAACCCCGGCGGATGCGGCTATATATTATACTATAGCAATTGTGCTTTTCATTGTTTGCAGGTGGGTAGCTACCTTCCTCATGAAGTATTTTAACCCCGCGAAGATGATGGCGCTTTTTGCCGTGGCGGCCGTCATATCGACGCTCGGAGTTGTATATTTGCCTACGCAAGTCATCTTTACCGTCGGAAAGTTTCCGTTCAGCTGGAATATCATTTGCCTCGTCGCCATGAGCGGCTTTATGTCGCTTATGTTCCCCACCATTTACGGTATAGCGCTTGGCAATCTCGATCAGAAAGCCGTTAAATTAGGGGCGGCCGGTTTGATTATGGCGATTCTGGGCGGGGCGATCATTACGCCTTGGATGGCCAACATTATAGGAGATGCCTCATCTATCTTCACGTCTCTCGTGCCGAATGCGTCGACGGAATGGAGCCCCGACTTAAAGCTTTCACAGGCGACGCTGCGCGCATCGTTCTTTGTGCCGGCCATCTGCTTTGCCGTCGTAGGACTTTATGCGTTTATTTTCCGCGGTTCGAAGCGTTAAGTTTCGGCGCAGATCTCCGGCTTTCACGTTATGGGCTTTTATCGCGTTTTTCGCGATAATTGCCCTGAGCGTTTTTTTTAAACGGGAGCAGAGTGTTTTTCCGAAACAGAAATCCGTCAATCGGAAGGACCCTACGGTATTTAAGGTTACCGGCTATTGCAATTGCGGAAAGTGCTGCGGCTGGAGCCGCAATTTCTTCGGCTTAGGCCAGAGCGTCTACAATTACGGGCCCCTTAAGGGCAAGCCTAAAAAAGTAGGTTTGACGTCGTCCGGTAAAATGGCCTCGCGCGGAACGGTCGCCGCCGATTTGAAACAATTCAAGTACGGCGACAGGCTCTACATACCGGGCTACGGAGTCGGGCGAGTGGAAGATATAGGCGGCGCGATAAAGGGCAGGCACATCGATATCTGGTTTCCGAGCCATGAAGAGGCTCTTCGCTGGGGAGTGAAGTGGCTAAAAGTAAGAAAAGTTTTAGATTAGCTTCTTTTCACTTTGCTAATAGAGTTATGGGTATGAAAAAATCGCAGCTTAAATAAGCCGCGATTTTTTTTTATTGGTTCAGTCAAGAAACTTAGGCTTCGACGATCGTCACAACCTTGCCGTCCTTGATGAATTTCACCTTGCCCTCTTTGAGAGCGAAGAGTGTGAAGTCACGACCCTGACCGACATTCTTGCCGGGGTGGATCTTCGTGCCGCGCTGGCGGACAATGATGGAGCCTGCCTTGAGGAGCTGGCCGTCATAAGCCTTGACACCCAAATACTTAGGGTTGGAGTCGCGACCGTTACGTGCAGATGCTGCAGATGCCATGGTAAAACCTCCTTAGGCGATAGCCTTGACGGTAGCGACCGTGAGTTCCTGACGGTGGCCGACTTTACGACGATCGCCTTTGCGGCGCTTCATCTTGAAGTTGACAACCTTCTGACCGCGCTTGTGGCCATCGACCACGAGCGTCACCTTCGCACCCTCTACGTAAGGGGCACCAACCTTGAGCGTCTCACCATCGGAGAGCGCACAAACGGTGTCAAGAACGACTTCCTGACCCACTTCGACCGAGAGCTTTTCAATCTCGATCTTCTGACCGGCCTTAACAAGCACCTGCTTGCCGCCAGTTTCGAGAACAGCGTATGCTTCCATTTTTATTTACCTTTTTTATTCTCGTTTTCCTTGTGAAGAACTTTCTCCACGAAAAACTGAGAGCTGATATTATACTATAATCAGCCCTTATGCGTCAATAGGATGATTTTTCAATAATTTCGTGGTATAATTTCGGCATGGGATTTTTTAAAGCATACGATATGCGCGGTACATTCGGGGTCGATTTCGATCTTCCTCTCGTGCGCAAAATAGGCTCGGCGCTCGTTAAAGTCGTCGGGGGTGGGCGTTGGCTTGTCGGCTATGACTGCCGTGAAACGAGCGAATCGATTCGAGATGCTCTCGTGGAGGCTTTGCGCGAAGCTGGTGCAGAGGTGACAGATATGGGGCTTTGCACCACGCCGATGCTGTATTACTTTACGGTCGCCGATGATTTCGACGCTTCCGTCATGATCACGGCAAGTCACAATCCTCCTACCGACAACGGGCTTAAGGTCTCGCGCAAGGGCGCTGTTCCCGTAGGGTATTTAGACGGGCTTAACGAGGTCGAGCGCATAGTAAACGGGAAAGGGGAATGAGTATGGATTATATTTCGCGGTACGTTTCGTGGATGAAAGAGAGGTCTCCCGATTTCGGAAATCTCGATTTTGCGGTAGATTGCTCATGCGGCATGGCTTCGCTTCTTGTGCATCGTCTTTTCCCTTCGGCTCATATCATAAATGACGTTTTAGACGGGAGATTCCCCGCCCATAGCCCAAATCCGCTCAATCCTCAGGCTCGCGAGCAGCTCTCAGGCCTAGTCCGTGAAAAGAAACTCGATTGCGGCGTTATATTTGACGGCGATGCCGACAGATGTATGTTCGTCGATGAGCACGGAGATTTCGTCCAGTGCGATTACCTTATTCCCCTTGTCGCTAAGGGTGTTATGCGAGGCTCGTCGCTTGAAGGCGAGAAGGTTATTCATGATATACGCACTTCACGCGGAGCCATTGAAGCGATGAAGGAGCTTGGCGCTCAATGCATAATGGTGCCTGTGGGGCATGCTTTTGCAAAACCGGCTTTGAGGCAGACGCAGGCGGTCTGCGGCGGAGAATTGGCGGGGCATTACTATTTTCGTGAATTTAACTGCTGCGATTCAGGTATTCTTGCGGCCTTATTGATTCTCGGAGAAATCGCATCTGCTAAGCGCAAAGGCCTTTCGTTTTCGCAGCTGATGTCTCCAATCTCTGGGCGTTATGCCAATTCGGGAGAGCTTAATTACCGTATTGAAGATAAAGATATGGCGCTTAAAAGGGTTTTGGAGAGCGCGAAAGCTAATTTAGGCGAAGAGATCGCCAGAAGCGACATAGACGGGGTTAGAGTTGAATATAATGATGGCTGGTTTAATGTAAGAAAGTCAAATACCGAGCCGTATCTGCGTATGATTATCGAGTGCGACAGTTTAGAGCGCCTGTCTAAATGGCGCAAAATTCTTGAGTCTGCGCTATATTTGCATAATACGACATCTATTTGATACAATATGCGCCTATGCCGTTATTTGTACCAAAAGATAGAAAATCGCTTTTCCGTCAGTTTTTGGCGGGAATGTACGATGCTGTAATCATAACCGATCCGAGCGGTCATATCATCGAAATAAACGAACGTGCCGTCGAGCACTTCGGCTACGATCAGGACGAGGTTATAGACCGTCACATATCCATGTATATTCCCGGTCTTACGACTGATGTCGTAAAGCGAATCCGCAAGGGTATCGAAGGTGAGCGGCATGTAATAGTAGATGCTAACGGAAAGACGAAAGACGGAAATAAGATCGCCTGTGAAGTCGCCGTTTCCATGATTGATCTCATGAACCCCGGCGATCTCGTCTTTAC
>CAJGDE010000040.1 GCA_904502135.1 Kiritimatiellia bacterium
CAGATTATAGGGTTATTTGCTTTAAGGCAGAGTTAATGCAACCCCTATGGATAAGGCAGATTCAATGCAACCAGGCAGAATGACAAAGTAAATGCGACTCCCCGCTTCGCGGGCAGTCGCATTTACTTTGTCTTGTCACCATTACAAGATATCCATTCTCCAATGTTGCAATCTGCGCGGATTATTTGGTATAATATGCGCCAATCTTGTTCGGAGCGTAGCGCAGTCTGGTAGCGCGTTTGCTTCGGGAGCAAAAGGCCGTGGGTTCAAATCCCACCGCTCCGACCAATAAAAATCCCGATAAATTGCATTGCCGTGCGATTTTTGTAAAATAAGCGATTGGGTTTAGTTCCGCCTTTTCGGGTTTTAGGGCACTTTAGGGCACTTTTTTTACCCTAAAATGTTCGAGAAGGGCGAAAATGAAACGAAAGGACTGCCGTAAACCACGCGGCTCAGTGTACGACAACAACGGGTATTGGTATGTAGACGTTAAGCTTCCCGGCGAAGAAAAGCGAAGAAAACATCCGCTGTGCGCTCCAGGGTCTGATAAAGCCATGAGAAGTGACCGTCCCAAAGAAATGGCCATAGAAGCTGCACATCGCTTATGGGAAGAAGCCACGCGGCAATATCGTGTCTCGCCATCATCGCGTACAGTAGATGACATCTGCACCGCGTATCTGCGCAACGCAGAGACTTATTATCGCGGTGGTAGTGAAGTGAGCACGGTTACTTGCGCCATCAGGCCGTTTCGTGAGATGTTCGGGAATAGGCACATTGCCGAATTGGTGCATACTGATATGGTCGGCGTTCGTGATGCGATGATTCGCCAGGGGCTTTCGCGCAACACAATCAACCGTTACATGCGCATTATCGCCAACCGCCTCCTGCCGTGGGCGTTAGACGAGGGGCTAATCCGCGCAAATGTTAAAGCGGAACTCTCTCAAGTGCAACCGCTTAAGCGAGGTCGCACTGCCGCGCATGAGACGCCGCCAATCCGCCCGGTTAACGATGTCATCATCAATGCGACACTTAAGCACATGATGCCGAACACGGCCGATATGGTGCGCGTCCATCGCTTGACTGGTATGCGCCCTGAAGAACTCTGTGCTATGCGCTGGGTTGATATTGATCAGTCTATGTCTCCGTGGCTATATCGGCCGCAGCACCACAAAAACGAATGGCGCAATCTTCCGCGGGTAATTCTTATCGGGCCACGGGCAAGGGAAATCCTGTTGCGCCATCAGGTCGGCGAATATCCATTCTCGCCGATTTCGGCAGTTGCCGAGCGTATGGCGGAGTTAAGGGCGAACGCCACATCACCATCGAGATACGACCGTAAAGACCCTCACGCCGTGCGTGTGCCGCGCAATCATTGGGATACTTGCTCATATACCAAGACTATTCATGCTGCGTGTGATCGTGCAGGGATTGATCGCTGGGGCGCGAATAGGCTTCGCCACGCATTCGCTACTGAGGTTAGACGCAAGTTCGGCCTTGAGGCTTGCCGCGCCGTCCTTGGACATTCAATGGGGGCGGCAGTGACGGACCGTTATTCTTTCGAAGCCCTTGAGGATGAATGTATTGAGAAGGCCGCGCCTGCCGTTGAAGCGTTAGGGTGAAAAATAAAATCCCCGCCATCATCGGTTATGGGCGTAACCTCCGGCGGGGGTGGCCAGTAGGAGCGAAAGGAGCGCAAAGACCTCTGGCCAGAAATTGTGAAGCCGGACTTTTGGGGTCTCCACGCTTTACCGGCGGCGTGTCAATGGGACTTGCGTACGGATGTCCGCCCCTACAAGGATGGACTACGGTATTCCCGCTCCATCTGCTTGCTTTGGTTGATTGGTGTTAAGCTGTTATCAATAAGAAGCTCGCTTTTTTCGATATCCTTGCCGGATATCACTCTTTTAAGTTTACCGCCAGCGGCGACCTCGATGTACTCACCCCAGCCGATGCCGATGGCGGATGTCGAACACCAAACGATAAACCCGTTGGTGTAGCTCGTTCGCGGGCTTTGGCAGCCAGCAAGGGCGAGTAGGGGAAGTATGGCGAGAAAGTACTTCATCAGTCCGCATCCCACATTGCTTTGGCTTCTTTGAACGATGTAGCAAGACCGGCTAATTCGGCGGCCGTGAGCATGCCATCATTGGCGACGGCGATTACATCCGCGACCACATCCGTGATGGCGTTGTATTCATTGTGCCATTTGGTAGGCACATAGACGCGAAGCTTCAAAAGCCAATCGAGAGCCCATGCGCAAGTCTCGCGCACTTTAGTAACTTTTTCGGAAACACCATCTTTTGCGAGATAGGTGTTGAGAAACCCAAGAAGGTAATCGAGAGCCGATTCCCAGCCGCCGAAAAGAAACTTGGTGCCAAGAGTGAGTTTATTCCAAAGATTCATTTTTGTTGTTCCTTTCTACTTATGGTTTAACGGTCAAATTTTTTGCCGCGTCTGTCACGTGATGGAAGCCACGCTCGCCGATCGCACCGTAAATAACCGTTAAGAGTAGTAAGCCACTAAAGATGCAGGAGAGCCAAAAGAGCCGCTGCACTGCGTTAAAGAGCGTCTTGATCTGTTCGCCGCTTACCGCCTGATGACGCGCATAGTCTTTTTCAAGTGCTTCTACGCGCTCTTCAAGCTTTTCGAAATGAACCTTGTCGCACATGGTTAATTGTCCTCCGCCCGGCGCATAAATGCTTTAACCTCTGCCTCGGTAGCGATGCCACGCGTGATAACGGTGTTAGTGGCAGAGACATAAGCTGGGTAATCCGAAGTGATAAACTGGCAAGCGTTCCATTCATCTTCAAGATCCATCGCCTGAATGGCCGCTTTGACATCAGCCCATTTGCCAGCCGCCTTCGCCGCGACAATGAGCTTAAGCTTTGAATACTTAACAGGGCGGTCGATAACTCTGTTAATAACTGCGATAACGTTTGTCGTTGCCCAGAATTTTTTGCCCTTGCGATAATGCGTAATAACCTTGCCGGGAATGGTTTCAGTGTCTTGCGCGACGATGCGCGTCCGCTCTTTAATGTATCGCGTTGCGATATCGTTTGCGGCGGCGATAGACATTATCGCAGTCATCGAGAGAAGGAGCGCAAGCCCCATGGTCACTTTGTTTTTATTCATTTTCGCTAACCTCCTTTGTTTGTTTTAAGTTTATGCCGTTTCTAAAGTTGTAAATTTCGCCCGTGAGCGCGTTTGTCCAAACACCTGTGTATGTAGGCTCACCGTCGACTGTAACGAGCGCAGAGCCGAAATCAAAGCCTTTGGCGCCGCCGATGGTTTCGTGCCATCTACTGTTGATAAGTTTACCCCTTAATGCCGTTGGCCGTATGAAGGTGCAGCGGTGAGTGTAAGAGTCTTTTTCCCACTTATCCCAGACGCATTCGACGGTCGCCGTGACATTGAGGTAGGTGTATTCTATATGCCTATTCGGCGCGATTGTAAGGAGTTGAGAATACTTTACGATTTGCCAATCAGTAACGCCGTCCGAGCCTTCAGAAATAACCTCGCCTGTAAGGTTTAAAGGGGTTCGCTGGCGCGGCACATATAGCGCGATATGCTCCGCGTGAGACGGTATTTGATTAGTGACATCCCAAAGCGATTGAAGGGCGTTGGTGACGCCGCCTGCAGTCGCTCTGGCAATCTCCTGCAGATTGGTTGCAAGAGCCATTTGTGCCGCAGCGTCAGCGTGAGATACGACAGTTCCCGAGCGGTCTATCACTTTGCCATTTCCGCCATCGAGCAACGCTTGGCGCGATAGGCCTAACTCCATAACTTCATCAGACGTGATAACGAGATTTGTCGCCGCCTTTTCATCTTCAGCAATCGGCGCGATCGTTGCAAGGATAATGGCAAGTAATGTAATCATTTTGAAATCGCCCCCTTATTTACGCGGATGCGAAGTCTCACATCACGATTGCGCCAAAAGCCGTCGGCGTGAAAGTCGGTTTCTTTTGTGCGACCCGCTTCCCGCCATTGCGACCAGCCCGTGCGAGAAGGTATTTGCCGTTCTTGATATTCAACGATAAATTCATCTTCGCCTAGGGTGATTCTATCGTCTTCAACCTCCCAACCGATATTCATGCCGCCTGTTATCGGAGCTGAGAAGGTAGTAAGCTTAATGCCTTTTTCAACGACGGTAGGCGGTGATGGCGGTTTACTCCCGGCGAAGATAGTCATCAGTACGGCGAGGATTATCCAGCCCCAGCCGCAAGCTCGCATACGCTCTTTAATGGTTTTTATCATCGCTTAATCTCCATCAATAAGCCGCCCTTAAATCCAAGCGTATCTGGGCCAGCAACGACATCAACTGTAAGACCGCCTGTTATGCCGCCCTTGATGTCAAACGTCATACCCTCGCCATCTGCCGCATCTGCGTCAAGATAGACGATGAAGAAGCCCTGAGAGGCAACCGGCAACCAGAACTTGACTGAGTACATGTAGTTATAAACCGTGCCGTCTTTATCCTCGTAAGTCGTTGCGAGATTCGTTTTCTCAATCGTCGTATCGAGAGCCTTCATCGCGTCTTTGCCGCCCGCGATGGTAGAGGAGTGTTTTATGCCCGGCGGCACGGCACTTGCGTCTGAGGTTGTCGCATAGACGAGTTCGTGTTGCACATTACCTTTGCCGTCCGTTGCGATATTCAGCGTGCATGATGTGATGATGCACTTTGTGTCAGGCGGCAATGCGACCATCACGCCGAGGGAATCAGTAAAGCCGCGCCGATAAACGACAAATTCATTTTCGGTAATCGCCTGCACGGTTGACGCTACAAGGTTAGTACCTTGACGCGCCGCCTTTTCTGCCGCCGTTGCCGCCGCTTGCGCAATGGCGATTTCCGTTTTATTCGCAGCCATGTCGCTAACAGACGCGATTACCTCTGGCGCATTATTCTTTCCGTCTTGATCCACAAACACAACCTTGTTTGAGACGGTTACAGCCGCTGCGAAAATCAAAATTGGAAGTGTCATTTGAAAACCTCCATTACTGCTTCAAAGCCATAATGCCACCACATCGCACACCATATACCAATTAGAGGCGAATATAATAAAAACGCGGCAAGTAAAAACATTTTTAGTATATCAAGTAATTCCAATAAAAACTGCTTCATCATTTATTTAACCTCCGTGATATTTGCGTTAGTGACGGCGATATAGTATAGATTTCCATCATACATTGTCTGCTTCCAAGTGATACCAAGTTTTTCATCGTAGACGAGGCCTTGAACATTGCGCACAACATTGGTGACTACCTGAGGGATGTTGTTTGTCGCTCTCTCAATGTCGCTTCGCATAGCGAATGTTTCGTCTTTCTCAATTTCTGGGAAGTACATATGGTAAAAGGAAATAGTGTCTGATATTCCTTCTTTCCGAAAATAGCGGTCACCTACGGCCATACCACCCGCATAGAAATAAGTGTATTCGCTGGGATTTCCACTGTACACATCTCTACTGTATGCGTATAAATACTGAGGGGCAATCGAAAGAAAGGAATCTTGCCATTCGGTGCTCTGGCGAATATGAACTCCATATTCATCGGTTGACGCCTTCCAGTATTCGCCTGCTATGGGCATTACTTCGTCGCTCTTCGCCAACCCCTCAAAGCTTACATTCGTGACAATTGGATCGGTGTTGTGTATTTTCCCTTTGGGTGCGGTGGTAACAGTCGCGGCAAGGATAATTGCAAGTAACATATTCATTTTTAGTCCTCGACTTTCCCGCCAAGGCGACGGATAATTTCGTTTAGTTTTGATTGGACGTCGTTATCGGTGAAGCGTTCCGGCAAGCCCTCAATGCCGAAAAGGCCACATCTTATGTCTACGCCGATAGGCTCGCCTTCAAAAACTTCATCGGCCGTGTCGGTGACTGCAATTTTAACCTTTGTGTTCGTTAGGGTAACGAAGCGATCGCCCTGTCTGATAGAGATCTTAACAGGCCACACGCCAAGAATCATCGGTGCGGTTTCTTCGCGCGAGAATGTGAATGAGATAATGTCGCCGTTTGTTACATTCTCGAAAACTCTCTTGGCGCCCTGATAATTAACCTCTACGCTTGCGTTTGAATAATCAAAACCATCGGCAAGCGCGAGTTTAATTAACGGCGAATCGTCACCTTTGAAGATTTTTATCATGGCAGTCCTCCTCTAATTATGGAGGACGGGTCTAAATTATTTGAGCGGCATTAAAATAATTGGGGACGCTTCGCTTTCATCTTCATGTTCTTCAGGTGTTGTGGCCGTCGTTGTTGGACGTGGGGCGTTTAAGGTCGTTGCGCTTGGTTCCATTGCGATAGAGCCTATCTTTACACCGCCTTGATAGACAACTAAAACGCCATCCTCTAATTTAATATTCGCACGGCTTGAAAAACTCTTTTGCCAGCCAAGCCCAGAATCTTTCCATCCGGCATCTTTGCGTCCATCATCGCGCACGGCCGGGCAATCGATACTTGTGGCGACATATTCGGCATTAAGCAATGTATTCGTCCAACTTGTCGCGTATACGTTTTGTGTGCTGATAGACAATGCTTCATTATCGCCAATGGCAAAATAGCAGTTGGTAGTAGCTGCACCAAAAAAACGCTTATGGGTGCGGTTGTCTAATGTTACATCGTAGATGATTGTACAATCCTCGAATATTGGTTTAGCCTTTGCATCAAATTCTTTTTCGTCCTTGAAAGGGGGAAGTAAAAATAAGGTGGATCTAAATTCGCCAGCGTGAAAAAATCTATAGATTCCTATCATTCCATCGCTGCGCGGAATATTTTCTACATCCGTAATTGAGACTTTGCAATTATACATACCGCAACCAGCAAACAATGCGTCTGCATTGGAGCTAATACCGGTATAGCACCACTTATTAGCAGTAATTGATGTATTTTCAAAGGAACATGAATTAAATCCGGAGAAAGTAAAGAAACATCTTAAAATGTCATTTTCAATGGCGCAATCAATGAACGCGACGCAACTGGCAATCGGTGCTATGGTTTTTGATGTTCCGCTATTGATATTTTTTTTCCATCCGCCGAGATTCTTGATGGTAAAACCGCGAAATGTCTGCGGCCCCGACTCAAACGCCAAGGTATGGTGAAAGCCATCATTAAACCCATCTTCATTTTCGTAAACGCCGACGATGGAAGTTTTTTCTTTGCCCTCTATTGCAACAAATTCAAGTCGGTTTGTCGTTGCTATGAGATAAGGGACATCTCCTGCAGGATCATCGTTACTTGGCGGCAAGTAAGAGCCGGGCAATACACCAATGCGCATACCGTCTGTCGCCGTCGCATAAACGCCGCCAATCGTTTTCTTCGCTTTGTATGGAGAGTGGCCATGGTTGGCATCATCGCCATTTTCCGAAAGATACATATCATATTGTGCATCGCCCACGCCACCTATAAATGCGCCCTCATATACAATCGGCGCATTGATGTGTAGCTCTCCGTTAATGTAATAAAAGGGGGTTTTTGTTATGTCTCTTTCTTTATTCGGGTTAATACAAAAAGCTTCCAATGGTTTCGATATCCATAATTGCTTGCCGTTAATCGATGTGGTGTCGCGGTTGTAGCTTTCGCCAAACATTTCATATTGGCCAATCGCTACGGTCCCGTCGACATGTTCGGTGCCAGATAGCGCGCCTTTCCCTATGGCGATAACATTATTATTTGATTTCATCATTAAGCCGACAGCATCTCCGATGACAATGCTATCAGTAATATTTTCGGCGCGAGATAATGCGTTATCCCCTATCGCAACCGTTCGCTCTGTATGTTTTGCGCCATTCAAAACGTGCGAGCCAAGATGCACCGTCGCAAAAAGTGTTGAGCCGGTGTAAAGAACAGTTAAGTAAATCAGATTTTTCATGTTGTCTCCTTTTTTAGTGCCACTTGATACCAATATTGCCAGATTCTTCATCTTTTACGGTCTCCCCCATATAGTCGAGTTCGCCATATACAAGATGTTCTTTGGGCTTTACCATAACATGGTCGACAAAATATAAAAATTGCGTTACGGTTAGAGTGCTTACAATATCGTATGGATAATGAATCGTAGTCATAAAGGCGACGTCCATTTGTTGATTTTTTGCTATTCTTGTGTATGTGCCGAGCCATGAATTGGCAAGCTCCGCGACAAAATTAAATGTCATTCCTAAACCTAAATCCTCTCCTATAGCATAGCTTGTAGAATTGGTCACGTGTAAGCCGAAAGAGTTGTTGTGGGAACTTGTACATTTGGCTGTTGAATCATGCCAACACCAAGGCACATCAGATGGCTCATACCCCAAAACATCTTTGATTCTTGCCCTGTGGTGTTCCGGAATGTCTTCTGTAATGTTTCTGTTGCAAGAAGTACAGCTTTTGCCGGTAGAGTTATCAGGATCATCTGGGAATATTCCCGGCGAAGATTCTGTGTGATTTTCATCAGTGTTTGACAGGTTGTTTTTGTAACTCTTATATCTACATCTATGGGTAGGAGGTGTCTTTTCGCCATAGCCACAGACAACACACTTTCCATTTTCAAAAATATGCTTCTCTAACTCTCCCTCGCCACAAAAACACCGGTGATGGGTGTCGGCTTTCTCGAAGTCTTCGTCTTCTTCCGTGAGGGCATATCCATACATATGCTCGTCTTTGTCGGCACCTTTTGATTGTCCGCAACGAGAGCAGTAAAAATTAACCATTAAGCCGCATTGTAAGCCCTCATACTGATGGCAGTAACTTTTGCACTTATCGCACCAGCATGTTTCTTCGTCAATGTCGTGAGGCTCTTCTATCCAGCCGACAAAAGTACATCCGCTTGCAGAGCATGCAGCGTATTTTTTGTGGGAGTGTTCATTGACATATTGATACACCTGCTCTACGCCATCCGGGAGGGGGGTGGATTCATCCGTCTTATGATCCCTTAACACTTTTTTTGAGCCGCCACAATCGCGCTCACATCTGAGGTCGGCATAATGGTGCAGACCATCGTTTGTGTCCAACCAAACGGTATTGTCGCTATCTAAGCTTTCCTCTGAAGGGAATTGGTGCTTCATTGTTTTTTTGTTGTGGAAAAATTCGCAATCACAGTCGCAATATAAATCATCGACATCTGGGAAATCAACATCATGCCAGCCGCGATGGAAAGTTTCATCGTCTAAGTCGCAATGTTTGTTGCAGACCTCCTTTTTTTCGCCTGTCGGATATGGAACGCCGTCTTTGTCGTCTTCATATTCCGATAAGTGATTAGAGCATCTTGCGCATTCTCCCTCGCCTACAAAGTCAAAAGTGTAATTGTGTTCCCGTTGCACCTTGCAGATAATGCACTTGCAGTCAGCTCCCCAAATATGATCTCCTCTGTCGCAATATTTGTGGATGTCCTTTTCTCTGAAAGAGGGGAACGGGTAAGGCCTTACAATCTCTACACCATTGAGATTTTGCAATGTCTTAAGGTTGTTAATTCTTTTCTCGCGTGTGTATGTGCCAAAATCGGGATCGTCAAACTGGACTAAAACTTTTAAAGGGAATGGGTCATTCGGATAACTTTGAAACCACCTCATGGGGTCTTGCCATTCCGTTGGCGACGGCGATATTTTAGGATCTGCTATGTGCGTATCTTTCGTGATGTCGCTACTTGCAAACGCAAAAGAATCAATATATGTGTCGATAACCGGATATGGCAAAAGTTCAAGCCCAGATATGTATGTTTGAGTTATATCAGCGGCAAAGGCGCGAGGAAAAAACAAGTCAAGTATGGAAGGGGTGTTTTTAAACAAAACAACATCTTTCTTTGCGGCAAAAGAGAGATATCTTCGCGGTATCTTTTCTGCATCCGGCATCCATACTGATGTCCCTTCATTGCTGTGGGGAGCTGTTGCGGCGTTGAAAGAAAAGTCAGAAAGGAATGCGCCTTTGATTTTGTACAAATAAACTTCTTGCCGCTCCACCTCGCCAGATATAGACGTGTATTCGATTTTATCCGTAACACTGAGGATGTCTTTCGCACTGGTGATTTCGTCTGAAGTAACTTCGCGGCGATATCTCATTGCTTGATGGGTATATGCTACAGAGTATGTTTTATACTCGCCTTGAGGGTCAGTTTTTGTTTGTGTAAGCGCGAGAGCAAAAAACGCATATCCCGCATCAATTGTCTCGCCGTCTTTTGCCGTGTAGGTGTGGCGCGAGGATGTATTTACGAGAGTGGGGCGAGTTTCGCTTGGAATTTCGGGGATTGTATGAAAATAATCGATACACCCGAGATTACCGCCTTTGAGCTTTGGATTTGTCGAGGAAAGTATTATGGCTCCCGGCTTGTTGCCGTATTCTTCGATAAGCTTTACCGTGAGATCTTGCCGAACGTTGGTAATAACACCGTCTATTACCTTTTTCTCGTAGATCCAAGCGTTTGTGCCGTCAGCATGAATTTCATCATCATTCATTATCTGCGCGGCGTTTCCCGCAATAAATTCGCGCACCCATTTGCGGTTAGCAACGGCCGTGTCGTCTTTTGCCGCGAAAAGAGCGAACGAGAGAAATGCGGATGCAAAGAATATTAACCTTTTAATCATTTCGTCACCCCCTTAGGAGATACAATCATGTAAGGCACACCGTCCGCGTCTAATTCGGCGGTAAGCTTATAATAAAGACCGTTTGAGCCACGAACATAAGTGTCTTCAGGAATAATCGGCGCGTTTTCGGGATCGACATTTAAGATGGAGGGAATAATCCTCAATTTTCCGCCGCCAAGATAACAGCTATCGCCTTCAGGAGTGCGAGCGGTTATGTGGTAATTTGCAACGCCTTCATCGAGAAAGTAAAAGCCGTTAGCGTAGCAATGCCATTCCCCACCGCTTCGCTTTTGGCATATAACGACGTTTGTCGACGCGTCAGATGCCTTACCGAAATGCACTTGCACATTATCAAGGTCGTTTTCTACGCCCGTTATCGTGAGGCGGCAAACAGAGCCACGTCCGACAGTAATATCGGGCATGAGGCGGTATCGATTATCAATTCTTAATGTTCTCATAGTCATTCCTTTGCGTTAGATTGTTTTAGATGTCACCTAAATAACCTTCGTAATTTACGGAAGTGTAAACGCCTTGCTCTTCGCTCACTTCGTAAAGTGCGCCGTGTTCGTCGAATGAAGCCCATCGCCAGAAATGATAATCACAGTCGGCAGAACGCACAGTGCGAGAAACGATTTGCATCTTTACTCCATTAACGGCAGATAAGCGCGTCCATTTAGTCTTATCTAACTGAAATGCTTTAGGCAAACCCACCAAGTGTTCTTGGGAATCTCCGCCCGCGTTTTTTTTTCCTATAATGTTTGAGCCTACGTTCTTTTTAAACCACCTCGAAAGACCATCTTCATCAATGCCGATGACAACAGATCCGCCTTTTTTCAAAATCTTGATTCCAAGCCCCTGCGAAAGGTTATAGGCGAATCTCGCGCAAGCGTTAAGCATTGCAAGCGCGGCTTTTGAGAAGATGTTTTTTACAGGAGAAGATAATTCATTCATATTTTGTAATCTCCCGCTCCAAAGTTTTCAACGCCGACAACGCCGTAAGAATCCGTTGCTCTCACGCCGTTTACATAAAGAACCTTGATCGTGACAGTCTTTGTGACTCGCCACATACCAACTTCGTTAATGCGATGTCCTTCAACAACTACCGTTTTTGCGTAAAAAGACCCTTCAGTCGCAACCGAGCCATCACCGTCTGGAATGCTCCAGCCTTTGGTGACGACAGTCGAACCAAATGCGGGTAAGTTGCCTGCGTGATATCCGCGCCCCTCGACGATAAGAGTTTTCGTATGTAAGTCGCCGACGAAATGGTGATAATACCAACTGGTGACATTGCCGTTTTCATCGGTAATGCGCGGCGTTTTTATGGTGATATCAAACGCCTGCTGCGGCTCTGATGCGCCTTCTTTAGTTTTAAAACTGATGGGAGTTGCACTTGTTATAGCCATACCTTAACCCTCCGTGCAAATTGTGTTCTGAATCGCTTCGAGCGCGGCGGCGGAGCGTGCGCACTCTTCTGCCGTCTGCTTTGCGTATTCCTTAGCGGCGGCTTCTTCTTCACGTGCAATAGCGACGCGGCGAACGGCTTCTTCATCGAGCGACAACGCACCCATCTTGCCCGAGCCGTAAGCGGCGGCTGTGCGCCAGTCGCGGCGGAAGCGAAGCTTCTCAAAGTCTTTCTCAAACTGCTTTTGCGCGGCCGCTTCCGCACGTTCCTCTTCAAGCTGTTGGGCAAGGGAATCTTTATCACGATACCATCCCCACGCCTGCCGGGACTTCTCTTGCGCGGCAGATAGACGGTCTTGAGCCATCTGCGCTTCAGTTCGTGCGGCCATTTCCTCTGCTATCAGTTTCTTACGCTGTGCGGCAATTTTCTTTTCGAGTTTTTCTCTTTCTTCTTTTTCAGCATCCGCGGCGGCCTTCGCCGCATCCTTCGCCGCTTTTTTCTTGGCTTCCGCTTCAGCTTTGGCATTTTTCTTCGCGTCGGCATCATTCATCAAGTCTTTGAGAGACTTCTTTTCTTTTTTCTTCTCGGCAGGTTCGGTAGGACTTGATTTTTTTTGCGATCGCTTTTCCTTTGATTTTTCCCGGATCGCCTTTTCGTGTTTTTCCTCCCCGATTTTGGCGTCACGCTCGGACGCAAGAAAGTTCTCGACCGCTTCGCCGCCGATCCAGCCTTTCTCCATCATTTTTCGCGCATAGTGTCCTTTTGCCAACTCTTCGACAGAGGCCTTTTTGTATGCCTTGCCAGCGTCAGAAAGCGAGCCGCCGCCGGCAAGGGTGCCAACTGCAGCAGATACACCTTGAAAAACTGACGTCACGCCTCGGTATGCGTCACTCAAACCGAGTTTCTTCCATACAAAATCGATTGCTCCGCCGCACACATCGGCGAAATCTCGGAAATAACTTATTACGCTTTCAATCGCGGATTTTACTTTGTCCGCCCATACTGCAATCGTTCCGTCTTCTGTGAGTTGCTGAATCTTTCCCGAAAGCGAACCTATTCCGTCTTTCGCCGCGTCGCTGAACGCTTCACCGAAAGTGCGTACCGCTTCCGTCCAATTGTCCTGGAGCGTGGAGACCATGCCTTCGCCGGTCTTTGCCGCCTCGCCCATTGCGTTGTTGAATAAGCCGCCCTCGCTGGTGGCAATGCGCATCGCTTCGGCGACCATCTCAAAGGAGATTTGCCCCTCGCTCATCATGTCTTTGAGTTCCGACATGGATTTCCCGGTCTGCTGCGAAATGATCGTCAAGGGGTTAAAGCCCTGATTGATCATCTGAAGTAAGTCTTGCCCCATGAGTTTCCCGGCAGACTTTACCTGTGCGAAAACGAGAGAAAGCCCCTGGAACTTTTGTGCGTCGCCCATGGCGATGTCGCCCAGCATCTTCATCGCGGGCATTACTTCATCTACCGACGCGCCGAATGAGAGAAGAAGTTTTGACGATTTAGCAAGATCCTCAAATGTGAGCGGGGTGGACGCAGCGAACGAGCGCAAATCCGCCATGTGCTCTTTCGCTTTATCAATCGAGCCGAGCAAAACTTTAAAGTCGCTTGTCGCTTTCTCAAACTTGAACGCCTCGCCGATAGCCTTCGCGAAAACGGATGCGAACTTCTGCACCGCGCCCATCGCCATCGATAGACCGCTTTGAATGTTTGTGAGGTTGCGGCCGATTCCCGCGGCAAGCGATTTTATCCGCCCCATCGCAGACTTAATGCCTGCGCCGGTTGCGTCTTTCGCCCGGATAATATACTCAATTGCTTTCTTCATTTCGCTCTTTCAGTCTTTCCCCGATTTTCGCGCATATCCGCGCAAGGTTGGCTACCGCTTCGTCAAGTTCCATCTGCGCATTCGCTTTTTCGCCGACAAATACCGCTTTGGCAAGCGCGGAGAGTTCCCGGTAGGATTTCATCATCGAAACGAGCGAACGCCCCCAGAGCCATTGATCGACGCTTATGCCGCTTGAGACTTCAAGCCGTGCGACAAGGGCGGCAAAATCGACGTCCTCCTGCTCATCATGTTTCGTCACTTTCGGCTTTACATGATACGGGTCAACGCCATAAGCGCGATCGATGGCGGCGTTAAGCTCTCCGACATGGCAGCCGAAAGAAAGGGCTGTTTTAAGGATCGCCGCACGCGCCCGCCATTTCGTATCGAGGGAGAGAAACGCGCCCTCATTGCGCCCGTTTACGAGCGCATACGCTTGCGCCCAGCGGTACATCGTCGAGGTCGGTTTCCACCACTTCGACGCATATTCCGTAAGCCACACCGCCGCGCCTGCCGTAAGCGGCCACATCCAAACACCCTTGCAGACGTGGATGGGCAGCTCCATGAGTTCGGCATTGATTTCCGAGAAGGGGTTATCAACGCGCTTGCAGGCGAAAACTAACGCCTCCAGCTCGTCGGCGGTCAAGTCGGCCGCCGTTGCGCCGTAGCGGTCATGCAAGTCGGCGAGGACGCTCTGGAGGCGGCGGCTCATCAGTTCTCTGCGCCAACAGGAGTGGCTTCTGTATCAAAACCGATGTGACGGGTAAGCGTGACGCTCGTCGTGTGGGCGCCCGTGTTGGTGCGCGTCTTGCCTTCCGTATCGGGAAGCAGCCAAGAATCCCCGATACCGAGGTCGGCAATGTCGACTTCGCCGGTAAAGTCGAGCGTGATCGTCTCTGTGCCGTCGTGATTCTGCCCGGCAAGATGTCCGCCTTCGCCGTCCATTTCGTCAATGTGGTTAATGGCAAGCAAATAGGTAAGAGAGCGCATACCCACACCTTCAGGGCAGGTAAAGACCGTTTCGCCGTCCGTATCTTTGAGCGTGGACGGAACGCCGATCGCGCGGGGCGGCAATACAACGCCAGGCGTGTAAACGCGGCATTCGTCGTGTCCTTCAGGTGTACCATCGAGCGCGGCGTGTGCGTGGGCGGCGACGGCGAGAGCGGGGAAGTCGGTCTGTGTATAGCTGACTTCGACGGAATCGACATGCTTGCCGTTCTTGATTGAGCCGGGTGCGGGAATTACGAGCGCATCGCCCGTTACCTTCTTGCCTTTGTAGTTCATCGAATAGGCAACTTGCGCACCGTACTGAACGCTCTGGAGTTCGTCGCCGTTCGCTTTGAGTTCCTGCGCCCGCTGGCGCGTGACATTGGGGTTAGAACCCTCTTGAATCTCCCAGTCGGCGAGTTCGCCGATGACAGAATCGGGGTTGAAGAATATTACTTTACTTGCCATTGGCTTGCCTTTCTTTAATGTTTGAGTGTTAGAAACAGATGGATGATTCCTTATTTTCATTCGAACATTCGATCATTCGAACATTCGAACATTCGAACATTTCTCCTTCTTCTACTTATGGCGTTTAAGTCAAAAATACGACGTCGAAGGTGACAGTCACCGTCCATGCGGCGAGTTTCTTCTGGTCAGTTGAAATCTCAAGCTCTACCGTCTTGATTGCCGATGGGTTCGCCGCTTCCGCCGAAAGACGCAGCTGAATGACGTTGCCGCGCTCTAAAAGGCCGTCCGGATCGTGGTCGGCATCGATAGGCATAAAGTGGCGACAACGCATGATAAGCCGCTGGAGTTCTGCACGATCACGGCTGTAAAGGTCAAGCTGTGCGCGGAAATGGGCGCAAGGGGATTGGAAGGTGTTTAAGTCGCCCGTGTAGCTTTGGCCGATATCGAATACGGCGCATTCGGCGTTTCCCGGATTCATGCCAAGAAAAAGGGCATGGTCGGGAATACCGAGTTTTTCGGCGATATACCCGGCGCAGACTTCTTCTGCGAGTGTGAGGGATTCTTCGTATGAGCATTTTTTCATTTTGGGAGTGCCTTTCTTAATTCTGATTTGAATACATCAAGAAACTTATCCTGATTGTCACGGATGGCGCGTTCGACAAACTTATCATC
>CAJGDE010000041.1 GCA_904502135.1 Kiritimatiellia bacterium
AAACCGTTGATGGAACATTAAGTTTACTTTTCCGAACATTGTGTTTCCTATACACAACCATCAGAATACTCCCTTGTTACCTCTATCAGCAAGAGACAACGAGAACGCCATCTTAACTCGCCGTCAGCTTAAGTCCGAAAATGCCGACGACGATCAGCGCTGCGGAGAGGAGCCGGAGCGCTGCCGCTGGCTCGCCGAAAAGCACGATACCCGCCGCAACACTTCCGACGGCACCGATTCCCGTCCAGATTGCATACGCTGTCCCCATCGGAATTGTGCGCATCGCTATCGAAAGTAGCCACACGCTCAGTATCATTGAAACAACGCATAGCACAGCAGCAACTGGATTGCGAAAACCATTGGAATATTTCAATGCGATTGCCCATGCAACCTCAAATCCACCGGCCAATGTCAAAATAAGCCAATTCATATTTCCTCCTTATTCAGCAAGCACAAACACCGTTCCCTACCTTCGCATTTTTAAAAATGTGAAGGTAGACTAAAGAGGTTTAAAGCGTGGTTGAGTTACGCCATCGTGCGTAATATTTTCGAAGAACATTTTCGCCGGGCGCACCCACATCCCCGACTCACCATAGAGTGTCTGATAAACAACCATTAGTTCCTCACTCTCCGAGGAGCGTGCAAACCCCAGCAGTCGATAACGCCCGCCCTTAAAATGAACAAACTCGCGCCCAATCAATGAAGCATCGCATTCACCGGCATAAACTGCCGCACCAACTTCATTGCAAAGCACATCAATGATTTCATCTTTAGATTTCATAGAATTTTAGTTAGCCTTATTTTCTAAACTGTCTATAGCGTATGTCATATGTGATTATTCTATCATATCCGCTATCGTTTTGCGCGACACACCAACAACTTTTCAATAAAAGAAAATACTTTGTAACTCAACTGCATTTTGCCTCTCTTTGAATTTCAGCCAAGGCATCTCTCACAGTCTCTCGCGGAACGCGAAGTGAGACTAATATTCCCCAAGATTTTTCCGCATAGAATTCTCATTTTCTTTTTAACACAGAGTCACGAAGGCAAAGAGGCACAGAGCGGAGAGGCGCACAATGCTAGCTCTTTGAGTCTCTGTGATAAAAATCCACTCTTAACCTTCACCTTTAATCTTCGCCTAAATTGGCAACTGGCAAGAGAATAGCCCGGTTGACAAAACAACCGAAGTTAGATATAATTTCGGCATATTAGTAAACAATGAAAATACCAAAAACCATAACTGATGTTCTCGCTAAACAAAAGGGAACGATTACATCTCAAGATATCTGTGCGCTTGGGATTTCTCGTACTATGCTTGGAAGATATGTATCGGCAGGTCTGCTCGAACGTGTCGGAAGAGGGCTTTATACAAGCGTAGATGCTTTACCGGATGAGATTTTTGCGCTTTCAAAGCGAAATGAAAAGATGGTGTTTTCTCATACTACAGCGTTGTTCCTTTTGGGAAAGTCAGAGCGAACACCATTCAATCACTATGTTACGGTTAAGTCGGGAGATACAATGCCAGTTTCTTTAAGACAGGATTTAATCTGCTTTTATGTGAAAGATGAGCTCTTTGATTTAGGTCGAACAGATGTTGCGACTCAGTTCGGCAATACCGTACCTTGTTACAATTTAGAGCGGACGATATGCGATTTCATCAGAAATCGGCGGCGCCTGGATGAGGAGCTTTTTCTTTCGACAATAAAAGCGTACGCCGCCGATAAATCGCACAACATTTCACGGCTTGGAGAGTATGCTCAATGTATGGGTATTGCAAACAAGGTTGATAAGATTTTCGAGGTGATACTATGAGCGCAGAGCAGATGAGTTTTAAAGCGATGATAAAGCGTATTGCGAAGGAGGAGCAGATTCCTGCGCAAGTGGTGTTGCAGAATTTTATGTTTGAGCGTTTCTTCGCAAGACTATCCAAGACAACAATTCGAAAGAATCTGATAGTTAAAGGTGGAACATTGATATCTCAGTATCTTGGTCTATCGAAGAGATCAACGATGGATATTGATCTGACGATGTTAGGCGCGAAACTTTCTGAAGATACGATAACTCGATATCTCGGGATGGTGTTTAAAGTAGATTTAGATGATGACATAAGTTGGGAATTGAAATCAATTGCACCGATTCGTCATGATGATATGTACGGTGGTTTCAGAGTAAAACTGATTGCAACATACAAGGGAATTGTTGTGCCATTTTCGATTGATATATCGACTGGGGATGCGATAACTCCTGAACCGCAAGATTTCATCTTTATGAGTCGTTTTACGCCTAATGGTAACTTTCGAATCAAAGCATACACAATCGAAACGGTGCTGGCGGAAAAAGTTGAGGCAATACTGTCTCTTGGCGTTCTTTCGACACGTCCTCGCGACTATTATGATGCATATATGATTCTGAGCACAGTAAAGTATGATAATGCACGTTTATCGAATGCATTGCAATCTACTGTAACTCATCGTGGCACGGAAGAAATACTTGAAAACTGGTCATCCGGTTTGAAACTGATAAAAGATTCAAAAGCGATGCATGAACGCTGGGCTAAGTACTGCCGTGAATTTTCTTATGCAAAGGGAATATTATTTGATGATGTGTGTGAAAAGATTCGTCAGGTACTGATGACGGTTCTTTAATCGCTCTCACTTTCGGGTCTTTCGTTATTTAATCATTTTGACAGGTTTAATAGGATTCACAGGATTATGGTGCGAACGAAAGACGATGGAAAATGTTGCCAATTTCCAATGGGGATTGAGAAGGTGTTGTAGATGTAGTGTTCAGGTGTAGGTGTAGCGCGGATGTTGATTCTTTCTTTTCTACCACTACCGCTGTTCTCTACATCTAACTCCCAACTCCTAACTCTCCTCTTATCCCTTCAATGACGCTAGCGGCACAAGGCGGACGAGCGGCTCAACAAGGTCGCGCTCCGCGTCGATTACAGATTCGATATCCTTGTAGGCTTGCGGCGCTTCAGAAAGATCAAGCTTACCTTTAACCTTTCGGCTATAACCTGTATACTTACCCCAGCGTTCGCAGACAATACCTTCCATCGCCTTGTCGCACTCTTCAACTGTAAGATTAGCCGATGCCGCAACTCGCGACATCCTCCGCCCTGCGCCATGCGAGCAAGACATGAACGAGTCGGGATTGCCAAGTCCGCGCACGATATACGACGCCGTCCCCATAGAGCCTGGAATAATTCCAATCTCATCAAGTTTCGCCGCCGGCACGCCCTTCAGGAAATATAAAAAATTCATCTTTTTTCAACGAAATAAAATCGCGCCCGCGATTAAAAAAAACTTCACAAATTAAGTTGTTGGACGCACTCTTTTCGTCGCCACTGCCGTAAAAGGATCCTCCGGCCAATAATGTTTCGGGTATCTTCCTCGCATATCCTTTCTGACGAGCTGATATGCACCGCGCCAAAAACCCTCTAAATCTTTTGTCACTTGAATGGGTCGGGCGGCGGGACTTAAAAGCGTCATCACTATCGGCACTGTTCCCAAGGCTACTTTCGGCGTTTGCATCAGGCCAAAGCATTCCTGAAGCCTAACCTGAACGGTAGGCTCCTGCCCTTCATAAGAAACCTTAACAGAACTGCCGCTGGGCACATCCATGCGTTTAGGCGCAAGACTGTCAAGTTCGCGTCTGTCATGCCCCGAATCCGCAAGAATCAGATCCATGACGAGCGTCAAGTCAATCCTTTCCAGATCCCGCCAACGGGTCATTCCCGAAACGAAATTCTTCAGCGCGGCAAGAATTTTCTCATCGCTCACTTCGGGCCAGGTATCGGGAAAATGCTTATGCAAAAAATTGATCCTCGCCTTCATGGCTACGGCCCCGTCGCTCCAACAAGGCATATTCTCAACACCCTTAAGCCGAACTCCTTCAAGAATGCACGATACAGCTTCGATATCATCCGGTTTTACCTGCTTTTCACAAAGAGGCATTTCACCGAGATATTTCGCAAGCGTACACTTCACGCCGTCGGTTCGCCTGTCCCAAAGGCACACTCTGCGCTCAACCATTCTGTCGGCAAACAAATCAAAAATCTCTTTCTCCGAAATAGGCGCAGCAAGAAACACTTTTGCATCCTGCTCTCTTGCGTCCAGTTCACAGCAGACGACATAAGGCTCTTTCGCAAGAGCCTCTCCATCTTCGAAAAATGCCCCTCTTCCCGAAACCATACGGAAAGTTCCGTTTCCTCTGTTTCTGGCTATACGTTCGGGATATGCGAGAGCGAGCATCGAACCTTGAGAAAGACCGCGGCCCGGCAGTTCATAAGCTGAAAAGCGGCGCGATAGCTCTCTCATTCTTGGCGTGCGCTTTACATACCTTATATCAACTTCTCTGCTTCTGACACCTTCTTCAAGGATTGCCGCCAATGACGCATCGCCGCCTTTAAGCATCATGTTCGCAAGTCTCGGGTGCATCGGAAGCTTAGCCATCTTTTCTCCATGCTCACAAAGTCGACCATCATCATCAATCGCACCAAGAAGCTTAAGAAGATTTCGCGCTCTATCCCAGGAACTGGCCGGAGGCACCGTCAACCAAGGTAAATCATCCCTCCTGAGCGCCCCCCACGAAGCGCTTATCATCACGGTTGAGGCGAGATCGGCATCTAATATCTCCGGCGACATTTTCGATGGGCGCGAAGCATCATCGCTTTCATTCCACAATCTGTAGCAAATTCCCGCAGAAACGCGGCCTGCGCGACCCCGCCGCTGTTCAGCGCGATCCTTCGTCAGCGGCAGCGTGACGAGAGACGACATGGCGCTGGCCGGAGAAAATTTCGAAACCCTCATAAGGCCCGAGTCCACAACCGCAGTAACTCCTTCTATCGTTACCGAAGTCTCGGCTATTGAAGTTGAAAGTATGACCTTTCTTCGCTGCGAGGGCGCGAAGACGCGATCCTGCTCCTCTTTGGGAAGAGCCCCGTACAAAGGCAGAACTTCAGCATCAATCCCAATTAGCGCTTCCTGCGAACTTTTTATCTCTCTTTCGCCCGGCAGAAAACACAGCACATCTCCATCCGTTTCAGCCAAAGCCTTCTTTACCGCAGACGAAATTGGCACATCCCCAAGATATTTGGTCTCGACCGGAAACATTCTCCCTTGAGCGCGGACTATTTCGGCATCTCCTAAATGTGAGGCGACCTCATCGGCATCCAATGTGGCGGACATTACCAAAAGCCGCAAATCATCTCTCAGCGCGCGGCGTGATTCCAAAGCCAAAGCAAAACTCGTGTCACACGAAAGCGAGCGTTCATGAAATTCATCAAAGATGATAAGAGCCGTATCAGAAAGCTCGGGATCGCTTAAAAGCCGCTGCGAAAGAAGCCCCTCTGTCACTATTTCAAGGCGCGTCCTAGACGATACTTTTCTCTCAAGACGAACGTGATAGCCAACCATGTCGCCTACATTCTGACCAAGCTTAGAGGCTATGTACCTAGCGCAGTTTCTGGCCGCAAGCCTTCGCGGCTCAAGCATAATTATCTTTCTGCCCTTCAGCCACGGCTCGTCCATGAGGGAGCTAGCGACACATGTGGTCTTGCCGCTGCCGGGAGGCGCAGTCAAAACGACACTTGAATTATCTGCAAGATGCCGCTTTATTTCATCAATTACACTTTCTACGGGGAAGCGCATCTACACACCCTTCTTGGAAGTGAGAAGCTCGGCCGCGTCAAACTCACGGCTTAACCGCCAAGGATATGCGTTCAACTTGACCAACGCTTCTCCGGCGAGAAACAAGGAACCCGCGATAAGTGTACGGCGAGCGCTCTTTCTGTAATCTTCTTGGCAGAGCTTTATAGCTTCATCAAGCGATGAACATTCAGTAGCGTCGATATTTGAAAGCCGCATTTCCAAAGCGCATTCGCCCGCCGTAAGACTTCGTTCGTTTGCCGTCGCAACAGCATACGCCTTTAAAACATTCGCGGAAAGTATTCTTAAAACCTCCCTTACGTTTTTATCGGCGCAAAAGCCGGCTATAAGGTTGACTTTTTCTCCGTTAAGAGCCTCCACAAGCGCCTGCGCCGCAGGAGGATTGTGCGCTCCGTCCACAATAAAAGAGTTTATCTCGTGGAAACGCCCCGGCCACACCACTTGCGAGAAAGCTTCGCGCGTCTCATTCGAAGAAATGTCAACGCCGAGAACTTTCAATACCGCCAACGCCGTTCTTGCGTTTTCGCGGTTGAACTCCCCCTTAAGCGCTAAACGCTCCGGAATCTCTTCATCGGAAACAACATCGGGGGAATAGTAGAACCGGGACCCGAGAGCCTTGGCTTTCGCCGAAACGATTGAGACGACCTCGGGACTGTTTCTACCAAGAACAACTGGCACGCCAGGCTTTATGATGCCGGCCTTTTCCGCCGCTATCTTTTCAACGCTGTCACCTAGCCACGCGCAATGGTCAAGTCCGACGTTCGTTATCACGCTAACAGACGGCTCACACACATTCGTAGCATCAAACCTGCCACCAAGGCCGCATTCAAGAACGGCAACATCGACACCTTTATCGGCAAAAAGCCAAAATGCCGCCGCAGTTAGAATTTCAAAATACGTTAATTCCGCATCTGAGCTCGATACTTTGAGCGCGTTAAAGGCCCGGCGCAAATCGTTATCACTGACGATTTGACCATCAATAAAAAAGCGTTCGTTGACGTTGACGAGATGAGGGCTGGTATAACGGGCGATCTTATCTTTCGAAACCGCTCTAAGTACGCAATCGATCGTTGATGCAAGAGCGCCTTTGCCGTTGGTCCCCGCGATATGAACAGCCTTAAGCTTCTTTTGCGGATCTCCAAGCGACGCTAAAGACTTTTTAACCGCATCAAGAGACGGATTCATTCCGAAGCGGCGGGCAGATGAAAGTCTATCTAAAAACGCGTTCATATCCCCAACATAACGACGATGACGGAAGCGACCGCATAACCGGCGATCACTCCCCATAAAACCCTGTCGGAAAGAAGCACCTTCTCGGGACGGCCCACATCATTGCCGCGTCTCCACGCCAAAAACTGATAGCGCGCGATGCCCAGAAAAACGAAAATGCCGGTAACCCAGAGATACGGGAAGCGCCTGCCCATTTCGGATGTAAGCGTATAAGTCAAATATTCACCGACCGAAGCGATGGAGGCTATCGTAATCATAACGGCAAGAACACGCGGATGATAATGTCTCAAAACCGCACGCGACTCAAGAGCCGTCTCCATTTCATTTTTACGTTTGCAGAGGGCAAGAAACATTGAAAGGGAAAATGTGCAGACGAGCAGCCACGGCGAAATGTACGCAGAAATGATCGCCGCCCCGGCAACTGCTCTTAAAACAAAACCCAGCGAAAGCGTAGCTACATCCACATACGGAATCTTTTTAAGAAACCCCGTATAAAGACACTGCATAACCGTATAGGCAAGCATAACCGCAAACGCCGTGGCGCGCGAAGGAAGAGACAGAACGACAAGAGCCGGATAGGCAAACCCTACGGCAAAAAGAACCAACGCGACTCTCACGGCTGAAATGCGGTCTATGAGGTCCGCCGCGATGGGGCGGTAGCGCTTGATAGGATGGAGCCTATCCGCTTCATAGTCCGAAATATCGTTAAGTAGATAAAAGGATGAACTCACCAGAGAAAACGACCCCGCCATCGCAATCGCCATCAAAAACGACTGCCATCCGCGAACAATGTCATGCTGGGAAGTGTCTGCAACGGAAAAAAACCACGCCATCATTACAACGCCGTTTTTCGTCCATTGATCCACACGCAGCGCTCTTATCCAAAGTTTAACAATTTCAATCATTGAATGTTCTCCACCTGATCAACCCCCAGAAAAGCGAATGGCGAGTATCAACAGGATTTTCTTCAGCCTCATAGAACGTCCAGAATTTCGCCCAGTTTCTGTCAACCGCGCTGATCCAGCGTATCGGAACAAGCGAAAGCGCCCGCGTCCGCCGCACCTCATCTTCTGTAGCCGTTCGTTCATAGAAAGGCCAGACTCTCAGATAACCGTCTTTGTTTCTGACCCAAAAGGGAAACACTCTCGTCTCATCGGGAAGAATCTCGACAAGCCTCCATCCGAACCGCGTTACCTGCCCCGCCTTCTCTCCCCCGGAATAGCTCTTGTTCTCTATGCTCTCATAGAGCGGAAACAAAGAGAGCCTGTTTCTTTTTTCGGTGGACTCGTATTCTATGAACGGCCAAGGAAATCTAAGTCTGAATTCGGGGGCCGAAGACACGTTTCTCTTCCTGCGGATTTCCGAGCGCATCTCGGTCCATGAGAAGAACGGCGCGAGAAAGAGCGCCTGCTTCTCCCTCTCACGCTTAACATAGCCATAAAACGGCCATATCATCAACGAATCCCCAGCGCCGGAAGTGTCCCGGTCTGAACGGTATTGCGCCCATGTAACAAACGGCCACAGACAATATCTATGATCACTCTCTCGATTATGCGAAACTCCGTAAAACGGCCACACACCAAACGACCCATCATCACGCCAGCTGAAAAACGGAAACAACACGCTCTGCGTCTTAAGCCAATCTCTGCCACGGGGCATTCTATAGCGCATCCAAATAGGCCACATCGCAAATTCCAGATCATACATGCTCATTATATGCGGATGACGGCCATAAACGGGAAAAAGAGCCGCATAATCGCCGCTCTTAGAATCAGAACCACTATACCAAAACGGAAATATGGAAAACTGATGCGTACCTTCGGGATGATCCTGATTCGACACGAAGAAACAAAAACGCCACCAATCGCGATGACTGGTCCAAAGAGGCCATACAACATCCGTTGTATCCCCTTCAGTCGACCAAAATGGACGCAACGCCGCGTACCCATCGTCCTCTTCGTAGAAAGGACCGATCTGAAACGCGGCGGCAAGTATCAGAAGTTTAGTGAACACCCTTCTTCACTTCTTCAAATTCGCGTCTTTCGAAATCTGAAAGCTCACTCACGCGGCTTTGCACCTTACGCACGGTTCCGCGAGCGCGGGCCATGTCGCCGTTAAGCATCTGGACGCGGGCGAGAGAAACAAGAATTCGCAGATCTTCTGTCGAGCCCTCTTCGCCTTTAAGAAGATTAAGGGCCTTGGTGATGCATTCTTCCGCTTCTTTCAGTTTCGCCTTATTTTCCTTGCGATCCAGCAGAATGGAGCCCAACGTTTCCCATGCGACATAAAGACGAGGTGCGGATACGACCGCGCGGCGAGCGTACGCTTCAGCCTCGACGAGATTCTTGTTGCGTCTTAAAACCTCGGCAAGGTCATTGAGTGCGAGCACCACCGGCTTGGGAGCATCGGCCGCTTTTCTAAGATAAGCCTCGGCATCGCTATAGCGATTTTTGCCCAACGCCAAAGAACCCATGACGTAGTTTGCCAAGGGTGCGTTTCTGTTGCGCCTCAAAACTTCGCGGGCGTGACGCTCGGCCTCAACCTTATCATTGAGTGAAATATCAAGACCGAGCACAAGATCGTGCGTGGCGGCGATGTCGGGGCGGACTTTTGATGCCGCAACAAACGCATCACGCGCTTCACGACGCTTATCTTCACCCTCGCGCATCAGCATGAAGGCTCGGGTCGTCTGCAGATAATAGTCGAACGCTCCAGCGGCCTGCTTCTCCATTTTGGGAATAATGGAATTTTTAAGTTCCTTGAGATAAGACTGCTTAACCTGGGGGTCTTTAGCCGCGTCGATCTGCTGCATCGTGACGGCGGCGAGAAGAGACCATGCCTGCATATCTTTTGGAATTTCATCGGTAGCCTTGGTAAGCATCTCTTTCGCGCCCTTGATGTCGTTTTTCATCATCGCCACCATCGCCAGCTCTATCTTGGCGCGATGCGCGTCTTTGCCGGACGCTGCGGCACGCTCGAGATATTCCAAAGCCTTTTTACTGTCACCCTCAAGAAGCTCGAGGCGCATAAGACCGATAAGTGCATCATGATCGTTGGCATCCTTCTCGAGCACCGACTCGTAGATGCGGCGCGACTTGCGCTGATCGTTGTCGTTGGCATAAAGAGCAGCCATCATATTCATGAGTATCACGCGCTTGTCGGTCGGAACGAAATCGATTGCGCGGCGGATGTGCGAGAGAGCGTCGCCGGGACGGCCCGAGCGAGCCCACGTATAGCCGAGACGGACGAATATTTCAGGGTTGCGGATATAGCCGTAATAATTGCCCAAGCGCCAGATATGATAACGGCGGTTCTTATCTTCTATGACGCCTTTGAGCTTTCTTTCAAGTTCGCGCTTCTTGGCGAGCGCAGGAGCATACTTAGCGCCGGCCATTTCAACCTCATTGAAAAGCGCGCAGATATTGTCTCTATCGATCTCGTTAAGAACAAGCTCATACATATCGAAAGCTTCTTTGTCGCGCTTCATGTCCTGCAAATAGACGCCACGGTTGTTCGCGACAAGGCCGAGATGACGACGCAACTGGAAGCGAAGACGCTTGAGCGGATCTTTTTCCGCACGATGGGAATAGCTGCCCCACCCTTGGGGGGCCGACAATAGAGCGTCGAACTCCTTCCACACGGACCAGTCCGGAACGCGTTTTTCATCGCCGCCGAAGAAGAAAAATTCAGGCACAGGCTTAAGAGCCGAAGAATACCACAAATCGCTCGCCCCGAAAATCGCCACATCCTTTACGACAGAAGGATCGGCGGCAAACCAATCTTGAACAAACGGCAGAACACCAAGCGTAAGCGACAGCCTCAACGAGTCGTTCTTAGAGCCACCGACATTCTTCTCTTTAACGATTTTTCCCAACGACTCCAAATACTTCAAATCAAGATCGCGGTTGAGCGAAATAAGATTCACCTCTTTTTTCATTTCTGCCGCGGCAAGACGCAAATGATCGTCAAGCGTTCCGTCCGTTATGAACCACTTGCGCTCTCCGAGGTCGGTGATTATCTTTCGCGCGACCTTGTCGGCGAAAGCACCACGATCAGTATCAAAAAGGCAAAGATTCCAGATTGAAGAGACGACAAGTACGAAAGCAAGGATAGAGGCGGTGACGATGCCCACGGCCGACTTGCGGCAGATCCACCAATATGACAGAACGTAACCGGCTATTACGGCGGCAAACGCGCTTGTCACCACAGGCAGCACTCCCCAAGGAGCCATCATCGATGACGCAGACAAGGGTGTCGCGACGGCGATGATGGCCACAAGCGAGATGGCCACATGGAAAACATTCTGGACAAACGAAGCTTTTTCATTGTACGCCTTGGCGCTTGAGAAAATCGATACCGCGAAAGGAAGAACGCTGAAAAGTGCTACAAAAAGCCACCCTGAAACAAGCCATGAGCGTATTTCACGCGCCAGCATCCTTAAAGAGGAAGCAAGCGGAACATCAAAAGCCTTAATCCCGAAAAGATACGCGACAAGCGCTATGAGAACAAAGAACGTCGCAGCCAAATAAGGCTTTTCTCCGCGCTTTAGCGAAGAGACGATAATGAGCACCAGAAAAACAGGCCCCATCACCAGAAAGATGGCGCTGTCGCAAAGCCCAAGACCGAACATGATACCGGAAAGAAGCATAAAGAGCTGCTTTACTATCGTTGAACCCTTGGCAATCGGAATTATAAAAGCGAACGCGAGCAAAAGCCATGTGAAGTCAAACATTCTCGGCTCTATGTGCGTCGCCGCCTCATGGACAGCCGGAGTAAAGATATAAACGAGCGCCGCAGTCGTGGCGGCGATTCTCGCGATAACAAGATCGAACGAACTCGTCTGCTCGCCTCGCACGCGCTCGCGCACAAAAAAGCGCACAAGCACATAAAGGAGCACAGTCGAAACGACGCCGCAAATAGGCGCGATGAGGTTTCCGCCGCCGAGCATCTTCGCAAAAAAGCCCATCACCACGGATTGGTTCGCCGCCGACATATCAAGGCCGTGCCATACCGCCATAAGCCGTGCAGACTCGCCCGGAAACGCATATTGCGCAAGAGTTGAGAAAAAGACGACGCTGGCTATAGCGCCTAATGCCAACGAAAGAACGATGTCAACCTTACGCTTGGCTGGAGCCTTAAACTGATTCATTGTCTTATCCCCTTATTTCTTTTTGTTTACTTTTACTTTCTTGAGAGCCTGCTCAATATCCTCAATTAAATCCTGAGGATCTTCCAGGCCAATAGAAAGACGAATTAAATCTGGCGGAATTCCAGCTTCTTTCAACTGCTTGTCTGTAAGCTGGCGGTGTGTGTGCGAGGCCGGGTGCAAAACACAGCTCCAGGCATCCGCCACGTGCGTGACAATTCCGATAAGCTTCAGACTATCCATAAACTTAATCGAAGCTTTACGCCCACCTTTAATGCCAAATGTCATAACTCCGCAGGGCGCAGGGCCGTCAAACTGCTTTTTAAGGAGCTTTTTATACTTCGAATCTGAAAGCCCCGCATAATTAACCCACGCGACCTCTTCACGGGACTTAAGCCACTTCGCTATCTTAAGAGCGGACTCGGCGTGACGGCGCATTCTAACATGAAGCGACTCAAGGCCGAGATTAACGAGAAACGCGTTGAACGGCGAGGGAATTGAGCCGAAATCGCGCATAAGATGGGCCGTACATTTCGTTATGTAGGCAAGCTTTCCGAATTTCTCCGTGTAACTGAGCCCATGATAAGATTCATCTGGCTCAACAAGTCCGGCGAAACGCTCCGGATAACGCGTCCAGTCAAAATTGCCGCTGTCGACGATACATCCGCCAACCTGGCTTGAGTGGCCGTCCATATATTTAGTCGTCGCGTGCGTAACAATGTCAGCGCCGAAACGGAACGGTCGACAGAGAATAGGCGTGGGGAAAGTATTGTCGACAATCAGAGGAACGCCATTTTTATGAGCTATTTTGGCAAACTTTTCAATATCGAGAATGACGCCTGAAGGATTTGCGACAGTCTCACCGAAAACGCACTTTGTATTAGGCCTGAACGCCGCCTGTATCGTCTTTTCATCGGCATCCGGGTCTACGAACGTAAATTCAATTCCAAGCTTTTTAAGCGACACGGCAAAAAGGTTGAATGTACCGCCGTAAATCTGCGCTGAAGAGACGACATGATCGCCCGCATTGCAGATATTAAGAATGGCGAAAGTCGACGCCGCCTGCCCCGATGAAGTCAAAATAGCGGCAACGCCCCCTTCAAGAGCCGCTATTTTTTTCGCTACAAGATCATTTGTCGGGTTAGCTAGACGCGTATAAAAATACCCTGAAGCTTTGAGATCGAACAAGTCTCCCATATGCTGAGTAGTATCATACTTAAACGTGGTTGTTGCATAAATAGGAACTTGGCGAGGCTCTCCGCACTGTGGTTGATATCCGCCTTGAACGCACAAAGTATCAGGTCTCATCTTCTTTATCCTCCATTGTTTCCAAATATTATATCAAAATATGCACATTATGTGTGCAATCTTCCCGTAAGCGGTTAGTCGAATGTGCAACTGCTGTTGCACTAACCGCTTACAACCCGACCAAATAAAACACGTTCCTAAGCCCAAGTATCGTCTTGCGGGAATAGAGTATCACTTCTTCGAGCCTTGAATACGGCCTTGGGCATCGCGGTAAGTGGTCTTGCCGTAGCGATCGGTCGTGGAAGTGCCGGTAATGCGGCCTTGAGCGTCACGATAGGTTGTTTTACCATAACGATCGGTCGTGGACGAGCCTTGCTTGCGGCCTTGCTCATCACGGTAAGTCGTTTTACCGTAACGGTCAGTTTCCATTGTTCCTTGCTTGCGCCCAAGCGAATCGCGAAAAGTCGTCTTGCCGTATCGATCCGTCTCGGCAGTTCCCTGTTTACGCCCCAACGAATCGCGATAAGTGGTTTTACCATACCGATCCACTTCGGCCGTTCCTTGCTTGCGCCCAAGAGAATCGCGGTAAGTCGTCTTCGCCTCAACAGCAAAAACGCTCCCCACGCAAACGAATCCAACAACAACTGCTTTGATAATCTTGTTCATGGTTTATTCCTTTCTATTTACTATACGCTTACTATAGGAGTATCTTACACGAAAATCTGACAACGAACCTTACAACGGTTGTACAAATTTACCGCACACATCCTACGAAAATACCTTATGACATCGTAAGTTTCTTGCTTATACTCACAATGCGGCAAGCGGAACAGCATAAAACCCTTCACCAAAGCGCAATGTCCGTTCTCCCGAATAAAGAACAACTCCAGTAAACTCTCCCTTTGCGAGATTTTTTTGCGAACCATTTCAGATGTTTAAAATCATCGAGAAAGGAATTTTAACCATCCACTCTCAAACTCCAACTTATACATCCAACTCTTCCAACATTTACCATTGAATTGGCGCAATATTTTTTGAAACGAGAAAATCGTTTGTGCGAGAAAATGGCTTAGAACCGAAGAATCCTCTATAAGCCGAAAGCGGAGATGGATGGGCCGATTTTATTATAAAATGCTTTGAATCATCAATTAAAGCGCCTTTTTTCTGCGCATAAGAGCCCCATAAGATAAATACAATATTCCCCCGCTTTTCAGACAGCGCCTTTATGGCCGCATCTGTAAATATCTCCCATCCCTTACCTTGGTGGGAAAGTGGCTTATGCGCTTGGACGGTTAAAGTTGTGTTTAACAACAAAACGCCCTGATCCGCCCATGAAAGCAAATCTGGCATTTTCCCAAGCTCCTGAGCAATATTCCTAAGCGACGGGGGTGGTTTTACGCCTTCTGGAACATAAAACGAAAGCCCCTGCGCCTGTCCTGGTTCATGATATGGGTCTTGACCTATTATAACAGCTTTTACCTTATCAAATGGCGTCCTATTAAAAGCTTCAAAAACCTTCTCTCTCTCCGGGTAGACTACCGTGCTACTGTAAGCATTATCTACAAACGCAACTAAAGATTGAAAATAAGACTTCTCAAACTCACCTTTTAAGACCTCACACCACGACTGATTTATTTTATCTCTCATAAATGCTCCTTCAATTAGTTTTAATATCAGTCTCCAACCTATTCCCTATTCACTATCACCTATTCCCTGATATGGAGGTGAGCACGAGCGCATCGCGAAAAAGACTCGGCCATCTTATGCAGCAATCCAACATAAACCCATAAGCCAAGCATGCCGAAACAAGCTATCCCGCCTATGTCGCAGAGTAAATGTTGCTCCCAGTAAGGATTCTCGTAATGTCCATGTTTTTCCAACATCTTATTTAGCTCCGACTCACGCACTTTCGCCTGGACATACAACGAGTGCCCAATGTTCATCAAAGATACCCCCGCAAATATAAGTACAAAAAACAAAATCCTAGCCACAACTCGCTTCGCCTTTGAATCTGTTATTCGAGGTTTACATCCATTTGCTATGCCATAAAGAATGGCTGATGACGAAACAAAAAACAAGAACCCACAAGATAGAACTATCGAGATTGTTTGATGCGCTTTTTCCAGTTTTGGAACAACGCTTATAAGGCTGTTTAGTAACCACGTCATTGCAACGGCGATGGAGACTAATCGGCATAAACGAGCAAAGGATATAATCTTGGAAGTAGACATCGGTTCTTATTATACCACAAAAACGCGCGCCACATTTGCACTACGACATACTGAATAATTCCGGGGTGACAAGACAAAGTAAATGCGACTGCCCGCGAAGCGGGGAGTCGCATTTACTTTG
>CAJGDE010000042.1 GCA_904502135.1 Kiritimatiellia bacterium
CTCCTCGCCGATGGGGGAATTGGTGGTGAACCTTATCGTATCTTTCGGACAGTGGGAGCGCAAGACGATTCAGGAGCGCATCAAGCGGCATTTCCAAACCGCGCTTGAGCAAGGCTACTTCGTGGGCGGCGTTCCGCCGTTCGGATACAAGGTCGACGACCACACGCTCGTTCCCGATCCGGAGACGGCGCATCTCGTGCCGCACATCTTCCGCCTTTTCGTCGAGCTGGGCTCGGCGAAGAAGGTAGCGAAGAAACTGCACGACGAAGGCATCGAGCGTTTCCCCGGACGGCCTTGGACGGTGCAGTCGGTTTACAACTGCATCAATAACGTAAGGTATGTGGGGAACGCCAGCTGCCACGGCAAGATCGTCAAAGGCAAGCAGGTCGCGCTCGTCACCCGCGACCTTTGGGACAAGGCACACGCCAAGGTCAAGGAGGTTGAGGTGAAGAACGTCGAGCGGGTCATCAGCCCGGAGACCGAGCTCTTTCGCGGCCTTATCACCTGCGGCCATTGCAACCACGCGATGGTGTACCGCTGGAGCCGCAAGGATACGCTCGGCACGAGGAAGTACGCGTACTTCGTCTGCCAGCATGATTCGCGGCAAGCGGTCTCGAAGTGTCCGATCAGGAGCGTGAGCGTCACGACGGTGCAGGACGCAATCGAGCGGGAGCTTGAGTCGGTGATGCTTTCATCGACGGGGCTTCTTGTGGCGGTGGCGAACGAGACCTCATACACGCCGGAGCAGATCGTGACGGGGTTCAGGCGGCACACCTTTTGGCAGAACCTGGCCATGCCGGAACGGACGAAAATCTACCGGCTTTTGATGCATTCGGTCAGGGTGTTCAGCGACGCGCTGGAAATCAAGATGCACCTGCCGGTCACGAACGCCAAGCACGAGCTTATCAGGGCGCATTACCTCGCCGAGGACGCGAACGAAAGCTCGGATGTGCGAGTTGAGGCGGACGGTTGCCTCTTCGTGAAGGTGCCGATTGCGTTCAGGACGATTTCCGGACGCAAGCAGATCGTCCGCGAGGGCGACGGCGGGGCGGACGCGAAGCCGACAATGCACATGCTCAAGGAGGAGTTGGCGCAAGGGTCGATTCTCAAGGCGTTCGCCAAAGGCATCGCTTGGATGAAGATCGTGGACGAGGGCAAGGCGACATCGGTAAGCCAGCTTTCCGAGATCGTCGGGGTCGACCGCCATTATGTTATTCACACGATCCGGCTTGCGACGCTCTCGCCGAGGATCATCCGCGCCGCACTTTCGGGAACGCTCCCGGACGGCTTCTCGCTTCAGAAGGTGCGCAAGATCGAAACGGACGATTGGGAGGAGCAGGAGCGGCTCTTGGGCTTCCCGATGGCATCATGAAGGAGATGGGCGGCATGGCTGTATGCCGCCCTTATTATATAAGGAAAAAGAAAAAGAAAGGAAAAGGAACAATGAAAACGCAACGCAACCCGGACTGCATGGCCTTAAACTGCACGGCCCCGGTCGACCTGATCGCTAAGGTAAGAACGGCGGTCGAGGACATAAAAGTCCCTTGTTGGACACGCGCAGGGCACAGGCCCTCGCGCAACACGCGGACAATGAGTGTCTCGCAATTCGTCGTGGAAGCGATAGCCAAGGCGGTGGCGGGAGTCGAAGCTTCGCCGGAAAATATCGAGTGGGCGAGAGAGAAAAAAGCCAAGGCGCGGGAGAATTACGCACTCGCCAGCCACCAACGCTGGGAGGAGAGAAGAAAGAAACGAGCGCGGTGAGACCACCGAAATACTACCCAACCACTGGGGAGCGGGACAACTCGTCTCACTCCCCAGTCTTTTTTCTCCCTTGCACGACGAAACCTCTCTTTTGGGGCTTGCGAGAGAGAAAATGGGGGTGTGTCAACGCCCTGTGTCCACGTCACAGCCCCTCACCCCGACACACTTTGGAGAAGTTTTCCAAACCCCCGCATACCGCAAAAACCCCCGATTTTACGGGGTTTTCTCGCTCCCCAACCCCCGAAAACAAAAAAAGAGAAGCCGCGCTTCTCCTTTTCGATTTTGAATTCTGGTGGGGACTGAGGGACTCGGACCCCCGACCCTCTCGGTGTAAACGAGATGCTCTAACCAACTGAGCTAAATCCCCAAACACTAACCTTCGGTTAGGAAATTGCGAGTATTATACCATAAATTACTGACGAATTGTGAAAAATATACTTTCACAGCAAAAAATTCTTCGCGAAAACCACAGCCTCGTCAAGATTCGAATATTTTCCATCAAGCTGCGCTTCATAAGCCATCCTTAATATTTCTCCAAATTTCACACCTGGCTTTAGTCCCAATTCAATGAGATTTCGCCCCATTAAAATCGGCTTTGGAGCAGAATCCGCAATCTTCAAACGTTCAGCACTTTCAAGAAGCCAGCGACACGATTCGGGCATTTGATCAGTAGCGCCGGCATCCGCCGCAGCAACTTTAACGAGCCGATCTATCCTTTTAACTTCGGCAGCCAACCTTCTTATAGCATTATCCGAAGCCTTTGCCTGCCAAAGCGCAAATGGACGCATGTGAAGCCGAACGAGCGCAGGAACTTCTTTTAAGATGCGCTCCTCATCCGTAAGACGGCTTAAAAACGATAAGGTGGGCCCCAACCCGGCCTCATCGTGACCGGGAGAGCGTATGTGCTTTTTATCGCTGTCATAAAACGTCGTCGCAGGCTTTCCGAAATCATGACAGAGAACCCCCAGCGCGACAATGATCTCCTCTTGCTGATCGGCGTTTGAGCTGCGCATTCTCGCGTATGCGTCGAGGCTTTTTTTTGTATGACACCATACATCACCTTCAGGGTGCCATTGAGGATCTTGTTCACAGCCGACAAGCGCCTCTAATTCAGGATAATATCTAAGCCACCCCACTTGGCGAAGAAACTCAAGCCCCTTGGATATCGAGCGCCCCTTCGTCAATAATTTAACCCACTCTTCAAAAAGCCTTTCTTTAGGCAAATCTTCACTTGTCATCAGGCTACATATCCCAATGGTGCTTTCATCCACCTCAAGATCAAATCTCGCGATAAACTGCATAGCCCTTAAAACACGCAGAGGATCTTCCGCGAAATGACCGCTTACATGACGCAATATCTTTTTCTCAAGGTCATTGCGCCCTTGCCATGGATCAATGATTTCTCCCGTAAGAGGATCTTTGTAGATGGCATTTATCGTAAAATCGCGTCTGGCGGCGGCCTCTTTAATCGTCAGGCGCGAATCGAACTGCGCAGAAAAAGCTTTGTGGCCAAGACCGAGTTTTGTTTCTCTTCTGGGAAGCGCCACATCTATATCATAATGATGGAGTTTTATCACCCCAAAGCTTGCGCCGACAAGATTAAGCGAAAAAGAACCTGAAAGAGCTTTTATGACGTCATCATGACCAAGGCCGTAAACTTCAACATCAAAATCTTTCGGCTCAAACCCCAGAAGCTGATCTCTGACACATCCCCCGACAAGCAGCGCCCTACCGCCTGCAGCAGAAAGTAGGCGCGCTACCTTTATAACGACATCTTCCATCGTCTCACTTGTGACGACGCATCTGTCGCGTCGCAGGAGGATCTATCACCTCCGGCATCAGCGCCGCTTCGTTTTTAGCGGCACTCTTGCGGCGGATTATCCACATCTGCCAAATGGAAAAGACCTGACTGAGCGTCCAGTAAAGGCTAAGCGCGGCCGGGAATGAATAGAACATAAAGAGCATCATAACCGGCATAAAGACGATCATCATGCGCTGCTGGTTCTTATCCCCCGTTGAAGGCGTAAGAGCTGACTGCAAAGCCATTGTAAGCGCCATCAAAATCGGCAGGATATTAAGCCCGCCGAACGGGAACCAAGACGAGAACAAACCTTCAGGCTCCGAAAGGTCTCCAATCCAAAGGAAGGGAGCGTATCGCAATTCAACTGCTGAGCGAAGAACGTTGAAAAGCGCGATAAACACAGGAATCTGCACGAGCATCGGCAGGCACGAGCTCATGGGATTTACTTTAGCGTCACGATAAAGCTGCCATGTCTCCTGCTGAAGCCGCTGGGGATTATCTTTGAACTTCGCCTGAATCTCTTTCATCTTCGGCTGAATTTCCTGCATCTTCTTCATTCCGACAGTGGACTTGTGCGTAAGGGGCCAGAAAAGAAGTCTTACCAAAATCGTAAGAAGAATTATGGCTACACCATAGTTCGGAATGAGCGAATTAAAGAAATCAAGAAGCCAGAGAATCGGATAGCACACCCATCTCCACATCCCGAACTCCATCACGTCTTTCATGCCCAAAGACCAGAGCAGAGACTGCTTTTTAGGGCCGACATAAAAGACGCTCGTGCGATTTTTGGGCAGAGACGAGAATTTAGCCAAAGCGCCGATGCTCTCAGGCTTATACTCCTGCACTTTCATATCGCGAGAGATATTGGCGCTGAAACCGGAAACCGCGTCGCTCGACGAGACCAAAGCCGTAACAAAGAAGCGATTCTTAAGCGCGATCCACTTCTGCGAGCCTTCATAACCGACCGTTGATGTGCGAGGAAGACCTGAAGCGTTTTTAGAGCCGCCGCAACCGCCGAGAGAACCGACAAGATATGCTTTCAAGGGTGAGTCGCCTTCACAATGGTGGATAACCTTTCCGCCCTTAGGATCGATCTGCCAGCTGTCGACCGAAAGAAGATCGTTTTTCCCAAGCCCCATCTCCATAACACCGAGCGAAAGCGAATTGGCGCAAGGAAGCGCTTCTTTAAACTCATCCTCAAACGTAAGAAGATAATTGTCAGCGAGAGTAATCTTTCTTGTCATTACATCCGAAGCGAACACAATGACATTGGAAGAAGCCTCTTTAAATTCAAAGGACGTTCCGCGGGAAAAACCTTCAATCCCCGACACCTCCGCCAAAGGTGAAGCTGAAAAATCAAACTCAACCGCGGGATTCTCATCTGAAATCGGCGCATTACCTATGGGGTAATCCTTGAGAACAGCCTTCTTTACGGCGGCCCCCCACGACGAAACGACGACTTTCAGCTTGTCGTTCTCAAGCACATATTCTTTTTCTGGCTGAGAGGGCTTTACCTCTTTAGCATCATCCGCCTTGGGCGTTTCGGCCGTCTTGGCGACAGAAGGCGCCTGCGAGAGAGAGACCTCGTTTGTAACCAAGGTCTGCCCGCCGCGATTATCGGACGAAATCTTTTTCTTCGGATTTTCTACAAAAATGTACCAGGCCAAAACAGCCCCAAGCACAAGGCAAATCAACTTCTCTGTCTTATTCATTGCAATGACTCCTTTCGGATTGAAAATTATTTACTGAAATCACCATTTTTCCACCTGCCTTTCGGAGGCACCGGATCATACCCGCTTGCGCCAAAAGGGTGGCAACGCAAAATTCTCCATATCCCCAGCAAAAAGCCCTTTACGGCGCCATGCACCTCAAGAGACTCTATCATATAGTTCGAGCAACTCGGCTCAAACCTGCACGCACCTCCAAGAAACGGAGAAAGAACCACTTGATAGGCTCTAACAAGAAGAATCATCGCTTGACGCATATTCTCCTCATTTCATCCATCACTTGAAATACACTCTTATCGCCTATCGCCGCTCGAGCTACAAAAATCCATTCTGTATCAGGCGGCATTTCATCAGATTTCACCAACAAGCGATAAGCCTCTCGCAGCAACCGCTTGGCTCTGTTGCGGTCAACTGCGTCGTGAAAACTTTTTTTTGAAACGACAACGCCGGCCTTACGGTCGGCGTCGGGAGTTTCAAGACGCCACGCAACGAATAAACGCGCTCTTATAGAACGCCCCCGGTCGAAGACGTTTTTGTATCTCGAGCCGGGCAGTCGCGTGGACATCCTTTAATGCCTCAGACCTGCGTCAGGCGCTTACGGCCTTTCGCACGACGGGCCGCGAGAACCTTTCTGCCACCCTTAGTCGCCTTACGAGCGCGATAACCGATTTTTCTTTTCCGCTTAATCTTGGACGGCTGCCATGTCATTTTCATGATATTTTCTTCCTTTCAGCTAAAAATTGAGTGAGTATTATATCATAACTTACCCTTATATTTCAAGATGTCTCAGTAAATAAAGAGCATCTCTCTATACTTGGGCAGCGGCCAGCGTGAATCATCGATAAGATATTCGAGCCTATCGACCGTACGCCTTAGGTCATCCATCGCCGCGATTATCCCTTCCGGAGCGCCTTGCGACAGCGCTTTTTCAACTCTTTCGCACTTGATATGCATATCGTCAAGACCCGCGCCCAACTTCAGTGAAAGCGCCGTAAGCCCCTTTATACCCATCTTAAGGCCGTCCTTTCTGGCCTGACCGATGGCGGTTGCAAGACGCGTGAACTCTTCAGCGACGACAGGGCGGATCATGGAGCGCGCGATATCCAGCGCGACCGCCCCTTCTATGCGGATTCTTCGAGTATAATCGTCCAAACCTATTTCACGGCGACAATCAAGTTCTTCCGCACTCAACACGCCGTAACGCTCGAAGAGCGCGCGGTTCTGAGGCGACTGAAGCGGCTGAAGAGCGGCGATGGTATCTTTAAGATTCGCTAGCCCCCTCTTCTTCGCCTCACTCACCCATTCGGCGGAATAGCCGTCGCCCGAAAACACTATGCGCTTATGCTTTCGTATAATCCTTTGGAGGAGCGATTGCAGATTCGTATTGAAATCTCCGTTCATCGCCTCAAGCTTGTCGCATATCGCATCTATCGATTCGGCGACGATCGTATTTAGGACCATCTGGCTTTGGGCGCAATTCTGGGAAGAGCCCGGGGCGCGAAACTCAAACTTGTTGCCAGTAAAGGCGAAAGGAGAAGTTCTGTTTCTGTCCGTAGCGTCCTTTGGCAGCGGCGGCAGCGTATCGACACCGATTTTCAACTTGCCGCGGCCGGAAGCGCGGCCTGCCTTGCCCGTTTCGATAGACTCCATCACGGCATTAAGCTCATCGCCGAGGAATATCGAAATAATAGCGGGAGGCGCTTCGTTGGCGCCAAGACGATGGTCGTTGCCGGCCCCGGCCGTAGTCATCCGAAGAAGATCCGCGTGCAAGTCTACAGCTCTGATGACGGAGAGAAGGAACGTTAAGAATATTGCGTTTTCTCTTGGATTGGAGCCTGGAGAGAGAAGGTTTCGCCCGCCATACGAAATCGACCAGTTGCAGTGCTTGCCGGAACCGTTGACACCCTCGAACGGTTTTTCGTGAAGAAGACAGACCAAATCGTTCTCATCGGCCGTAAGACGCAAAACCTCCATGACCATCATGTTGTGATCGACCGCGAGATTCAAGTCTTCGAACATCGGAGCTAATTCAAACTGCGCCGGAGCCACTTCATTATGACGGGTTTTAGCCGGAATCCCAAGTCTCCAAAGACGCTTCTCCACGTCAGTCATAAACTTAAGAATTCTCGGACGGATAGCACCGAAATAATGATCGTCAAGCTGCTGATGTTTCGCGGGAGCCGCGCCGAAAACGGTTCTACCCGTCTGCAGAAGATCCGGGCGCCGGCGATAGAAACTCTTATCTATCAGAAAATATTCCTGCTCTGCCCCAAGTGTGATTTCAACGGACTTTCCGCCCTGACGGAACTTCTTCATCAAACGCTCGGTAGAGCGCGCAAGAGCCTGAATCGAACGCAGAAGAGGCGTTTTCATATCAAGAGAAGCGCCCGTATAAGAACAGAAGGCCGTAGGTATGCAGAGCGTAGCCCCGTTCTCGTGACGTTTTATGAACGCAGGCGACGTTGGGTCCCAGGCGGTATATCCGCGCGCTTCAAACGTCGACCTTAAGCCGCCAGACGGAAACGAAGAGGCGTCGGTCTCGCCGCCTATCAGGTTTTTACCGGAAAATCTCTGAACAGCCCTCTGCGGACCGATCGGCTCTAAAAACGCGTCGTGCTTTTCAGCCGTTCCGCCGGTGAGAGGTTGAAACCAATGGGTGAAATGCGTAGCTCCGGATTTAAGCGCCCACTTCTTCATCCCTTCCGCGACATCATCTGCTATAGACGGATCAAGCGGCTTTAAGTCACGCATCGTCGCTAAAAGTTTAGCGGCGATTTTTTTATCTAAGTACTTAAGAATCGCCTTTTCGCAAAAGACATCCTCGGCATAAGTCTTAAGAATATCATCCGTCATAAAAATCAATCCTGATTATCTACTTTCTTCCACTGCCTACCATCAAAAGCTACGTCCTTGCCAGCGCAGAGAAGAGCGGTCAGTTCTTCAGGCGTAAGCCCGTTAGAAGCGTAAACGAGCTTCTCGGCGTGACCGTCCGCAAATGTCACGTGCCCACAGCGGCCGCGCTTGCCGTTCTTGTGGTTAAAGCCGATAGCCTCCGCCTCGCCGTCCCAATCCTTTCCGTAGGAGTCTCCGTCGACATTGGCCTTGTAATTCAAGACGCAATCACATTGCCATTCATCGCCATCGGGATTGTCGATGGGCTTTCCATCCTTAAATTTAACTGTCGGCAATTCAGCAAAAAGAAGCACTCTGTCGGCGCGAGCGAGCTTTCCGTAGCCAATTACGCCGGATTTTACGCTCGTGCCTACAGCACCAGAGCCTTGGGTCGTATCGTAACCGAACCTCGCGTTCATCACATAACTCCACTTCGGAGTCTTTTTCCCCTTCTCCTGTCTGTAGCGAAGGTGTTCAGGACAGACATAAACGTCACGATTCTCTCCGACGGCGCGCCAGATGGCGCCATTGGTGATGGCATACATCGCATCCTCTTCATTCTCCGTTCCATAAAACGGGCAGGTATCAACCGAGGGCGGAGACGAAGGTCTTTTCTTAAACTGCTCCTTGTTCGACAGCCAGCTTATCCACCCGACGATTTCCGCATAGTAGATGTGAATGTCAGAGTCTTTCGTATTAAGTACGGACACCTGACGCGAACCAGCAAGGCAATAGTACTCGCTTTCCATAGCCCTTGACTGAACTGCCGCCGAGAGGCTCCTCATGTTCGCCATGCACTTCGCGGCCCTGGCCGACTCGTCAGACCCCCCCACGACCGCCAACAGCGTAGCCATAAGAATACCCAATATTCCGATGACGACAACAAGCTCGATCAAGCTAAAACCTTTTTTTGTTTTTGACATTTCTATTTTCTCCTTGTATTAAATGCTGAAAATTCATAGCTCATTAATCACGAAAGCCGAGGCGCCAAGGCAAAATACTCAATCGCCTTTTCATACGACTTAAAACCTTCGCCAGAAAACACCTTTTCCGCCACTAATGAAATATACGAAAAATGCCGAAACTCTTCACGCGCCTTAGGCTCGCTTAAATGCACCTCTGCAACCGGCAGACTGACAGCCTTAAGAGCGTCCAATATCGCAAGTGACGTGTGGGTATAGGCGGCGGCATTTATGACTATCGCGTCATAAACGCCTCTCGCTTCTTGGACCCAATCAACCAACACTCCTTCATGGTTGGATTGTTTTATTTCAACGTCAATACCAAGAGCGTCAGCTTTCGTTTTTATAAAATCCACCAAATCGGTATACGTGCCAGCGCCGTATATGGCTCTTTCACGAATACCGAGCATATTCAAATTAGGCCCATTAAGGACAAGTATCTTCATAACAAATACATTTTTAACGCCACAATCTCACTGCGCAAAAAAAAGTGCGAAAATTGTATCATACACTTGCACTTGCAGTCAACGGATATGATATACTTTCAGGCGCATGAGACACAATCGATATTTACAGCTTTTCTGGGAGTTTTTCAAAACTTCACTTTTCGTCGTCGGCGGAGGATACGCAATCGCGGCCGAGGCGAATGATAAATTCGGAAAAAGGCTACGGTGGCTTAAAGAAGACGAGATATTGGACAACCTGCCTTTAATATCATCTGTGCCAGGGCTCATAGCCGGCAACACGGCCATTTTCACCGGTCTTAAAACGGCAGGGCGCTTGGGAGCCGTCGCCGCCCTGACGGGATCGGCCGTCCCCTCTCTTGTTATTTTCACTCTCGTCTCATACGGCTTTACACTCGTTCCGAACGGCAATTCCTTGATAGAAGGCTCGTTTCTCGCTCTCAGGTCTTCGCTTACGGCAGTTGTCGCAACAACCATGTATTCGACCTTGATGCGCAAAGCCCCCGATTTCGAAAAAGGAATAGGCGTAGAGCTTAAACCTCTAAGAACAAAAACTCGCATAACCGCCATATGCGCCGCTCTCCCGATTCTTGCCGCCGCCGCGATTTTTCACCTAGATATTCTATGTGTATTTCTCAGCTTCGGCACGATCTGCATAGGAGGCGGCTTTCCGCTTGTACCGTTTTATTCCCGTGTCTTTACTGGACCAGAAGCGCTGTTTGTCGGCATGACGGAAGAGAACTTCTCAAACCTCATGGCTCTTACCCAGATGACTCCAGGACCTGTAAGCGTAAACGCGGCCACCTTCTTCGGCATTTCAATGGGCGGAATTTTCGGCGGAATAATCGCGACCGCCGCGTTATTAACTCCATCATATTTTATGATGACGGGGGCGCTCACGGCGCTTTACAAGCTGAAAAAAAGCAATGCCGCCAAAATCGCCTTCGCGATAATGAAGCCTATCTCACTGTGTCTAATGTCTTTAGCTCTGTGGAAATTCGCAACAATGAGCGTCGTCACACGCTGCGCCGCAGGAAGCTTCGAGCTGAACTTAACCGGGCTTGCCATTTTCGCCATATCAGTAATTTTACTTAAAAAATTCAAGTTCTCCGTGATGGCGAGCGTAGCTTCTTCTGCTGCGGCCGGTTTCGCGATCGCCCTACTCAATCAATGGCGCGGATGAAGCTTATGAATTTCAAAAAAGCGCGCCGCGTCGACATGGGTATAAATCTGCGTTGTCGATATATCGCTATGACCCAAGAGCTCCTGTATCGCACGGATGTCAGCTCCGTGCGAGAGCATATGCGAAGCGAAACAATGCCTTAGAACGTGCGGAGATATCCGCGCCTCGTCTATTCCCACGGCAACAGCGCGTTCTTTCACGACTTTAAAAACGCCTTGTCTCGTAAAAGGCTTTCCCAGACGCGTTAAAAAAAGATATGTGTTCGAAAGATCCCCCCTGCCGAACGATGGGCGCGACACATCGATATACTTTTGAAGTGCCCTTCCCGCAGCACCTCCGATCGGCACCAAGCGCTCTTTCGAACCCTTGCCGAATATTCTCAGAAGTTCTCCGTCCGCGACGATATCCTCCACCTTCAGCGAGCAGACTTCTGAAACGCGAAGACCGCAGGAATACATAATCTCAAGAAGCGCCCTGTCCCGCAGGCTGCGGGCGTCCTCGGCATTGATCGAATCAAGTATGAGAAAAGTCTCTGTTTCGGAAAGAACCTTTGGCAGGACTCTATCTTTTCTCGGAGGCGATATCGTATCTGTCGGATCACACGAAACAATACGCCTGTCTTTAAGGTATTTAAACCACATCCTGATGGCCGCCGAGCGTCTGGCGCGCGACGAGCGCTTAAGACCGCGAACTCTTTCTACATCTAAAAATTCCGACACGTCCTCACGCGTCACTTCCTTCGCAGAGGTGCGGCCTTTTTGTTTCAGAAACTGCGCAAAAAAAAGAAGATCGCCCGAATACGCTTCGCACGTATTATCGCTCAAGCCCCTCTCCAGCATAAGAGAGGCAATAAAATCCGATGTTTCAGAGTCGAGCAAGAAAATCCTCGATAAGTGCGCACATCTTGGGTTTAGCCTCTTCGCTGGCGGCAATCACCTCTTCATGATTGAGCTTGCGGCGCGAGATGCCGGCGGCGAGATTGGAGACGAGCGAGATTCCTGCAATATCAAAACCGCAGGCCTTCGCGAAAACGGCCTCGGGAACAGTCGACATCCCCACGACATCGGCTCCCTGCGCCTTATAAGCCTGGATTTCAGCCGGCGTCTCGTAGCACGGCCCTGACGTATAGGCGTAAATCCCGTCCATCACGCGCAGTTCCAGACGGTTGGAGCTAGCGTGCAGCAATTCGGAAAGATGGCGGTTATACACTTCGCTCATATCAGGAAAGCGCTCTCCCCATTCTGAGCAGTGTGCGCCGATAAGCGGATTGGCCCCGACTAGATTAATGTGATCTCGGATAATAACAAAATCCCCCGGCCGCAAAGCTGGGTTTATTCCCCCGGAAGCGTTTGTGAGAAGAAGGGTTTTGCACCCCATGCGACGAAGAATTTCAACGGGCATAACAACGCTCTCCCAGCCCGATCCCTCGTAAAAATGACGCCGCCCGCACCACGCCGCGATCAGCTTTCCGGCGCGGCGATAAAGAATAAACTCTCCGCTGTGACCTTTTACCGTAGATGCGCCAAGCCCGGGGATGTCGCTATACTGCAGTCGAGAAAGAACCTCATCGCATTTGATTGCCGACCCCCAGCCGCTACCGAAAAGAATACCTATATCCGGCGGGCGCTCAAAACACACATCGGGCAGAAAATCTGCCGCCGCATCAAAAATGCTCATCTGCACGGCCAACACCTCCACTGCATATTACCGTAAGGACAATTACGAGAAAGACTTTTTACCTTTTCGATATCGAACCGGCGAAGAGGCCCTACTTCTATTTTCGTCGGCTTAAGAACATCTTCCGCCGATGAATCTTCGGGCGCAGTCAAACCTCGGACAATGCTGCGAGGCATCTTCCACCAGGCTTCAGCCCACGCCTCCAAGCTCATCCCCTCTTCTTCGACCATAACCGCGTAAGTTATCGCAATCGCCGTCTCAAGACCTATTATTCCGTTTGAAGAAGTTAAAAACCCGGAGTTCTTCGACGAGAAAGGATGCGGCGCATGGTCTGTGGCAAACATAAGCACACCGTCTTTTACGGCTCTTCTCAATTCTGCCCGGTCTTCTTTATTGCCAAGAGGCGGAGCCATCTTATAATTGGCGTCATCCGAAGGAATATCATCGGCGCATAAAAGCAGATGATGCGGCGTCGCCTCGGCCGTCACCGGCAAACCTTCACGCTGAGCGGCGCGCACCATTTCAACTCCGTGGGCCGTCGATATATGTTGAATATGAAGTCTACAGCCCGTCTCGCGACAAAGCGCGAGATCGCGCTCTATCGCGACCGTTTCAGTCTCAGGAGCGATAACCGGCAGATTGCACGCTTTCGCCAAGGCGCATTGACGGATCACTCCACCCGCGAGAACTTTAGGATCCATCGCATGCTGGCAGACGCACATATTCAAATCTGCAATGCGCCTCATCGCCTCTTCCATCAGTTTCGTATCCGAGACATACGAACCGTCATCCGTGAAAAAAGCGGCTCCCGCATCAGCCAGTCTCTCAAGGTCGGAGAGCTCCCGCCCCTCACGATTTTTCGTGATCGAGGCCGAAGAAAAGACTCTCATTGAATCCGTCGAAGCGCCCACCTGACGCGCTATCGCCTCTACAGTGTCGATCGCAGGCGTCGTGTTCGGCATAACCACCACCGCAGAAAATCCGCCGGCATAGGCTGCTTCGACACCGCTCTTAAGCGTCTCCGCGCTCGTCATGCCCGGCTCGCGAAAATGAACATGGACATCGACAAACCCGGGGAAAGTGTAAATGCCATTTTCTTCTTTTTTCATCGCTGATTCCTTTTAATCGGCGCCTTTTTTCTTAGCGCGCCGTGAATATACGAAATAGAGAGTCAGATCCGTCGAGACGAGCGCCATGTCGAGAAGATAGACCCAACACAACCACAATTTAGACCATTCCACAAGGTGCGCCGCTATTCCGCAGGCATAGCCCACGAGAACGATAATCATGAAATACGGGCTTTTTCCGTCAACGCGTTTCGCCCTGTAAGTGCGCGCTATCGCAAACGGCCAAGAGAACCCGAATGCAAAAAGCATGGCGAACTCTAAAACACCTGCAGCCATCAGTCCTCCTTCGCGACTCCGAGGATTGCGATAAACCGCTCAGGAGGAGAAATGGGTCTAAAAGTTTCTGTCGAGACGAATGCGTGGCGGGTAAAACCGCTGACGAGAACCTGCTCTTCACCTTTTCGCCTGATTTCACAGGCTATTTCTATTCTAACGCCTTTATGCATCTTCACCCACGCCGTTATCTCTAAAAGATCGTCATATTTGGCAGGCCTGCGGTAATCGACTTCAGCATGGGTGACAGGCAGCATCCACCCTTCTTCTTCGCACTCTTTATAGGTATAACCGCAAGCGCGCATAAGTTCATTGCGCGAGCGCTCAAAAAGCGTAAGGTAGTTTCCGTAATAAACGACCCCCATCTGGTCGGTATCAGCATACGGCACGCGATATTCTATCGTTACCTTGCGCATCAGTTCATCTCAACGAGAAGATTGTTACGGTAAAGGGCGCGCACAGCATCGCAGTCAAGCGTATGGCCTGCCCGGTAACTGACGATCGTTCCGGCGAAGCGGTAAGAGCCGATAAGGGCAACCGCCGCCAAAAGATCAAGCGTCGCTCTGTGCCAGACAGGCTCAAGGTATTTTCCGTTCAGAGGAAAACGCGGCTCCGTATAGAACTTCTTAGGCCCGTGAATAAGAATATTGCGATCGTTATAGCCCCAATTTCGCGTAGCGGCAAAAAGCTTTCCGACAGTCTTCGCAAGCACATATTGACGGTGGGTCGCATTAGTTCTGGCTAAAGATGCATACCTGAAAGTCTCCTCAGTCACATCAAAAAGAACACGCTGTTTTCCGATTACGGTATTCCACGAAATAGCACAGTCGACGCGCAGATTCTTTGAGCCGTTCTCCGCCGGCAAAAAGAGAAGAAAATCGCCCCTCTTCCCGCCGAAAGCGACAGGCTCCTTTACCGTCACATATTTAGCATCTTCATCCTTTTCGATTATCTTCGCTTCATCCATCGCCTCGACGAGCGGAACAGAAGACTGATCAAAAAGCGGCGGATCTCCGCTTCTCACTTTTATCAAGACATCGTCGAGCTGAAGACCAACTTTGAGCGCGACAATGTGCTCGACCATGCGCAGATAATTATGCTGTGAGCCAGAGCGCAGCACGAGATTCTGCGCACTCGTCCACAGATTTGAAATATCGACAAACGTATCAAGCTGCTCAGGCTGATCCATGCGGCGGATCCACCAGCCCGGCTTGTCACTCGCGGCGAAAGTAATGCTTTGCCGCTCGCTGCCTTTGAAAGTGCCTATGCCCGCGACTGTCGATTCGCCCTTGATGGTGCGTCTTTTGAAAACGGTACTTTCGCCCTCGGGCAAAAGCCGCTCTTCATCAATTCCCTGAACGGCGAACTGCTCGTAGCTGGCTCTAATCGAAGCTTCAGAACCGAAAACGGTCTTTCCAATTGTATAATCTTTTCTCATCGCAAAAATTATACCATATACAAAAGACTGCGGGCAACTACTACGGCAAACAAATGTAAGCGGTTAGTCGGATGTGCTATCGTTGTAGAGTGTTGTTAGGTGAGAAAGAAGATAGTATTATCAAAGCAGCGTGTTACCTTGAATAAGTGACTTGTCAAAATGCGGCGGATGTCGCGGCAACCGTGCTCCCGCGCTTATGCGGCCGGATTGTGCGTCCTTGCGATCGCTCGACGTACACGAGTACGTCTTCGGGTCGCAGTCCTGCAC
>CAJGDE010000043.1 GCA_904502135.1 Kiritimatiellia bacterium
ACAGATTATAGGGTTATTTGCTTTAAGGCAGAGTTAATGCAACCCCTATGGATAAGGCAGATTCAATGCAACCAGGCAGAATGACAAAGTAAATGCGACTCCCCGCTTCGCGGGCAGTCGCATTTACTTTGTCTTGTCACCTATGTATATGCTTGGGTTGTGTGTTTGACACATTGCGATATAATAATGTATAATTTCCACGAGCTGGATATAAGGAGCGCGTAAAGTCCGGTCAAGTGACGTTTAATTAACGATTAACACTATCATCTAAGTGCGCGCAGGAGAAAGAAATGGGCATTAAGATACTTGGAACCGGCAGCTATTTGCCGCCTAAAGTTGTACATAATGATGAGATCGGCAAGTCGCTAGATACTAATGACGAGTGGATTTTTTCACATACAGGTATTCATTCTCGCCATGTAGCCGGTGACGGAGAGACTACTTCCACCATGGCCGCCAAGGCTGGAAAGCTTGCGCTTGAAGCAGCCAATGTTAAGCCTGAAGAGGTCGGTCTTGTCATTGTTGCCACTTCCACACCAGATTACAATCCATTCCCTTCGACCGCATGCGTAGTTCAAGGCATGCTTGGATGTGTCAATGCCGGCGCTTTCGACCTTCAGGCCGCGTGTGCAGGCTTTATTTACGCTCTTGAACAGGCTAGAGGTTTTGTAAACTTCTATCCTGATAAAAAAGCGCTTGTTATCGGTTCAGAAACGCTTACTCGCGTAGTCGACTGGTCTGATCGTTCGAGCTGCATTCTTTTTGGTGATGGAGCGGGCGCTTTGGTTCTCGGCAACGATGAGGCTCCTGGCGTGGCTTCCACCAAGACTACGGCCCACACGATTCTCGGCGCCGATGGCAACGGCTCTCACTTTATCATGCGTACCGGCGGAACACGCGATGCGTTGCCGTTTTCCGAAAATGGCGTGCCTATGAAGCCAGAAAGCGTTGAACGCCCAGAAATGACTCTTATGGGGCACGATGTTTTCATGTTTGCCGTTAAGACGCTTTCTAAGGTTGCTCGCGATCTTTGCGAAAGTCTCGGAACTTCGCCTGAAGAACTTGATCGCGTATTTGCCCATCAGGCAAATTCGCGCATCATTGAGGCTACAGCAAGACGTATGAAACTGCCGTTGTCGAAATTCTGGCTCAACCTCGAAACAACGGCCAATACATCGGCTGCGTCAGTTCCGATTTCACTTGATCAGGCGGTTAAAGCCGGAGAGTTGAAAGACGGTATGAAGATTATCATGGTAGGCTTCGGCGCTGGACTTACTTATGCCGGAACCTACTGCACATGGCCTAACCTCTAAATATCAACTTATGCCCGAACGACATCCCATTTTCAGCCGGAAGTTTTTTCTCGCTGGAAAGGGGTTGTCGTTTCGCACAAGCAAATATTTCGGCGAAGCGATGCTTGTAGGCGTCGTCACCGGGTTTGTCGTCGTTGCTTTCCGATACCTTATTGAGTTTGCGCATAAGTATTTAATGGACGGCATAGGCGGGCACGGAAGACTTTCGTTTTTAGAAAGCGGCCAACTTTTTTCAGGAATTTTTTCTCTCGAAAAACTTGCCGATCCCGGGCGTTATGTTATGATTGTTCTTCCGGCTTTAGGAGCCTTGGCCGGATATCTTCTTATCAAGCGCTTTTCATCCGTTGAACATGCAAGAGGAACGGATAGCGCAATTAGAGCCTATCATCACCGTGACGGATACATCACAGGCACGGTTATTCCGGTTAAATCCGTAGCTTCCGTTTTAACTGTCGGCGCCGGCGGTAGCGCGGGCTATGAAGGCCCCGTAACGCTTCTTGGAGCGGCCGTCGGCAGTGTTATTTCGCGTAAACTGAATCTTTCGGTCAGAGCTCGTCGAATTCTTATGGCGGCTGGCCTTTCAGCCGGTATCGCGGCGTTGTTTCAGTCCCCCTTGGCCGGGGCTCTCTTTGGTTTTGAGGTTTTCTATTCATCAAGCGACGTGGAATATGAAACGCTTCTTCCTTGCTTTATCGCCTCCGCACTTTCGTATACGATCTTCGCTTATTTTTTCGGCTGGGGCGCTCTTATGGAGATGCCGGTCGGCTGTGCCTATGATTCGGGCATCAGACTTTTGCCTTATTTTGTTCTGGCTTTGGCTGTTACGTTTGGTTCAAGGTTTTATATTCATTTCTTCAGAAAGGCCGAAATGCGCTTTGCGACAATGCGGCTTAAAAGATGGATGAAGGTCGCTTTGGGCGGTTTACTTACCGGTGTTTTCGGCTTTTTCTTCCCAGATATTCTCGGCCCCGGATATTCGATAATCCGCTCTGCATTTGCGTTGTGTACGGAGATGTCCGATTTTGATACGGCAGTGCTTGCGATCGGCTTTCTCGCTTTATTTTTTATAAAGGCGATGACAACGTCTTTTACCGTCGGTTCAGGCGGCTCTGGCGGGCTTTTCGCGCCAGCTCTTGTCTGCGGCGGGGCTCTTGGGGCTTCGGTGGGACTCTTCTTTGATCTTCTTTTGCCTTCATCGGTAGGAATAAATCCCGCCGCATTCGCTCTCGTGGGCATGGCCGGTTTCATTGCTTCTTCTATTCGCGTACCGCTGACGGCGATTGTTATGGTGGCCGAAATCTCCGGCAACCATAATCTTCTATTGCCTGCCATGTGGGTTTGCGGCATAAGTTTTTGGCTTAATAACGGGTGGTCGCTGTATCGCAGTCAAGTGCATTGCCGAGAGTCGTCGCCTGTGCACGAATGATCGTAGTAAGTGGTGAAAATGAATCAAATACCTTCTCCTGGTGATTTTATCCTTAAATGGAGGGGAGATACTCTTAAAGTAACTCTCACTCTCAAATGCCCGCGAAAGGGACGGGCCGTATTAAGAACGAACATCGGTCGTGCAGGAGTGCGCCGCCGCGAAATAATCGATGAGACCGAGCGCGGTCTTACGCCTTTGGCCAGAGCTTGGACTGATATACCTCTTGAAGAGATTCGTCCCGGCGTTTTCTGTTCTGAAATCCCGCTTAATGAAGTGGGCGTATTTTCTTTTAAGGCTTGTTTCTTTCCGGCCGGAAAAACTGTGCCTGAATGGCCCGAAGGCGCCAATACCCATGTTAAGGTTCAGGCCTCCGAGACGCGTCAAAACAATTCAATATACACTGTTTTCCCAAGACAGTTCGGCTCTTTTCGCGAAGTGGCAAGACGACTTGATCTTATAATGGGAGAGATGGGCTTTAGGATAATCCAAACTCTGCCGCCGTTTCCGGTGCCGACGACATATGCGGTCATGGGTGAATATGGCTGTCCTTTCGCCGCGCTCGATTTCATGAGCGTTGATCCGGCGATGGCCGAGTTTGACGAATATTCCACGCCTCTCGACCAGTTCCGTGAGTTGATCGATGCCGTGCATTCCCGCTTAGGGCTTTTCTTCGTTGATCTTCCGGCGAATCATACGGGTTGGGCTTCCACTCTTCAAACACATCACCCTGACTGGTTCAAAAGAGCTTCTGACGGACGCTTCATATCACCCGGCGCCTGGGGGGTTACATGGGCAGATCTTGTTGAGCTTGACTATTCCAACAGCGAGCTTAGAGCGTATATGGCCGAGGTCTTTCTCTTTTGGTGCAGAAATGGAGTGGATGGTTTCCGGTGTGATGCAGGCTACATGATACCTCTTAAGACGTGGGAATATATCGTTTCTCGCGTACGCTCGGAATTTCCCGCAACCGTATTTATGCTTGAAGGTCTTGGCGGCCTCATAGAGACGACGGACGCGCTTTTGGCTGAGGCTAATCTTGATTGGGCATATTCAGAGATATTTCAAACATACGACAGGGCCGCTTTCGAGTGGTATTTGCCAGGGGCGATAGAGCGCAGCGAAAAATACGGCACACTCGTTCATTTTGCAGAAACGCATGATAATGACCGACTTGCGAAAAAAGGCCATGTGTACGCCCGTTTGCGTGTGCAGCTGGCGGCTCTTCTCAGCTGGCAGGGTGCATGGGGCATAGCCAACGGTGTGGAATGGTTCGCCGATGAAAAAATAGATGTCCACGGCAAGAACAATCTCTCGTGGGGATCTAACGACAACATGGTTTCTCTTATCGGCAGGCTCAATAGAATTCTGTCGTCTCACAAATCGTTCAGTGCCGCCAATCATCTTGAGATCGTTACCGCAGGTGACGGAAATACCTTGGCTGTGGTGCGCGACGGGCTTTTGGTTGTTGCGAATCTCGATGTCAACAAGGGCGTTTACATACGCTGGAGAAAAGATAAATACGCTTTCGGCGTAAGTTATGATCTTATTACAGGGCGGCGGGTGGAAACAGCTGAAGGCCTTTGGCTTGAGCCCGGTGAGGTTATGTGCCTAAATCCGGATCCTGTTGATTTCGACGCTCCAAAGTTGGAGTTTATTGATCCTGATGCGGCGAACTTTGATAAGACTTGTCATTTCCATTGGGTATTCCCTCGTGATGTCAAGCGCGATGTCTGCGTACCGCAAGATCAATGGCTTGAACTTACAGCACCAAGTCATTTTCGCGTATCTTTAATAGATCCTGTAAGCGGGCGAACTCTTCGCGCGAGAAGAAGCATCGGCAACAGAGCCATTTTTCGTGTGCCGGAGTATCAGGGCGACGGAACATGCTGCCGTAAATTGATATTGTCGATGGTCGTATACGGAAAAGAGAATTTACGCACACAATCTTATCTTCTTGTGCCGCCTAAGGCGGGAGAAGCGCGCATGAAGAGCGAGCTGAACGGTTTTGAGGTCAGAGGTTCAGAGGAAATGCGCGCCATACTTTCAAATGGCAGCGGCGCATCTTCGCAAGTTCGCATAGGATGGGCCGTTATCGCCAGTCAATACGATGCGTTTCTTGCGGCCAACCCCAATCCTGACGTTCCCAGCGACAGGCTTAATCTCTGGGCGCGAACGCGCTGCTGGATTCAGCATGAAGGCTATACGCGCGAATTTGACTCTCGTTCGATAACGCGCTTTGAGGCCGATCCTGCGGGGCGCTTTGTCCGGTGGGAGTTCGAGGTGCCGTGCGGTATGGGCAAGAAGGCGGCTTTTGTTTTCACATTGGCGTTGGAAGAAGGCCGAAACAGGGCGCGTCTTGATGTAAAGCGCGTTAAGGCAAAAGAAGACGATGTTACAAGTAAGGTAAGACTCGTTTTTAGGCCTGATATTGAGTGGCGAAGTTTTCATTCAACGACAAAAGCCTATGAAGGCTCTGAAACGCTCTTTCCTTCGTCGGTGAAACCGTTTTCGTCCTCTTCATGTTCCGGTTACACATTTAGTCCGTACGATGGCGTTTTTTCCATGACCGTTAAAGGCGGACAGTATCATAATGAGCCGCAGTGGACATATAACGTTTCTCATAAGGAAGAGTTGGCGCGAGGACAGCAGGGCAGTGGAGATCTTTTTAGTCCTGGCTGGATCTCTGCGGATTTGAAAATCGCCTCCCGCGTGACAATCGATGGCTGCTTGGGGAGTGAAGAAAAGCTCGTTTCGTGGAAAGGGTGTAAGATATCACAACGCAACCACGACGGCCGGCTTGAAATTGAAAACGCAATGCGTGAGGCTTTGAATCTCTACATCGTAAAGCGCGACGATTTGAAGACGGTTATCGCAGGATATCCGTGGTTTCTTGACTGGGGAAGAGACACATTTATTTTCATGCGCGGTATGATAGCCGCCGGAATGATAAAAGAGAGCATTCAAATTCTAAAGGCGTTTGCTGCTTTTGAAGAAAACGGAACGTTGCCGAATATTATTTACGGCACGAAGGCTGGCAATAGAGACACGACCGACGCTCAGCTGTGGTTTATAAGATGTGTGCGTGAAATAGATGAAATGGGCTTGTTGGACGATGATTCTTTGAAGGAAACTTCGCGCAGAATTGTTGAGAATTATTTTGCCGGCACTCCAAACGGCATTCGCGTGGATAATGATTCTGCTCTCGTATGGAGTCCAAGTCATTTCACGTGGATGGATACAAACTATCCCGCATGTACTCCAAGAGAAGGTTATCCAGTGGAAATACAGGCTCTTTGGATATCGGCTTTAGATTATCTCGGTTACGATTCCCAGGCTTTGAAAGCCCGCGCATCGATAGAAAAATATTTCCGCTGGGAGCATGGTTATCGCGATTGTCTCAGTGCTGAAAGAGGAAAGAGCGCCGCCGAGGCGACTGCGGAAGATACGATAAGGCCAAATCAACTGTTTCTTATAACATTGGGGGTCGTTAAGGATAAAGAGATAATCAGAGCTACGGAAGAGCTTCTGGTTCCCGGCGGAATACGATCGTTGAATAGCGCTCATTCATTATATCGCGGCGTTTATGAGGGCGACGAAGACACATCCCGCAAGCCGTCTTACCATAACGGCACCGTATGGGCGTGGCCGTTTCCGTTATATGCGGAGGCTTTGGTCGAATCAGGACTTGCCGATAAGGATGTCGCGCTTTCGCTTCTTTCAAGCGCAGTTGATAATCTAAACAAAGGCTGTCTTTGCCATATAAGCGAAAATGCCGATGGTGACTCTCCGCATGCACAGAAAGGGTGTACGGCTCAGGCGTGGAGCGACAGCGAGTTTCTTAGAGTGTGGCTTAAGCTTACAAAAGATAAATCATTTAACTCAGTTGCAAGCAATCAGGCCTAAATGATAAAATATACGGCAAATTTTTCAATAAATAAATGACAAAAAAGAGGTAAAAAACAATGATAGGGTTGCTGATCAACGTTTTCGGAGGACTTGCCATATTTATTTACGGCATGAAATTGATGGGCGATGGCCTTGGGGTTGTTGCGGGAGAGAGAATGCGCTCTATTCTGCGGCTCTTTTCTGTTAATCGCTATGTAGGTGTAGTTTCAGGCGCCGTTGTAACGGCCGTCATGAACTCTTCAAGTGCTTCAACTGTAATGGTTATCGGCTTTATCAACGCGGGGCTGCTAACTCTTGTGCAGTCGTTAGGTATTATTTTCGGCGCTAACATCGGCTCTACGATGACAGGACAGTTGATCGCCTTTAAGATTGATAGCATAATAATGCCGGCCATTATAATTGGTCTTGTGCTACTTTTCATACCGAAAAGGTCCTGGAGCGGCTGGGGAATGACAATTCTCGGCTTTGGTTTTCTTTTTCTCGGCATGGGGATGATGGGCGGCGAGCTTAAAGGGCTTGTTGAAGTTCAGAAATTCCGCGACCTCTTCAGTCTGTTTCAGTGCAATCCCGATGAAAACGGTTTTCTTCCGATTGGGCAGCTCTTAGGAGCAATTGGAGTAGGTGTGCTTGTCACCTGCATTCTACAAAGTTCAGCGGCGTGTCTCGGCATCGTCTTAAGTATAGCTATGAGTGCGCCTGAACTTATGAATTTCTACACGGCGGTTCCGCTCGTTCTCGGCTCGAATATCGGAACGACGATCACGGCTCAGTTGGCCGCGATTACCGCTACTCGCCCCGCGAAGCAGGCGGCTTTGGCCCATACGCTTTTCAATGTGGCCGGCACTCTCATGATGATCGGCATTTTCTATATCGTTTGGGACGGGGAGTCTATTTTCTTTAAATTGGTTAAGTCGTTTTCTCCTTCCGCTAGCCTTCAGCGTCTAATCGCAAATGCGCATACAATTTTTAATGTGGTAACAACACTTGTCTTGTTGCCGTTTGTAAAGCCGCTCGCGGCATTGTGCGAAAAGCTTCTGCCTATTAAGGATGCAAAGGTCAAATATCGCCGTCTTGAGCCGATTTTGCTTGATACGCCCGAGGTCGCGCTTCAGCAGACGACGACAGTTTTAAGGAAAATGCTCGGCAAAGCATGGCGCTCGGTCAATTGCGCTTTCAAACTTTACGATAGAAACGATACTGAAAATCTGGAGTTTTCTCTTCGCCTTGACGAACTTGAGCTGGCGATTGATGAACGTCAGGCTGATATATCGTCTTATTTAGCTAGACTCATGGAAAAGCCGATTTCCCATTCTCAGGCGGAGCATATTCCGATGCTCCTTCATTGCGTGAACGATGCCGAGCGCATAGGAGATCACGCTTCAATCGTAAGGGAAATTCTTGAAACACTTCAAAAGGGCGAGAAAAAACTGAGTGCCCATGCAGATGAAGAGTATTGGCATCTTCTCAATCTTCTCACCAAGCAGGCCCAGAACACGCTTTCATTGCTTGCCGGAGCCGGGGATTATTTGCGCGAGCAGATTCTTTCAAAGAAAGATGAGATACTTGCCCTTGTCGTTAAATACGAAAGAGACCATCTTTACAGATTGCGCGAAAAGCGCTGCTCGGCGGAAGCGGGTGTAATTTATATCGAACTTCTCTCCGAAATCCGCAAGGTCTCAAGGCATTTGGCCAACATAGCCGAGCGCAGCAGCGCCTTCTACAATGAAAAATCATCCGTCGAAAAAGCGGCGGCGCATGGGGTTTAATGTGAAATCTTTTTTTCTATTGATTGTTTTCGCCGCGCTGTCGCCGACGTTTCTGTTTGGCTCCGAGTGGCGCAATCTCGATGATGAACATCGCTTAGGCGGGCGCAAGTGTTCGTCGGATTATCTCGTCGGAAAGGTGGTTCTGGTATGTTCCTGGTCATTGGCGGATAAAAACCTCGACGCCAAACTGACTCGGATGCAGGAGCTTTGGGAAAGTTTCAAATCAAAAAATTTCGTATTGCTGGGTTCCTGTAGATTAGAAAGCGAATCAGAGAGAGAGAAGGCCAAGAAAAAGATAAAATCTCTTAATCTTACTTTCCCTCAGTACGAGAGCGTCACAAACGAATCTCTCCCGCCCGTTGAAGTAAGACCGGAAATGGCCGTAATGGACGCTTTTGGCGAGCTGGTGTATTCGGGCAACAGCGATAGACGCGCCAGTGAGCTTTTCATTGAGAGGATTTCCTATTACGATACTCCCATCAATAAAGAAGAATTAAAAAGCGTCTTTGATTTTGAGTTTAACGAAAAGCCCGCTAGCGCTCTTATCCGTTTTGCGGCGGTTAAAAAAGATAAAATGTTTTCAAAAGATAAAGAACTTATCAAGGAGCTTGAAAAAAAAGCCGACGAATTGAAGAAAATCAAAAATATTCAGGAACTTGTAAGCCTTGTCACCGTCTCACTTAAGCATAAAGACTGTTCGTACAAGAATAAAATGGAATTGTCCCGCGCGAGCGGCAATATAGAAAGCGCCATCAAAAAATACAGTTATTTGAAAAACAGCGACAACAAGGAAGTTGCACGCGAAGCAAAAGGGGCTTTGGCTGATCTTAAATGGGCTTTAGTCAGAGTTAAGAAAAGATGAATAATATAACGGAGATTCTCGAGCGTAACGGCCGCGAATGGCCAAACGATGTGGCTCTTGTAGAGATTAACCCGCAGGAACTTGAAAACCGCCATACCACATGGCGTGAGTATTCTCTTATCGAGTCGTCGCCTGTAGATAAGTTCCGCAGTGAACTTTCATGGGCGCAGTTTGATGAAAAGGCCAACAGATTTGCAAATTTCCTTTTGTCCCGCGGTTATAAGAAAGGCGACAAGATAGCGATCCTTCTGATGAACTGCATAGAGTGGCTACCTATTTATTTCGGCATTCTTAAAGCCGGATGCATGGCTGTGCCTCTTAATTTCCGGTATACGGCCGAAGAGATCAGATATTGTCTTGAGCTAGCTGATGCCGACGCGCTTATTTTCGGGCCGGAGTTTACCGGCCGTGTAGAACAGGTGATCGACAGATTGCCGCGCATTAAAGATTGTGTTTATGTGGGGGATGACTGCCCGAGTTTCGCTGAAGCGTACAAGACCTTGGTCGCGGTCGCCAAAATTTCCAATCCCTGCATAAGGATGTATCCTGAAGATGATGCGGCGATCTACTTTTCTTCAGGAACGACTGGCTTCCCTAAAGCTATTGTTCTGCAGCACAAATGCCTTTTGCACAGCTGTGAAGTTGAAAGAGCGCATCACGGTCAGACTAAAGACGATGTCTTTCTTTGCATACCGCCTCTTTATCACACAGGCGCCAAAATGCATTGGTTCGGTTCGTTTCTCGTAGGCTCAAAGGCTGTCATCTTAAAAGGCGTGAAACCCGAATGGATTTTGCGGGCCGTCTCCGAAGAGCGTTGCACGATTGTCTGGCTGCTTGTTCCCTGGGCGCAGGATATTTTAGACGCGATCGATTCAAAGTCGGTGAACATTGAAGAGTATAAGCTTTCTCAATGGCGGCTTATGCATATCGGTGCCCAGCCCGTGCCTCCAAGCTTGATCAAGCGCTGGAAGAGCATCTTTCCTCATCACGATTACGATACAAATTACGGTCTTTCTGAATCGACTGGCCCCGGAGCTGTGCATCTTGGAGTTGAAAACATAGACCATGTCGGCGCTATCGGCGTTGCGGGCTATGGTTGGCAGACGAAGATTGTCGGCAAAGACGGGGTCACGCCGGTAGCGAGCGGCGAAGTCGGAGAGTTGGCGTTGAAAGGCGCGGGCGTTCTTAAGGAGTATTATAAAAATCCCGAGGCGACGGCGGAGATACTTAAAGAGGACGGTTGGCTTTTGACGGGCGATATGGCTGAGGAGCGAGACGGCTTTATCTACCTTGTCGATCGCGCCAAGGATGTAATTATTTCCGGTGGAGAAAATCTCTATCCGGTGCAGATTGAAGACTTTTTGCGCTCGCACAGAGCGATTAAAGACGTGGCGGTAATAGGACTTCCTGATGCTAGACTTGGGGAAATCGCGGCGGCGATTGTTTCGGTTAAAGACGGCATGACCCTTACAGAGAAGGAGCTTGAAACATATTGTCTGGACCTGCCTCGCTATAAGCGTCCGCGTAAAGTTATTTTCGCTGAAGTGCCCCGTAATCCTACAGGCAAGATTGAGAAGCCGAAATTGAGGCGCATGTACGGAGCGGATGGTCTAGTGGCGCAACAGAACGAGATCGGTTCTTAATAATATGAAGATTCTGCCTGCCGATGAAGAGGCGCTCGCTGCCGCCGCCAAGGTTTTAACGGAAGGGGCGGTAGCTGTAATACCCACAGATACCGTCTATGGACTTGCGGCGTTGCCGCAGTCAGAAGAAGCGCTTGAAAGGCTCTATTCAATTAAAGGGCGTGACAAGTCAAAGCCCATCGCGCTTTTGGTCAGCGACGCCGCGGCCGCAGAAAGGTTTATCGGTAGACAAGCGTCTTCTTTAGGCGCCAAGTATTGGCCTGGAGCTCTTACGCTTGTATCGGCGAATGAGGCGGTGCGTGTTCCTGCGCATGATTGGACAAGGCGGCTTATCGCTCTTTGCGGCGGAGCCCTGAGAGTTACAAGCGCTAACATCTCTGGCGGAAATGACGCCAAAGATGCGTTTGAGGCGCTTAAGGATGTGGGGCTTAAGGCCGATATAATTATTGATGGCGGGCCCTGTTTGGGCGGGCAGGCTTCAACGGTAGCGAAGTATGACGGCGGAAAACTTGAAATATTGCGTCGCGGGCCTGTTGAATTTTTAACTCTCGCCAGCGCAAGTCCCAGACGCTCAAAAATACTGAAAGATCTCGGAGTTGATTTTACCGTCGTTAAGACCGACGCTGAAGAGGTTTCTTTGCCCGATGACCCCGTACAAACGGTCAAAATCAACGCCTTAGCTAAGGGCGCTTCGCTTTCAGGTGTAAAAAAAGTTCTTTCGGCCGATACTATCGTCTGGTTTAACGGGCGGATATACGGAAAGCCCCGTGATTGTGCTGAGGCTAAAACTTTTCTCGAAGAACTTTCCGGAAATGTCCATACGGTTTTTACGGCTGTTGCGTATGACGGTGATGTAAAGGTATGCGAATCAAAGGTTAAGTTCAAAAACTTGACTGGCGAGAAAATCGATGAATATATAAAACGCGTAAATCCCTTAGACAGAGCGGGGGCGTACGATATAGACGAGTCGGGAGATTTTATTGTTGAAAGCTGGACGGGCAGCTACGAAAATATAATGGGGTTACCTAAGGAGCCTTTGTTTGATTGGGGGATAGTTAAAACGGAAGGGGTGGGGCGATGAAGCTTTATCTACGTTCTCTCAAGGTTGATTGCATTATCGGAGAGTTAGCGCATGAGCGCGTCAATAAACAGACGCTTGAAATCGATGTTGAGCTGGATATTCCCGATAAAGTCTCTGAAACGGATGATATATCCGATACGGTTGATTATGCACGTCTTGCCAAGGATATAACGGATTGCCTCGTTAAAGCAGAGTGCAGAATGATTGAGCGTGCAGCGCGAGTGGCCGCGGAAAAGTGCCTTGAAGATGAAAAAGTTTTTGCTGCATCCGTCACTGTCACCAAACGCGGTGCTATAGAGGGTCTTGGCGCCGCCTTGGCGCGGTGGGAGGCTCGCAAATGACGAGGGTCGGTTTTTTTGACTCTGGAATTGGCGGCACTTCCATTCTAAACGCTTTTAAAAGTCTCTGTCCTGAGGTTGACACCGTTTATATTGCCGACACCGAAAATTGCCCTTACGGAAACAAACCAAAAGAAAAAATCATAGAGCTTTCGCGGCGGAATGTGGAAAAGCTTCTCGAGAAGGGCTGTGATATTGTAGTTATCGCGTGTAATACGGCCACAGCGGCGGCCGTTGATGTGTTAAGAGAAGAATATCCCGATGTCGTTTTCGTCGGCATGGAGCCGGCTGTAAAGCCAGCCGCCCTAAATTCCAAAACAGGCATTATCGCCGTTCTCGCCACGCAAGGCACGTTTAACGGCCGGCTTTATCAAGAAACTTCCAAGCGCTTCGCAAAAGACATTACGCTTATAGCGACTGTAGCCGATGAATTTGTCGAACTCGTCGAGCGCGGAGAAACATCGGGAAAGAAAGTTGAAGAGATAGTTCGCCGCCGAGTAGAGCCCCTTGTCGCTTCCGGGGCCGATCATATAGTGCTTGGGTGTACGCATTTTCCTCATCTTAAAAAAGTAATTGAACAAGTTGTCGCTGGCAGAGCCGAAATCGTTGACCCGTCATATGCCGTAGCAAAACGGATAAAAGCGCTGATTGCAGATTTTCAGAAATGAAATCATAAAGCGTATAGAGTTAATGTTAGAATGTTAGAATGTTTGAATGAGGGTGTAGAGATTAGGTGAAGGTTTGAGGTGAAGGTGAAGAAGGGAGACTACGACTAATCACTAACAATGAACTTTAACACTGATAATTTAGGTCTGACCTGAATTATCACACAGACAGGATTATAGTTTGCGGAAAATTCTGAACATTGAAATCTCAAATTTGCTATAATTCATTTCGTGATAACGCAGCGAACATATTTTTGTAACAGGCTTCTGCGCAAGGGTAAGGATGTTCTGGCATGAATACAACATATACAGTAAAACATATACAGAAGGTTCCGACCTTTTTTGTCAATCTTGCATTTATATTTTTGGCTATTTTAGCTTTTACTGAATCTAAGGCAGGGATTTCTCAAGACGGTGATTCCATAGTTTTAGCTACAAGTGAACAGCAGAATGTGAAGCGATTGTTGGCCAGTATGCCACCAGCAATGTCAAACATATTGAATTCTTCGGGAAAGCTTTCCTTCGATAAAGAAGGACAAATTGTTCTTATGACAACGAATCTGCGCAATAAGATCAATATGTTCCTTTCTTTTGTGGAGAGGATGCCTGATGATGTTGCAATCCGTGAAATAGTAAGGATTTCATCGTTTTCCGAATATCTTCAAGAAGAAGTCCGTGGTATGGTGAATTTTGAGGGCAGGGCAATAGTTGATTATAGTGATGTTAACAGCTCTATTCGAAAGTGGATGGGAGCAGATGTATATGCGCGTTTGCATCGCAGACTTTCGACATGGCTATTGAGTAAAAATCGAGATTTGCGTGTAGAGTCGGTTCCTCTTCTAGTTCAAGGCCTCGGCGACGCTTCTTATAGTGAAAAGTTTCGCCGCCGTTACGATTATTTAAGGGATGCAGTCCCAGCATCATCAAATTTTGTAGAACGATTTGCGTATGCGCAGGGACTCGCTTATTTCCGAGATGGATATGGAACAGAGATGCTAATAGCCTCGGTTAATGACCCTGCCGTTCCTAATTCGCTGCGAGTTCGTGCAGCGAAATCACTGCTCTTTTTAGGGCGGATTGAGGATGTAATGAATTCTGAGTTGATGTCAGACACTTCGCTTGCTTCCGCGCTGGAAATATTTGATGAGATTCCGCCTGAAGCATGGAGGTTGCCCGCTATTTGTCGGCGGGCGTTTGGATGGATGCTTAAGGTTGGAAATAAAGAACGTTATACATTGGATGAGAGTGTTTTTATGTCGATATTGGTGTCAAAAAATTACCCTCGCCGTAATATTTTAAGAAACATTCTGGGCGAGGAGATTGTTAATAAATTGGGCATTATGGCAAAACATTTGGGTCGTATAGAAAGTAATATGCTGAATCAGGTTTGCGGAGATATGTTGTTTTTTGTTTATGAGCCAAAAGAAATTGATGAGTGGATGAAAATTGCTAGTCTGATGGTTGATGACTTTTCCTTAGCTCAATTATTTTTCGAAATGTATACTTATAATTCCAAGGAAGATTTGATACGGCATAGAGAAAAACTGTTGTGCTTTTTAAAAGGGCGTAATAAGACTGTGAGAGGTAAGGCTTTGATACTAATAGAAAAGTCGTTTGGGATGGTGTATGAACGAATTGGAACTGAGAATGTTTTTGCTCGTCGGGTCGCGGAAATAAAAAAGCGAATGGGGTGTGATTAATGAGAAAAATAGTTTTATGTAAGTTTTTAATATTTGTCTTGGGTTAAAAGGGTCGGATCCTTCTGTATAAGTTTTGCTGTATATGCTTGACTGTTGGCTGTGGGATGTGATAGACTGCATGCCGTTATGAGGAAGACAAGACTCGATGAGGGACCTTTTTATTGGTGAAAATAAGCGACAAGATAATTAAAAGAGTTAAAGAAGATTGGAAAGTACAAACTTTTCAATATGATTATCTCTCCCATCTGAAGAAAAAATTTGTAGTAGGACATCTTTCCTTTTATTTTCTTACATGGGTTTTGATGGGATTATTACAGAAGGATTTCTTTTTATTTCTTCAAATTCCATGTATGGCATCGTGGAATTATTTTGTCTTTTTTGATAAAAAATACCGTGCA
>CAJGDE010000044.1 GCA_904502135.1 Kiritimatiellia bacterium
AACACGTCAATCCGAATGCAACCGGATTCAAATCAACGGATTTTTGGCACAGATTAAATGCAACAAGGCAAATTAAATGCACATCATTACACTAGGTTGCATTTAACCTGCCCATAGTTGCATTTACTTTGTCCGGCGACCGTCTGAAGAATATGGTATAATTTTTCCGCTATGGAACATATCGCCAAAAATATTCTTGAAAGAATCGGTGAAACAGCACTCGTCGAAATCTCTCAAAAACTCAATCGCGGGCATTCCCGCATACTCGCAAAAGTTGAAGCCCTCAATCCTGCTGGCAGCTCAAAAGATCGTGTAGCGCTATCTATGATTGATGCAGCTGAGAAAGCCGGTGATCTCGCGCCGGGGGCTACGATCATTGAACCGACCAGCGGCAATACCGGCGTGGGACTTGCGATGGTCGCGGCGGTAAAAGGTTATCACCTGATTCTCACTATGCCCGAAACGATGAGTGTGGAGCGACAAAAACTCGCCGGCGCATATGGCGCTGAAATCATTCTTACTCCAGGCGATAAAGGTATGGCTGGCGCCATCGCCAAAGCGCAGGAACTAAACAAATCCATTCCCGGCTCCGTGATACTGCAGCAGTTTGAAAATCCCGCAAATCCGAGAAGCCACTATCTTACAACAGGCCCGGAAATCTGGTCGGACGCAGACGGCAAGGTCGACGCTTTTGTCGCTTGCGTAGGCACAGGCGGCTCTTTGACCGGCATCGGAAAATACCTAAAAGAACGCAATCCCGACGTAAAAATCATTGCCGTAGAGCCTGACGACTCTCCAATACTTTCCGGCGGCAAACCGGGAGCGCACAAAATCCAGGGCATAGGAGCAGGCTTCATCCCGAAAGTTCTTGATACGTCGCTTATTGATGAAGTAATTGCCGTATCAGCGCACAATGCCGGAAAGTGCGCGCGTGAGGCCGCGGCAAACGAAGGTCTTCTTGTCGGCATATCTTCAGGCGCGGCTCTTTGGGCTGCACTTGAACTGTCAAAGCGCGATAATTTTTCAAACAAACAGATTGTCGTTCTTTTGCCCGATACCGGAGAGCGATATCTTTCTACCTGGCTGTTTGAAAAGGCGGCTATTTAAACGTCTCAACCTGCTCTCACCGCGCCGAACCTGCAGGCTTCAGCGCACGCTCCGCATTTGATACATTTAGCGACATCGATTACATGAGCTTTTTTCACATCTCCGGAAATCGCTTTCGCCGGACAAACCTTTGAGCAAAGCGTACAACCTTTGCATTTCGCGGCATCTATTTCATAACGCTTAAGAGCAGCGCACTCACCGGCCGGGCAACGCTTTTCGGCAATGTGAGCGATATATTCCTCTTTGAAATACCGAAGCGTCGTAAGCACCGGATTTGGCGCAGTTTGACCAAGGCCGCAGAGTGCGCCGTCTTTTATCCCTTCGCAAAGCTCCTCCAAAAGTTCAACATCGCCTTCTTTTCCTTCACCAGAGGTTATTCTCGTAAGTATTTCATACAGGCGTTTTGTGCCTATTCTGCAGTGTACGCATTTTCCGCAACTTTCCTTGGCTGTGAAATCAAGGAAAAATCTGGCCATATTCACCATGCACGTCGTCTCGTCCATCACAACCATTCCGCCGGAGCCCATTATCGCCCCTGTCGCAGACAAAGCCTTGTAATCGATCGGAGTATCAAGAAGCGAAAGCGGTATGCAGCCGCCCGAGGGCCCGCCCATCTGAACGGCCTTGAAATTTTTGCCGTCTCTCACCCCATCACCGATATCAAAGATCACATCTCTCAAGGTAAGCCCCATGGGGATTTCAACAAGCCCGCCGCGCTTTACCTTGCCCGTGAGAGCAAAGACCTTTGTGCCTTTTGAATTTTCCGTGCCCAGTTTAGCAAATTCAGCGCCGCCATTTTTGATGATCCAAGCGACATTTGCGAAAGTTTCAACATTGTTAATATTGGACGGCTTTTGCGTAAACCCTTTTTCCGCAGGGAACGGCGGCTTGAGTCTCGGCATTCCGCGGCTGCCCTCAAGAGATTCGATAAGAGCCGTCTCCTCGCCGCAGACAAAAGCGCCCGCACCCGCCTTTATGCGAAGATTGCACGAAAACGTCGTTCCTAAAATATTCTCGCCGAGAAGCCCCGCTTCATTCGCCTGAGCGATTGCGCGTTCAAGGCGCGTTATCGCGAGAGGATATTCGGCGCGGACATAAACGAAAGCTCTACTCGCGCCGATAGCATAGGCGGCGATAAGCATACCCTCTATAAGCGTGTGGGGATCACCCTCTATGATGGCGCGATCCATAAACGCGCCGGGGTCCCCCTCGTCGGCATTGCAGATCAGGTATTTCTCGTCTCCCCGGGCATTCCTGGCCGCGTTCCACTTGAACCATGTCGGAAAACCTGCGCCTCCGCGCCCGGCAAGGCCCGAAAGCTTTATCTCTTCTATCACATCCTCCGGCTTTATGCCAGAGGAAAGAATTTTTTCTATCGCCTCATATCCGCCGCGCGAACGATACGATTCTATCGATTCGGGATCTATCACGCCGCAGTTGCGAAGAGCGATGCGCGTCTGCTTCTCGAGAAAGGCGGCATCTTCCGGACGAATCCACAGATCTTCAACTATTGAAAGATCGTCAGCGCCCAACGCTTGAGCAATACGGGGGGCGTCGTTTTGAGATACTTTTACAAGCCTCTTTATCAAAGAGCCTTCATCGTCAAGGATGTCGACTATCGGCTCAAGAAAACACATTCCGATGCAGCCTGTTACGCCGATGTTCGAGATGCCTGAAGATTCAAGAGCCTGGCGCACCTTTTTTGCGCCCGAGGCAATACCGCAGCTGCCCTCTCCGATAACGACTCTCATTGTTTCAACTCCTCTGCAGATCTTATTGCCCGCACGATTTCTTTGGCCTTCTTTGGCGTCAAAGAGCCGTATGTGGTTTCACCGATCATCATAACAGGCGAAAGCGAACAACATCCAAGACAGGCCACCTCTTTTATCGAAAACAGACCGTCTTCAGTTGTGCCGCCGTCAGATATCGCAAGTTCCTCAAAAAGAGCCTTCGCTATCAGATCGGCTCCGTTCACATGGCAGGCCGTACCTTTGCAGAGGAGAATAAGATTCTTCCCCGCCTTCTTCAAGCGGAATTGCGAATAAAATGTGGCCACCCCCATAACCTTCGCTGGAGATACACCAAGCTTCTGCGCTATCAGATAAATGACATCTGTCGGCAGATAACCGTAGATATCTTGAGCCTCCTGCAATACGCTGACAAGCGCATGGTTATCGTCTTTATACTTCGTGAAGACTTCGGTCATTAAAGTCAAATCGCTTTTCTTGCAATTCTCGCACATAACGGCAAACCTTCAATTGAAATCACATTTCAGAAATTATCACGCTGGAGCCTGCTGGCAGAAGAGTTTCAAGCTCTTCTCTATCCGTATTTTTAAACTCAACGCCTATTTCATTCCAGAATCTACGCCTGTTTTCGCCCAACTCATACGCCCCGTCAGATCCCTTTACTTCAGACGAAAGATCGTACCTGTTGAAAAATTTTCCATTAAGCGAAAGATCCGCCATCATAAGACGCTTTCTGATGACCAGATTGAATCTTGGGTGGTTCATAACATGGAGCTTCATGCCGATTTTCAATTTATCGACGGAAAATGAGTTAAGTTTTTTCAGCGACGCGAGAGTTGAACCGTGCTCTCTGGCGATACGCGTGGCGGAATCGCCGCGCTTTACCGTCACATTCTTAACCCACTGGGCACTTTTAATTGAAAAAAGCCGTCTCATGTTCAATTTACCGAGCCGGCGGGCCAAAGCATCGTCAAGATCGGCCGCAGGCGAGCCCGGTAGCGCACGGATGGTCTCTATCGTAGTAACCGCCATTTCAATATCTCTCATGCGCTCAGCCTCCTCCAAGCGCATAAGAAGATTTCTCACTTTCACCGGCCGCTTTGATATGGAAGAATCATTTTGCGGCACGGCATCGATGATCGGCAGATTTGCGACGGCCGAGGTTTTCTCCGCCGTCGGCGCGCTATCCACCTGAGAGGAAGAGCTCTCTATGGCGGAAAGCGTGCCCAAAGAATCGTCTTTGCGCACTTTGTTGCGCGAGACTATCGACCAGACCAGCGACGATAGCGCGGCAATGACGACGAGCGCGACAATCCACTTGAGAAAAGAGGGCGTCTCTTTTCTCAAGCTTCGAGGATTGTATTCGATACCGAATTTGCCGCGCTCAAGCGCCATAAGATTACTTCGCCTTGCCCTCTTCGCCGTCTACAACGCACTGGACGCTGGCACGCGAAATTTCAATTACGGTTCCGGGAGCGATTTCAACCTTGAAAGTTTTTTCGCACGCCTCCTGAATCGTTCCCATAAGACCGCCCGCAAAAACGATCTTCGCCCCAGCGCGCAGCTCTTCAATCATTTTGCGGCGCTCTTTTTCCTTGCGCTGCTGCGGACGGATCATCATAAAATAGAAGATTGCCAAAATGAGCAGCATCGGCACAAGCATTCCAAAAGCTCCCTGCTGCTGAGGGGCGGGGGCAGAAGATGATTCCTTTGCAGGTACTGCTACGGTAGAGGTCGTTTCCTTCATTGTTTTGTATCTTTCTTTATTTGTTCTTTCCAATCGAAGAATGTACCCTCGGCAATGGCCGAGCGCATATCCTCCATAAATCTGTTAAGCGCATGGACGTTGTGGATGGTCAACAGCCTAAGGCCGAGAATCTCGTTGCACGCCAGCAGGTGACGGATATACGAGCGGCTGAAATTCCGGCAGCAGTAACATTCACAGCCTTCTTCCACAGGACCTTGATCGAATATCCATTTGGCTGCCTTAATCGCGACATTGCCCTTTCTTGTGATAGCCGTGCCATGACGGGCGATGCGCGTTGGAATGACGCAATCGAACATGTCAATGCCGCGCGCTACGCATTCAGCCATCTGATGCATCACGCCAAGGCCCATGACATAGCGCGGCTTGTCCTCGGGGAGAAACGGCACCGATGCGTCAACGGCCTGATACATAAACTCCTCAGGCTCGCCGACAGAAACTCCGCCGACTGCATAGCCGTCAAAGCCGATGTTGACAAGCTCTTTCGCGCACATCGCGCGCAAATCGTCATAAACGCCGCCCTGCACGATGCCAAAAACCTGCTGACCTGGGGCATGCGGCTCATCCTTTGAGCGCTTCGCCCACTTCAGAGTCTGGAGCACTGATTTTTCCGCCCGCGCCCTGTCACACGGATACGGCAGACACTCGTCAAAAACCATCGCGATATCCGAGCCGAGAATGCGCTGCATCTCCATGGATTCTTTCGGACCTAAGAAAAACTCATGACCATCAATGTGAGAATTGAACCGACAACCGTCTTCAGTCAGTTTTCTCATCTTCGCGAGCGAAAAAACCTGAAACCCGCCAGAGTCCGTCAGGATTGGCCCGTCCCAACGCATAAACTTATGAAGACCTCCGGCAGAAGCGATCACATCCTTTCCGGGGCGCAACATCAAATGATATGTATTGCCCAGAACAACCTGCGCGTTCGTCTCTTTTAGGTCGCGAGGCTCAAGCGCCTTGACGGTGGCCAAAGTCCCGACATCCATGAACACAGGCGTTTTGACAACACCGTGCGGAGTCGTCAAAAGCCCTAAACGCGCGTTAGTGCGATCATCTTTTTTTATAACGGTAAAACTCATCGGGACATATTGTATCAAAAATCCCCTTGCTTATTTTTGAAAAATCGTGTATCATTATCAACAAAATCAAGTCTCATAAGGCACATATTATAATGAATAAAGCACTGCACGCTCTCGTATACGTGTTTCTCCTGCTCGCAGGAGTAGCATTGTTTTTTGAAATTCAGCTCAACGCTAAGCGCTCTCTTCTCACAGATCGCAACCGTTTACAAGAAGACTACATCGTCAGAATCGCCAAGACGATTGAAAAATCCGATCCGACAAAAGACGAAGCTCCTCTTGAAATCAAAAAAGATTCCGATTCCGTAGAAGCAAAGCTTGTTGATGCTCCAAACTTCGAAAATCTCCTTGAAGAATACCCTGCAGAGCTTGAAAAGACAAATCTCGAAACTTACAATTGGGATAACATCAACGATCGCACGGGTCTTAGAAATGTATATGTTCTTGACGCAGAAGGAAAGCCCGTCATTGACGGAACGGGCTTTTTGAGCAGAGGCAGTGATGAAGACAAGCTCCTTTCAAGCCTCTTCGAGAGCTGCAAGCTTCAGCAGTCGCGCCTTAATTCAACGCGTTCGGCTCTTACCGATATGCGCGGAAAGCTCGAAGCCATCGTGAACGAACTCAACAAGCTCAAACCCGAAGCGCGTCAGGATAAAGTGACGATCGTCGAGCGCGACGAAAAAATCGCCAAGCTTGAAGAAGAGAAGAAAGAGCTTGAAAACCAGATCGTGAAACTCAAAGCGCAGATTGACGAACTCAACTCCGAAATCACATCTCTCAAGGATGAAGTCGCAACGGCCAAGGATGAGGCCGAGGCAGCCAAAGAAGAAGTCGCCAAGCGCGACAAACTCATTGAGCAGCTCAAGAAGCTTCTTCAGGACGCCATTCAGACCGCCGGAAACAAGAGCCAGGGCGCCGGAACCGCCGTCAGCTCCATTCCTGCTGGCGACAAGGGCAAGATCATTCGCGTAGACAACGAAAATATGTTTGCGGTCATCGAATTTACCGATGAAGCGATCAAGCAGCTCAAGGGCAATGAACCTTCACGTCCGTTGCCGATTCTTGAACTCAGCGTCAAGCGTCCCGGTTTCTCGGGCGAGGCCGGTGAATTTGTCGGCCGCATTAAGATCCGTCAGGAAGTCGCCGGTAAAAATTACGTAATCTGCGACATCCTCGGTGCGTGGGAACAAGACAAAATGAAGATTGGCGATGTCGTCTTCGCTGACTAAAATCATTTTGATTGCGCTTGCAATGCAACTCCTCAAGGGTTGCATTGCAGACAATGCAGAAGACACCAATCTTCCCTGGGCCTCGAACAAACGGTGGGAAGGCATGGCTCCCATATCGCCTTCTGTGATGGATAGATATGATTGAACATAAAAAAATATCTGTGAATAAAGGCGGCGTCCGGTTGGATGCCGCTTTACTTTCGTATTTCCCTTCGTCAACACGCTCGTTCATACGCGAGGCAATAGCCTCGGGAGATATTCAGGTAAACGGCCGCGCGGCTCTTAAGGGCGTAAAGCTCAAAGGCGGAGAAGAAATCTTTGTAAAGCGTCTGCTTGAAGCTCAAGACAATCTTGTGCGCCCAGTAAGCAACCCTTCAATCAAGGCAGTCTTCGAAGACTCGGATCTGCTGGCTTTTGACAAGCCTGCCGGAATGAGCGTGCAGCCCCTTTCCTGCACGGAAACAGGAACGCTCATGAATGCTGTCGCGGCGAAATATCCCGAATGCAGAGCCCTTGGGGACAGACCCCTTATGTCCGGAGCGCTTCATCGGATCGACACCAACACGTCAGGCTTGGTGCTTGTGGCGAGAAACGCCGCGGCATTCAATTCAATGCGCGAGCAATTCGCAAACCAAAGCGTGAGAAAGACGTATCTTGCGTTAGTGGAAGGCTCGGTCGCCACGGGCGGAATACTGGAAAACGACCTTGTTCACGATCCGACACTGCCTTACTGCAAAATGATTGACATAAATTCCAGAAATGCGCCGAGATCGCCACAAAGAATTTTTCATGCCGTTACAAAATATTCGCCAATCCAGCATTATACGGTAGAATGCGAAGAAAGAACGCTTCTTAAAGTGGAAATCTATACGGGAGTGACCCATCAGATTAGGGCACAACTGGCAATAGCGCATATGCATATCATAAACGACAGACTCTACGGCGCTTTTGCCGTAGAGGATATGCAAGGCCATGCCCTTCACGCTTTAAGCGCAGCGTTTCGCCACCCTTCTTCGGGTGACGAAACGGAAATACAAACGGCGTTTCCTTATTGGGCGAAATGAAATTAGATTGCGCCGTTCATCTCGTCAAGAATGTTCTTGGCGGCAAGAACCGGATCGTCGGCAGCTAAAATGGGACGCCCCACGACAAGATGCGTCGCGCCGTCTTTAACGGCATCGGCGGGAGTGGCGATACGCTTCTGATCGCCTACTGACGCACCTTTCGGCCTGACACCAGGAGTGATAAAAAGCGTTCCAGCCGCAAGCGACTTCGAAAGAGAGCCAACTTCCATCGGCGAACATACCAAACCATTGGCACCGTTATCTATCGCAAAACGAGCCATAGCCGCCACCTGATCAGCGGGAGTGCGCCCCGAAATTCCAACATCGGCAAGATCGCTTTGATCCAAAGATGTCAAAACCGTGACAGCGAGGATTTTCGGCCCCGTCGGTCCAAACTCCGCAGCTGCGTCAGCGGCGGCGCGAATCATCGCCTTGGCTCCGACTGAATGTATCGTCATCAAATCTACACCAAGTTTGGCGCCGCTCTTAACCGCACGCTCGACTGTGCGCGGAATGTCGTGAAATTTCAAGTCGAGAAAAACCTTCTTTCCGAGGTCTTTCACCGCCTTGACAACATCAGGACCTTCAGCAGTAAAAAGCTCAAGCCCTATTTTGTAAAAGCCTACGCCATCACCTATTGCTTTAATTTTTTCTACAGCCTCTTCTTTGGTCTGTACATCAAGAGCCACGATTAGTTCAGCCATTTCTATAGAGCCTTTCTTGTTGAATTTCGATAATTATAACATTTTTCATTTTTCGGTTTTCCACGGAGCGCAGGCTTTTGCCGCGAACTCATGGAGCTTACCGATACGATAAGCAAAGTCGAGCGCGTTGTAGCGGTTTCGCATGAACATCGCAAAAAGTATATTACGCTCGATAAAATCGTTGTCTACCCCGATATCCTTTGGACAGGACGGCGCATTGACGACTTTAAGGCGTCGCTCGATTTCTGAAGATGGAACCAACTGCCGTCTGAGGCGCTCAGATATCTCGCCCCAGCGCGCTTTCGCCTTCGTAAGCGTCTCGCGCAAAGCCTCTTTCGTCTCCCATTTAGGCTTCGACTGCTCTATTCCGAGCATAGGGAAGTCGGAATCTTTGAAAACATCTCGAACTAAAGCCTCTCCTGCGTCATTCCACTCCGGCCAGCGCTCGACACACTCGTCTACATCAAGGCTATTCATATCGAAATCAAGAAGAGCCTCGTGAAAGCGCGTCATAAAAAGCGTAAACACACCCACTTGCGCACCGTGAGAAACCAAATCGCCGTTAAATGAATGGTGCGTCATATCGAGAATATGACTGAACATGTGTTCGGCGCCGGATGCCGGACGGGAGCTTTGCATAGCCTGCATCGCAAACCCTCCGAGCATAAGTCCTTCGACGAACCGAGTCAATGCGGCAGTCTCTGCCTTGGCGACGCCTTCAGCATCTCCAATCGCCTCGCCAAGCGAATCCTGTACGATATGCCATGCATCTTCATGCCACTCAGTAGCACCGAGTTCAGCGGCCAAAATCCAATCTGCTCCAGCCGGAGACTTCGCCATCAAATCGGCAAAGCCATACGACGCCATCTCTTTAGGAGCCGTGCGCATTATATCGATATCCGCGATGATCGCCTTCGGCGCAGGGCAAGCGTATGTCTGCTTGGCTCCCTCTGGCGAAGACAATGAAGCGCCGAAACTGGAATATCCGTCAACGCTGGCCGCAGTAGCTACGACAAGATACCCGACACCCAGCTCTCCGGAGGCGCGTTTCACAAGATCGTTCACTACCCCTGAGCCTACCGCTACCGGCAAGACACCCTCTGAGCAAGAGACAATCGCATCTTTAACCTCTGCAATATAGGAATACTCTGCATGAAAGATTTTTCCGTCAGGCTCAAGAATATGCTTTTTTGTCTCATACCCGGCGTTTGCGAAAAGCGCCTCCACCTTTTCACCGGCGGCTGCCCACGTGCGGGGATCGGCGATTATAACAATTTTTTTCGCATGGGGGAAAACTTCTCTGGCAACTGGAACCGTCTCTGCGACGACACCTTCACCGACAAGACACTTAAGCGTATCGCTCGCTTTTGCTAATGCTTCTTTTACCGTCATTGTCACTCCTTAATTATAGATGCTCCAATTCATTTGAAAATGAATTTTATTGACTTTGCAATTATATCATACACCCCGACATAGGCCGAGACAAACCTTTTTACCAATATCTCAAAAAGGCCTGCGAACGTAAGATCGCTTGTAGAAGCTAACCACACAAGCACGATCGCAATATTTACAATAAAGATAAATGTCCACGAAAAGACGCGTCCATAAGTCTTGACATCGGGCTGACGCAACGATAATGTCTCAAGCGTAAAGAGAATGTGAAAAGCCCATGTGAAGCCGATTAAAAACATCCAAAGCGGCAGAAACGGCAGAGGCCTTAAAAAGGCGAACGTCACAAGAGCCGCGATTATGACGATAAAAGTATAGAACGGAAAGAAATATGGAGCTAAAGTTATAAGCACATTCGACTTAGTAAGTCTCACGGAACCGCCATCCTCTCCAACTTTGAGGCGGCTAGGCTTAGCTCCAAAAAGCAGCCCCCATATCGCATGGGTCAATTCATGCCCAAGGACATACGCTTTAACGGGATGCGCCAATGCCATCCAACAAAGAGCGAAAGCGGCTATCCCGCCCAGCAGTGACAATGTCTCTGCGCTAAATGCCCCTTCCCCTCCGGCGGACAGGCAAACGGCTTCTAAAAGAGATCGCAACAATGCCCAGCATGCTGGAAGCAAAACTATACCAAGCAGCAATCTCAAAAAATTCGCCATTACTCTTTTTCAAATATGAAAACAAGCTCACCGGGGAAAACCCGCCTGTTCTGACGCGCGATAGCCTCTACAAAATCAGGGTCTGTGCGAAACCTGCGCTGATTATCTATCAGCTTGGCGATTTCGGAACGCTTAACCTTAATGCGAGATTCCAACTCAATACGCTGCTCTTTAAGCGACTCTCTCTGGCGATATGTTGGATATGCTATCACCAGACCGCCGACAATAATAATCACAATCATCGCGATTGTGAAATAATGCATAAATTTTTCTCTAACGCCTTCTTTCATCCCCCGTATTATACCATATTTATCGGCTGCGGGTGATTAATCATCATACAAATCAGGCGGTCACCTGTGCAACTGCTGTAGAGTGTTGTTAGGTGAGAAAGAAGATGGTATTAGCAAAACTGAGCATTACCTTGATTATGTGACTTGTCAAAATGCGGCGGAGATCTCCGCCGCCCTTGTCACCCTGGTCGAGTTCGTCGCGTCGCAGAAACCTTATTTTCGAACATACAAAACCTTTTTTTTACATTCCCCCGTATTTTTAGTTCCGTAAGGTCCGTCTCCGTGCTTGCCGGTAGTGTCCGGTCTCGCTCACGTTCGTTTTCTTACCCCATTCCAACGCGCGGTGGGCGACACGGCTAATCAGGTGATAGCAACGGTTTGAGCGAGCTGTCGGAACATTTAGGCGCGCCCTTCAGCAAATATAAAAATTCATCATTTTTTCAACGAAATAAAATCGCTCCCGCGTCCAAGCTGGATGACGCCTGCAAGGCCGTCGCCTTTCGACGGACCTTCATAATAGCGCGTCTCTTTATACTGAGCGTTGTAAAATACGGCGTCGAAGTTTATCGTCTTGCCGACAAGAGATTCCGCCGTCATACCGCCCAAACCGAAACGCTTAAGAGGCAGAGCGATAAAAGCGGTATAGCCTTTCGCGCCGCACCCGCCGTGCTTCTTAACCGAAGAATTTGACGCGTCGAACTTAAACGACGGATCGGACGAAAGGATGGTGCCGTCTAAAAATACGGTAATCTCAAGATCCTTGAAGAAAAGCTTTAGTCCGTCCCATTCGCCCCAGTTGCCGCTGCCGATTGTCGTGCAGCCCGGATATTTCACAAATTTATTATACTCGTAATTGGCCTTTATATAAAGATTTTCAGCGTCGTATCCAAGGTAAAGCCAACAACCAGGAACGCCTGTAGATGCGCGTCCCTCAGCATCCCTATCTAACCCGCGAGATGCCTTCCATGGTGTCGCAAACATCGAAGGCGTAAAAGCGCCACCTTTCGGAAAAATCGCCCCTTTTGTCGGAAATGCCACGCATGGGGCTTTAAGCGGTTTTTTCTTTTTTTCAAGCCGTACCAATTTGCGATCACCCCAACTTTTCTTCGACGACCCCGTCTCTACATAATTCTCCCACACCTTACAGAAATCAAGATACCTATCATCCTTAATCTCTTTTCCTGTGCGAATCAGATTATCGCGAAAAACTGCGTTTGCTGAACCCTGAAACGAAAAAGTCATGGCCTTATCGCATTCCATAATATTATTTGTAAAAACAATATCTCGCGTCTGATGCATATGAAAAGGCCACCTGCAATTTACGAACTTATTGCCGCGATAAACCGTCTCTTTACCGCCTTCATCATTATATAGGCCTGGCCACCCACCACAATCATGACAATAGTTTCCTTCAAAAAGCGAATTATTCATCGCGCCGTAAATAGCCCCGCCGTCACGACTTGAAAGCATCGTGTGATTAAATTCATTAGAAATTACCTGCCCTTCGGTTGTCCAAAGCGTAGCAGCGCTGCGGCCGGTATGGTGGATGTGACAGTCTCTGAGCGTAACTTTCGGCAACTGCAAATAAGCACCCGACGAGCCAACATTGAAAATCTCGCAGTTATAGACGCCGCCTCCGTTGCCGCCATCTGCGTAATGGACGCCGTGACCGCCAATTCCGTATATTTTACAATTTCGCACTACGGAATTTACAGGCTTTGTAACTAAAATACCAGCTCCGGCGGTATTACGGATTTCACAGTTTTCAATTATGAGCCCCTGCGGTTTCCAACCGCCGATTACCGCGGCTGGCCCCTTCTTGCCGTAAGTGCCGCAACCGGGAACAACCGAGCAGCCTTCCAATACGAGGCCGGATATGCGAAGGTTCTTCACCTTTGAGACCGTGATGATGCGGACGGCTCTCGAAATCGACGCTTTCAGGTTTTCGGGCTTTTCGCCTTTTCTCGGCCAATAGCGGATCTTAGCCGTGCCGCCCTCGTACATCCACGTTCCGGACTCCGTCATACCCTGAATGGAATTTGAAATGCGGTAGCCTTGATTAAATCTGCCAAGCGGCATATTCGTGCGCCCCTTCAGATAAAAGACTCCGTTCTGCCAGTCGTTCGTCGCGATAAACGGTCTGTTTTTCGCCCACTCCTGAGGGATTATGAGTCTGGCGGAAGTCAGATCGAGATCCTTGAATATCTCATTCGAAGGCAAAGCCTTTTTGTTATAGCGAAGAACATTTCGGTTATTGAGCGTGATGTCGGCGTCGGTCGCGAAATACGGCAGAGGTCGTTTCCCCTTGGCGGGATAGAGCGCCATCTTCGCTCTCACACCGTTAATGACGAGCGAATATGAGGCGTTCGCATCAATTTCAAACGGAAAGTCCGCTATAATAAATCTACTATCCTTGGGATCTTTCTTCCAGTCTAAAATTTCCGCCGCTCCCGAGAGAATCGCCTTACCCGGATTCGCAGCCCGGATGCACGAAACCTGCGTCTTGGCATCTATCCCAACAGGCGAGGAAAAACGATATGTGCCATCTGCGAAAACTATTTCATTTGATTTATCAGAAGATTTCTTTGAAGCCACGACCGCCCTTGCGAAAGTCGCATAAGGCCGCTCTTGAGAGCCGTCTCCTCCGGCATCGTCGCCTTGGGGAGAGACGTGGATGACGGCTCCGTACACCGGAATATGCGCGCTCAAAAAAAGCGCCGCAAGCAAACAATTCTTTTTCATTCTTTTATCCTTTCTGCTTCGCTCAACAACATTTAAAAATTCGTTAAAACGCGAGCCACCACGGATATTCCAATACATCATAGTTATTCACCGTTTTAAGGCGTTTGACGCGCGAAGAGTCGGGATGTTCTTTCGCCCATCGCTCCGCCTGAGAAAAGTCGCTGCCGTCTATGCGACGGATACGCTCCCAATCCTGCCAAGGCATGTGAGCTGCATCCCAAAGACAAGCCGGAGAAAAACCGTACTCGGCGGCTTTATGAAAGTTCTTCATCGAAAGCCCGTTCCACCACCTTGTGAATTGAGGTCTTACTACAGCCTTCGTTCCATCGGTAGCACGGCGAAAAGATTCGAAATCAATCTTCAAGACCGATATTTTCCGAGGCATCTTAAAGTCTTCGCCGTCAACGATGAACTCGTCGACAATCCCCGCTTTTGCCAAACCCGCAACATCTATGCCGTACTGGCGATTTACGTCAACTGACGCAAGAACGGCAAGAGAAAGCGTCTTCTCACCGAGAATTTTCTTTATCTCGCCTAAAAATTCACTCGTTATTTCGCACCTCAGATCGACGACTCTTGGATCGTCAGGAGACTTCAATTCCTCATTGTACCGCTCGCGAAACCTCTCTTTGAACGCATCTTCAAAAAGCATCGTCGGCAGCGCTCTTGTAAAGGCGAAGTTAACGCCGTCAAAACCTTTCTCCATCATTTCAGAACAAAACGCTGCGACGAATCTTCTGACCTCTTTTCGCGCATAACTCGGACGCCCCACAATAGTCCCGTCCCAAAGTCTGCAACGGTTCTCGGGCCTGTAAAGACATTTACCGCTCGCTTTTTCGGCGTCTACGCATTCACTGTAGAATTTACGAAAGTCAACCGCAGCTCCAGGGCGGAAATACGCATGAATCTCCATTCCCAAAGAATGAACGTAATCTACCGTCTCTTTGAGAAGATTCGGATTCGCGTCAGCAAGTCGTTCACACGACTTAACTATTTTAACGACATTCTCGCTTTTATAAAGATCGCAGGAGTCGAACTTAACATTCGTTCCCGTCTGCGTTTTCACCGGAAATGAATTTTCTCCCGTCGCCACGCAGAAAAAAATCTTACCGACGGGGGAATCTGCGAAATGATTGAAAAGCGCGAAATACTCATCCCTGTCGCTGTATTGCGAATAGGAATCATTCGTCGCG
>CAJGDE010000045.1 GCA_904502135.1 Kiritimatiellia bacterium
GAGCCCATAACCTTGATTCCGCCGATATACTTGTTACAAAGAAGAATATCGTCGTCTATAAGCCCCACGATGATTCTCGAATTCGCGCTCGCCGAGCGCACAAGGCCGCGGCGGAAAGCGCGATACCTCAAGCCCGCGCCGTACACCAAAATGCGCGAGACGTCCTTTCGACCTTTAAGACGTGAACAGTCAAGAGCGTAAAAGACATCTCTGAGAAGCGAGCGCAGCATCCTTACGCCGGCGAGAGCAAAAAACGACACCAACGCGTACGCTACGCTCATCGCCTTAAAAAACGGCATCTCTGCATCAAGCACATAATAAATGGCCGTCATGCCCGCGACGGATCCGATGATGGACGCCGTAAAAAGCCGCATATAATTCGATGCGACGGCCCGCGCCCACACGGTTTTATACCCGCGCATGACCACGACCGCGACAAAAACGGAAACGGCCGCTATCGGCAAAGCCGTTCTTAAAACGACAAGAGTAACATTGACGCGGAAAAGCCAGCAGCAGAGAAGAAAAGAAAACGTAAGCGCGATAACATCAAACGAGACGAGAAAGGCCGACGAAAGCCCCGCCAGGCGCCGGCGCACTATGGCTCTTTCATCGTGCGCCACGGAATTAAGAAGCCGCCCCGCATCATACAGTTCGATATTCGCAAAGTCACGCACGATAAGAATAGTCGCTATCGTAAAGGCCGCCAGCCACAGACCGCCCGAACGGGACTCAAGCGTCATTGCGGTAATCCCGACGAGAACTCCGGTCGCGGCTACGCCGTAAAGCACCCACGCCGCACGACGTTGGTTCATCCCGACCGAGCGCAGGATTCTGTGATGAAGATGATCGGAGTCGGCCGACATTATCCGGGAATTGAGATCTTTTCCCTGCTGACCCAAGAGCCGGCGCAACGAGCGTCGAAGAATCGCAAGGGCCGTATCGAAAATCGGAACGCCCATCGCAAGAAGCGGCACGCCCACCGAAACGAGAAACGAGTTGGGGGAGTGTGCGGTAAACGGCAGCGTCGCCACGATAAAGCCGATAAACATAGAACCGCTGTCGCCGAGAAACACGCTCGCGGGATTGTAATTGTAGCGCAGAAACCCGAGAAGCGCACCGACAAACGCGAAATAAAAAGGCGTAGACGAGGCCCTACCCACGAAAAAGAGCGAGCCTGCCATGCCAAGTGTCGCGATAAGCGCGATTCCCGAAGCAAGCCCATCAAGACCGTCGATCAGATTAAATGCGTTAACGGCTCCTACCACCCAAAGAACGGTCATGAGGCAGTCTACCCAAACAGGAATACTCGGCCATATATCGTTAAAGCCGAGGTTCGCCCACCACCACACGAGAAAAGCGATAATCAGTTGACCTAAGAGCTTGATGCCAGGCTTAAGAGAAAACTTGTCGTCAACGAACCCTATCACGGCCATCGCGACGGAAAGAATCGCCAGCCTAATGACGCTTACGTCGGAAAAGCCCGCAATCCACTGGCGACCCGTGACGGCTATGAAAATCGAATATGGTAGAAGAACACCTAACACGACCGCCAGGCCTCCGCCTCTTGGGATCGGGGTTTTGTTTATGCGCCTCGGATCTGGCTTATCGACCATTCCTAACCTGCGGACCAACTCGCGGACAACGGGAGTTAAGAAAAGCGTGAAAAGAAGCGAAGATGCAAACGCGCAAATATATGGAATAATATTTTTTATCATTTCAACTTCTCCGACAATTTTTCAAAAAATATTTTTCTGGCGCTAAAATTATCAGACGACGAATTGACCGTCACCATCACCCAGCGATCAATGCGGTTAAAAAGCGATCTGTCCAGAACATCCCTGAAAATGCGCCCAGTATGGGAAGGAGTGTAAAACCCCGCCTGATTGAAAAACGTGTACGCAAAGCCCTGATCGTCGGCTCCGTTGGCGTTTCTAAGAGTGATAAAGCGCCACCTGATGCCGTTTACTTCGACATTGCGCGGAGTGGCCATCAGAAAGCCCTGCCCTGAAAGGCAAAGTTCCGGTCTGTGGATCGAGCCCTTGCTTATGCCGCCTATGACCATAGTGACGAGATGCCAGGAGCCGTCGCTCTCTTGATAAATCCGCTTATCTATAATCGTATCTTCCGGTAGCCCCTTCACCTCCGCCTCGGCAGGGGGCAGTTTTCTGCAGTTGTACCCCTCAATATCGACAAGCCTGATTGAAGGCGCCTCCGTCAAAGTCGCTTTGGGCGTCGCGGCAAGAAACGCCATCGATACCGTGACCGCGAGCGTTACGCAGAGCGCAACGCCCAAATCCGCGTTCGTTATCGGCGCCTTATCCGTCCGGCGGGAGTCTTCGCGCGGGAGAGCCTTTTCTTTGGCGCGGCAGCGGCGCGAAACGACGCTTATCGCCTCACCGCACGCGACCATCAGCATGATGGCCACGAAGAAAATGACGAAGCCCGAGTAATCATGGTAAAAGCCTGTGGCAAATTCGCTTGAGGCGTACTTGCCGACGAGACATATCGTAAAAATGCGCATGACGTTGCCGGCTACGGCGATCGGCACAGAAAGAGCGGATAAGATGATTCTTCTCGGCCACGTGGGCTGCGTGAAATACGCATACGCCACGGTAAGCGCCATAAGCGCAAAGAGCGACCTCAGGCCGCTGCACGGCTCTGCTATGTCGATTGAGAATGAACCGTCAGAGGCCATAAGCATCGTTCCGCGTTTTATGATTTCAGCACCGAAACCTTGAAGCGCACCGTAAGCGACGGAAGTTGCGAAAAGCCTCAGATGAATTGTTATTATATCCAAGAAGGTGCTTAGCGGAAGACAGAAAAGAAGAAAGCCTGCCGGAAACAACATTTTCTTCGCCGTATTAAAACCGAAAAACGCCCAAGGCAGCGTGATAAAAAGCCCCACAACCGCCACTATCTCAAAGCGGATCTGAAGCCCCCGCACACCGAGAAAACCCATCGCAAGAAACGGCAGCGACGATAATGCGCCGGCAATGCTCGGTGATGAAAGCGATTTGACGATTTCATTGCGTTCACGCCATAAAACGTAAAGCGAAAACAACGGCACATACCAGGCATACGACATATCCTCTTTCGCATGGCTGAAGACATTGGGCGCATCGATAAGAAACAATCTGCTGAAGCCCCAGAAAAGCGAGGCTATCGTCACAAACGCAAAGCAGTAGACTGTTTTAACTCTGTTCATCACCAACCTCCTCACTCATGAACGGCGTTCGCCGAATCGCTTTTTAAATATCTGCGCGCAGAGTCCGTGGCATCATCCGCGGTTTCGGGCGTCGCCTCAACTCCGGCGAACTTGATCATATCGGCAGATTGCAGAAACTGACGAAGTTCATCTGAAGGTTTGGCCGCAGACAAAAATTCTTCAGTCGTCATGTGAGGCGCCTTAATGCCGTATTTTCTCTGGATGTACCGCCTTACGACCATGGTCAGCTCAACGTAAAAATCTTTATAGCGCCCACGCCCCGGCAAGCCTTTCTTCACGAGTCTGTCCAATTCAACCCAGGCTCTTTCAATCGGACTCATGCGATGCTCTTTAACGCGTCTTGAAATATACCGTATGAGATAAACGATAAGCGCCGCCGCTATCACCGCGCCCATAAGCGCCAACACCGCCCAGAGCGCAAGGCGCCAGCTCAATGGCGGAAGATCCTTCTTGGGTTCCACCTCCATGGAGCCTGTCACCGCTTCTCTTTCCGAAGGAGGCGTAAATCTGACCGGTCCTACTACGCAAGAACCAAACGCAAAAGGCTTTATTTTGTATTCTTTGGCGACTGGTTCCGGAACAAGCCGCCAGTTGACGACTTCTTTCTGCGAACCGTCATTCATAACTTCGGCGGGGCCAGCGAACTCTTCGGCCAGCTGAAAGCCCACGACGCGATCTCTCAGATCTACGCTCTGCGCCTTCGGCGCGCCCGGAAACGTTTTATAGATGACCTCAAGGAACACGCTTTTGGCCGGATCTATGACTTTCGTATCGGAATTGATCACGACGGAATGGGTAAGAGAGGCGCTTTCGCAGAGAACCGTCGCTAAAATCACCGCTAAAATCATGTTTCACCTCCCGGGGAGTCTTTTCACCGTGCCCGCTGGAAAAGCGGCAGCGCGATCTCCTGAAGCTCTTTATCTCTTCTAAGCTGCTGATAAAGACCGTTTCTGTCGATGCTGTAGCCTTGTATGAAGCTCTTCTGCGCCGCTTCACGCTTGCCTGCGCGATGCTGGAGTTTCGCAAGGTCCGCCCATGCGAAGGCATCTTGTGCCGGATTCATCTTCAAATAGCGCTGAAGCGTCACTTCAGCATCGGCATCATACCCGGCGCCTATGAATATTGAGGCGATAAGACGCAGCATCCTTAAGTCATCCACCTTGTCTACGACAACTCTGGCAAGCTGTGCCGCCTGATGCGTGCGGCCGACTTCGAAATATGCGCCGGCGAGCGCCATCGTCTCCTCTTTCGCGAGCGAGCCCATCGCCTTCTTCCGTTCAAGGCCGCTTATCCGTTCGGTAAGCTCCCGAATGCGGATTATATAAGCGCGCATATTCTCCGTGCGCCTGTTTCTCGGATCGATGGCATCGGTATAATCCATAAGATCCAACGCGACATTCCACTTGCTGAAAGCGAGCAAGCACTCCTGGGCATAACGGAAAGTCGCCTCGGGCGAGGCGGGATAGAGAATGCACGCCTCGCGGAAAGCCTGCGAACCTTCGCGGTAGCGGCCCTGCTTGATATAAAGCCCCGCTATCGCCGCACGCAATTTCGAGAAGCTCTTTTGTCCGGCGAAATCACGCCTGTACATGGGGTCGTCGAGCAATCTGCGCATGTACCAATCCCAGAAGTCGGCGTCCTTCTGAGCAGTCTTCTTGTCATAAGGGGTAACGTCACTGTTGATCTTCATGATAAGCCCGTGGGGAGAAAGGTATGGGTACATCCAAGGGATGACGTAGCTTTCTTCGACATAGAACGCATGGCGCTTCTTGTCGTGATCGTGCATCATCTTCGTGAGGATTCCGTTTATCTCCATTACGCCGAGAGCTCCCGTCACCTGAACGCGGCCGTTTTCGATTCTAAGATCTCCGTTGGCGGGTCTTATGCCGCGCTGGACCTCATCAACATAGATGTTAAACGCTTCCGCCGAATCTTCTTTGGATGGAATCCAAATCTCATCGCCGTAGAGATCTCTCTCGACGGACATGTACGTATCGTCCGCCAAAGCATTCTGCGTGATAAGGTAGACATCGGGTCTAAAATTGGCGGCATAAATCATGTATGTCGGCACAAAACGCCCCGGATCGGTTCCGCCGAAGAAAATCGCGCTCTTCTCCATCGGCGGCGGATAGGTGGGATCAGGCAACGGCTCTTCGTCGGCAACAATCTGCGCGTTGATCGCATTTGCGCCTTCAAGCTGATAGGCACCGAACTGCCAGCCGAAGGTGTGGCCATTCTGCTCCGAACCGCCCATTTCAAAAACGAGTTGGTCATTGGTGTAGTTCTGAACAATTGGAGTTACGCCAGAAACAAGAATCATCACCGCCGCCAATATGAGCGCAATGTTTTTCACTTTGACGAATTTAAGAATAAACGCCCCAACGAACACCAAACCGTAGCCGATCCACATCGCGATCATCGCGTGCGAAGAAATGAACTTAACCTTCTGAATGAAGCCGTCCTGCAAATCGCCTTTTACATTCGCCAACAAAATGAGCAAGAACGACATCATCAAAAAGCAGGCAAGCGCCGCAATCATCCATTGCCAAAACGTCTTGCGATGCGCCTTGGAGACGAGCCACCTGGCAGCAACAAACGGCACGGTCGCGAGCACTACTAAAATGTCGGTAAACTGCAACAACACATCGGAGAAATAGTGCGTCATTTGCTTGCCGGTAAACTTAAGGAAGTGCAGAACGCTGTCGAATGACTGAATACCAATAGCTTCGTACTGGCCGCGCATGATGGCGTGTTTAAAACCTTCCCACGTGCGCGGATACCCCCAGTTCATCGGCGGATTTCTCAAATCGGAAACGATGGGCATATAAGCGTAGAATGAAACGCCGAGTTGGGCGAAGAAGGCAGCTCCGGCCACGCTGCGGCCGTTGGGCAGAGCGACCCACGACATCGCTAGGAGTATGAAGTTCCATACGATGGGCCAAGCGAACCACCAGCTCTGAGGATGGGTAAGCCCGTTCATCGCGCCGCGCGTCAAAAGCAGAAAGACCGTTATCTGAAGACCGGCCGCCGGAACGGCTAAACAAAGACCCTTCTTCGTGAATGACGCAAGAACAAACAGCGCTGCAATCAGGAAGAAAAAGATGAAAGTCGATTTGCCCCAGGGATACTTATCCCCGACATACCCAAGGTCTCCGGCCTGAGGAGTCATGGCCGCGACAATGATCGCTATCACCGCAGCGCCAGCGGCCAACGAAATGAATTTCAGATTCTCGCCCAAATAAACCTTTTCGTCATCCGCGCCCATTGCGGCGGCAATGGAGAAGACGACAGAAAGAGCAAGTATCGCCGCAATGATAGCATAGCGCTGAGGCTCGATCAAGGGCGCCACATTCGCGCTTACCCCGACCCACTCGTGAGCGGTGGCGAATAGCGTTGCTGAAAGAAAGATTAATACCGCGCTTATGATACCGCCGAAAAGAACTATTCTGCGCGAGAGCTGATACTCGCCGCGGGAGCGCTTGAATGAGGCGACCATAACCGATATGACGAGCGCGGAAAGCGCGATGGCAATAAGAGTCGACGACGGACATGATGACGTTTTAAGAACGGGCAAATGCTTGTTGATCACATCGGCCTGCATATTCGCATCCGCGCGAAGCATACAGCCGATCTTGAGCACCTGATATGTAAGGCCAACAGGAATAAGATAAATGAACACATCGCGGAAGAGCCCCGCGTTCTTCATCGCGATAATGATCGCCAGCGGCACGACCGCGAACAGAAGAACCTGATAATTCGTAAGACCGAGCCCGAAGACAAACGCCGTCAGCCAGAGAATTTTATCCGAGGGTCCGCGCATCCAGCGGTAGGAGAGCAGAAACACCCACATCAGAAAGAAGGCGTTGAGCGAATAAACTTCGACGATCGTAGACTGCGACCATTCTACAGGAGAAAAGGCGAACGTAAGCGCGCCTCCGACGCCGCCGCCGAAGGAAATAAGCGAACTTGGCTTAAACCCGGCATCGTCAGCTTCAACGTCGACGAAATCACGCGCGCTTCTGCAGATGAGCATAGCGGTAAAGCCGGCGGCGAACGCGCCGAAAAACGCAGAGCAGAGACTGACCGACCACGCAGGCGTGGGATGGCCCATATACGTGACCCAGAAGAAAAGCTTGCAGAATATCCATGAACAGAGCGTCCAGAACGGATAGCCCGGAGGATGCGGCACTCCAAGATGCGCCGCCGCCGTAGCCAATTCGCCAGAATCCTCAAGGCCGACCGACGGGCCCAACGTGAAAAAATAAACAGCAAAGGTAACAAGGGTCGCCGTCCAGAACGCCGCCCAGTCCAATTTTGTAAAAAACTTATCTTTCATAGCTTTGTATTATACCATACTAAGGAGTTTTGAAGATGAAATAAACTGCCGCGAAAATACATCCGGCGGCGGCTGCATAATTCCATGAAACTGACTCTTTCATGACAAAAATCGAAAACGGCACGAAAGTGATAAGCGCGACAGCCTCTTGAATGATTTTGAGCTGTTCCAGCGACATTGTTTTCGCACCCAATCTGTTGGCAGGCACCATAAGGCAATACTCCCCAAGCGCAATCGCCCATGAGATTAAAATGACAAGATATACGGGAGCGGAAGATAGGCTCTTAAGGTGCCCATACCATGCGTAAAGCATGACAAGATTCTATAGCGTCAAAAGTCCTATTGTAACCCAGTTAATGTTCGCCATGAGCGCAATTTCCTTTCTATTGCCGTTCGCGCGAAAATGCCGCCGCGATTTCAAGGGCCTTCGCGATCGATTGATCCATGTCATAATATTTAAATTCGCCGAGGCGTCCGCCGACGGTAAGATTGGGATAATCCTTGAGACATTGCCGGTATTTTTCAAGCATGGCGGCGGACTCGGGAGAATTGACCGGGTAATACGGCTCGTCCCCGACCTTCCAGTCACACGGATATTCGCGCATGATCACAGTCTCAGATCTATCCATCACGTTTTTCTGCTCAGGATGGTAGTGTTTGAACTCATGGATGCGCGTCCACGGAACATCCGCTTCAGTATAATTGACGACGCTTGTGCCCTGATAATCTTTGACGGCAAGCTTTTCTGTCTCAAACCGCAAGGAGCGCCACTCAAGAGAGCCGAACTTATAGCCAAAAAGCCTATCGATGGGACCGCTGTAAAATACGTGTATGCCCTGACTCTTGGCTTCATCAAGATCTTCCACGGTAAATTCCCTGTCCGTCTCGATCTCAATGGCGCTGTGATCGAACATCCTGTCAAAAATAGAATTATACCCGTCGAGAGGAATCCCCTGATTTGTGTCGCTGAAATAATTTATATCGTAGTTGTCTCTGACCGGAACGCGCTTTATGATTGAAGGGTCAATATCTTCAGGCGCCTTGCCCCACTGCTTCGAAGTATAGCCTCTAAAAAACGCATCAAAAAGACGACTTGAATTTTTTTCGTCAGACATGAAATCTTTAACCTCGCCCGGCGTAAGCTCAAGAGAGAAGAACTTGTTTATCAGCGCAAGCCCGAGCGGCAGAAAATACATCTTGTCTTCATACCTAGCGAGCACCTTATGCTGATAACCGTTGAACTCCGTGAAGCGGCGGATGAAATCCCATACCTCTGGTATATGCGTATGGAAGATGTGGCTGCCGTACAGATGCACTTCAATGCCGCTGGACTCGTCGATCCCGGCTCTGACATTGCCGCCTACCGCGCCGCGTTTCTCGATGACTTTTACGGAGAAGCCCTTTTCCGCGAGGACTCTCGCGATTGTGGCGCCCCAAAGACCGGCGCCGGCCACGATCACACTCTTATTATTCTCCATTTCCCGCCAGCTCCTTATAAACGGATATCGATCTATCAAGCATCTTCTCAAAATCGAAGCGCTCGAGCGCGTCTTCGCGAAGGGAAGAAAATTTCATTTTTGAAACTTCCTCGATGGCCTGCGAAAAATCGTCTTCATACGGTTTTGAGCCGTCAGCCGCCACGAGCAGGCCGTCGATACCGCTGCGCACGACGTCGAGCGCCCCGCCGAAAGCCTTGGCGACGACGGGCTTTCCCATCGCGAGCGCCTCTGCCATCGAACGGCCGAACGCCTCCGGTTTTCTCACGTTGGAAGACACGACCACGTCGGCTATCGAAAGACACTCGGCAACCTTGCTTTGATTACCGGCAAAAACAACACGCTTTTCAACGCCGAGATTTCGGGCAAGCTCCCGAAGCGAACGCTCCACGTCCTGGCGCAGTTTTTCCGCTTCGCCCACAATAACGAGCTTAAAGCGATCGGGCAGTCTAGCGACGGCTCTTATGAGAATGTCATAACCCTTCAACTGCGTGATTCTGCCAAGCCCCATCACGACAAACGACCCGTCGACCGCCCATTCCCTGCGCTTTTCACGGATAAACTCATGATCGAGATTATCGATATCGAACTTGCGCTTTTCAATGGCTCTTGGAATAACCCTTATTTTCTCTTCTGAAAGGCCGTAATTGTCTTTGAGATAATCCGCGATATACCTTGAAGGCGTAACGACGATATTTCCGTATGTCATCACTTTTGAATACAGAGAAACGCTGTTGGCCCCATGCGCAAAAGAAATCCATTTAATATTCAATGAACGCCCTGCCCATATAAAAAGCCATGCCGGAACTCTTGAATGAACGCAAACGACATCAGGTTTTTCAGCCTTGAGAACCCGACGGAGTTTTCTGGCTCGTGAAAAGAACGTCAGCGGATTTTTTGACTTCACATCTACCGTTATGTGCGAAGAGCCGTCTTTGAGGATTTCGGCGACGAGCCTGCCGCCGTTTGATACGACGACATTACTCCAACCCGCGGCGACTATCGCCCGGTTCACTTCGACGACGCCGCGCTCAACACCGCCTTGCTCCATTGCCGGCACAAGCTGAAGTATCTTCACTTCGCCCCCCTTAAAAGTGGTTTGAGAAAACACTTTAACGTCTTGTCGGAAATCACAAAGACAGCATCTGACGCGCCGACAGTGGCGAACCTGCCCGATTTCGTTTTTTCGCCGATGAGAATATTGCGCCTGAAGGAATCTTCCCTTTCCTGATCTATCGCGACGGTGAGGAAAGGCTTTTCAAGACCGAACTTTTTCTGGTCGCTGGAAGAAATCTTAAGCGCGACGATACGCTCCGCCTTCAGGGGATCTACGGCCGACAGAAGATCTTTTATCGCGTCATCGTCCGCAGTCACACCTTCTCTGCTGCCTGCCGATTCAACATTCCAGACTCTTTTGACCCTATCGTACACGACCGCAGAGGTTGTCTGCGACGAAGAGTCGCTTACGACTATTCTTTTTACAAGAGCGGGATCGATGCGCAGAATCTCCTTCGATCTGAGAGAGGAGAAGCTGCGCCCCGCAAGGACGCGCTCGCTCTCGACAAAAACCGTGGGGTAATCCGCCGAAATGGAAACCTTAAGCCCGCTCTCTCTTTTGTCTGCCGACGAAAGGGAAAGAATTCTAAGAAGGATGTCGCTGACGACCTTAACATCGGCGGCCGCCGAAATCGGAGAATCAAGCCGCCAGCCCAAATCGCCCGTGCGCGCAAGGACGATATCGAGATCGCCCTCGGCGAGAGAAAACGACATCACAGAAGACGGCTCAACCGGGAAAAGACGCTGATCGACATAATATGAAATATCTCTCAAAGCGTCGTCTTTCAGGGAGGAACTGACAGTCACGACGGCCTTGCTCCCCTGGGCGAGAGCGTAAACGCGTTTTTCGTCGGCCATCTTGCCGAATGATATCTGACGATCGAGCCCGTCGAGGCACTTCATGGTTACGGTCACGGCGCTTTCAGGATCAAGCCCCCACGCCGCAAGCGACGACGTTGAAATATCTTGACTCTCGTTCGTCACGCCTATTGGCCATACAAAACTTTCGGCGAGCGCGCCTGTCAGCGACGAAAGAAAGCCTTCAACTCTAGAAGAGGCGGCCTGCGAGCCGGAAATACGCCAGGAGCCGTCGACGCGGGAGAACGACAAAATCGAGCCTGACGCTCTTTTTATGTCAAAGGCCCCGACGAAAGACTGGTCGATTCTAAAAAGAGACTTTCTTCTAAAATCAGCCGCTTTCAAATTGACCGCCGTCCAGATGTTCGTCGGCACGACAAAAACGGAATCGACACCTTCGATCGACGCGTAAACTCCGTTGGCATCAGGCGTTCTTGAACCGAAAAAGACGGCCTTCGAGCCAGATGACTTGACAGTCAAAAGAGGAGGCTCGAGATTGTAGTCGGCTCTTGAATGGCCGAGGCGCAAAAGTTCGCTGTCTGTAATCGAATGCTCAATAGGCGTTTGCGACAAGGCGTCCAACGCCTTTACGACGGCCTGCTCATCGGCGCTTGCGTAATAAGGCTCAACCATACGCCAGAGACCATCACTCTTCACAAGGCTTACTGTTCCGTCATGACTTGAAATCTTCAATGTATCAAACGCTTCCGCCGGATCAAGGAGCGTCTTTATCTCCGTTATTTTGACGCGCGACCCGCCGCAAAGCGACAGCACGGCATTTAATACGCCTAACGCCAGCGTCACGACAGAAAGAAGAATCAGCGTCTTCAGAGTATTCATGACCTGCATCTCCTGGAGAGCACATACAAAAGCATTAAACACAAGACGACCACCGGGGCGACGATCGCCGAACTGCGCACGAAGCGCCGTCTTGTCGAACGGCTGAAATCGACTCTGAGCGAGACGGACTCGTCCACCGCCGACGTCGTCGTGTCAGCGCCTGAAAGGTAAGCGACGCAATTGAGGAAGAAACCCCTGTTCGCGCTCGAGCGCGCTTTAAGCTGACCGTTGACGACGAAACTCGAATCTCCCACTGCTATTATTCTGGTAGGCCTTATGGCGATATCGTCACCAGCTCCCGTGCCACGCTCCACCGCAGCGACCACCGTTTTGCCGCCGGCCGAAGCCACGGACGAAAATCTTATACCGTCAACACCCGCCTTCACGTCGAGCGCCGCCGACGGAACAAAGGATTCCGGCCGCTCAAGGATAATGCGAGAGCCGATGAACGGTTCTGATACGGGGTGGTTTGAAAAATCACCAACTATCACATCCGTGCCAGAAAGAGTATTAACGCCCGAGAGCGACGCGGTTACTGTGCGCATTCCCCACTGCGGCAGCATCGTGATGACGCCGCCTTCTTCGGCAGAATGCAGAAGAACGAGCAATCTCCCTCCGTCACGAAGGAAGGCGTCCATTCTACCGAGCTCCGTTCTGGAAAAATCATCCTTAGCTCCAGCGACCACGATAAGGGCGCAATCTTTCGGAACATCCGTGCGGGTAAGATCAATCTCCGCATTGCGATACCCTTCACGCGCAAGATCGCGCGCTATATCACTGAGGCCGAACTTGCCGTAATCGGCAATCGACAGCTCCCCGTGACCGACACTCCAGTAGACGTTATGTCTCTGCGGACGCCTGGTGACGCGCAGAATCGCAATAGCGCAGGAATGCTCGCCGAAAGTGTCGTCGAGAGGAACCGCGACAGAACGCTGCGCTCTTCTGAAAACGACGCTTCCTTCTTTAACGCCGTCTCTCACGAGACGCGCCGAAGGACCGATGTCCCAGGAAGGGTCAACAAATTTTATATCGAGCTGAGCGCCGCCGATGAAATCGGACTCACGTTTTATCGATCTCAAAAGGCGTCCCGTCTGACGGAATCGGGCGTCTGAGCGAGAAAGAAAACATGTAACCGAAACATCGCCGGAAGATTCAGAAAGTATCTTGCGCGTGCGCTCGTCAAAATTGCCGCGCTGGACAAAACCGGAAATCTCGAATGAAGCGTCAAGCCTCAAAGCCGTCACACAAGCGAGCGCAGAGGCGACTACGGCCAGGATCATGATGAGCGAGGCCCTAAAATTGGCTTTAAACGCCCCTCGACCCTTAAGCCGGTTTGTAGAAATGAAAACCGCCGATACGAAAAGAGCAGCCACGGCGGAAAAAAGACACATAAAAATGTGGCCTGTCGAAAACGAGCCGCATGAGAAATCAACAACAGCTGCGTCAAGCGGCATCTCGCCGAACGACATGCGCCCTTTGGAAGATATCATGGCAAGTATTGCCCATAGGCCCCGCGGCAAGGCTACGGTAAAGGCAAGGGCGGTAGAAACGGCGGCGGCCGCGTGTCTAAAAAACGAACTCGCCGCGACAGACGCTGCGGACCATACCGCCGCCTGCATCGCAAGAACAAATAGCGCCGGAACGAAAGACATCAGTGAAACGCCTTTTAGCACCGAAGGAATATAGAGGTGGCTAAGGCCAAGTGAGATCAAAAGAAAGAGGAGACACGACGATATAACCGTAAACCACACCGCAAGAAACTTTCCGACCGTGAAGTCCCATTCGTCTACGGCAATAGTCAGCATCGAATCGATCCGCCCGGTGCGTCTTTCTTCGCTCCAGACATCCATCGCAAGAAAGGCCGCAAGAGCTGGAAGATACGGAGCTACGGATACGGCCCAGACGGCGCAGAGGGGAAGCCTTGCGCCTTCCGAGTTTTCAAGGGCAAGCGCAAACTGAACAGCGCAGGCCGAGAGAAACGCGGCAACGGCAAGAGCGCTTGAGCCGCGATTTAAAATCGCGCCAATAGTGCGGCGCATGGTAACGAAAATGGGGTTCACAGGCGAGCCTCCTTTTCAAGAAGAGCTTGCGTAACCTCCGATACCGCCGAAGAGCGGTCTTCTTCTCTGACTACGACCTCTTTTTCGATGACACCATCTTTTAAAACGATAAAACGTTTCGCCCAACGGGAAAAATCGGCGATCTCATGACCTGTGACGACCACTGAAGAAAAAGCGGCGGCGCTCTTTATGATATCTCCAAGGCCCGATCGCATAGAACAATCAAGGCCATTCAGAAAATCGTCCAAAAGCAATACTCTGGGGCGTAAAAGAAGCGCGTCGGCAAAGGCAACTCTTTTCTGCCAGCCGAGAGATAACGCGCCTATACGGTTTTTGGCATATTCCTCAAGGCCGCACAACGCCATAGCCTCGCTCACCCTGCGCCGTATGCGCTTAGCCGGCTCGCCCTTTATCGCGGCGCGATAAGACAGGTATTTTTTAACCGACATATCATTATAAAGCGCGATCTTTTCAGGCAAATACCCTAAATTCTTTCGATAGCGCATCGGAAATTCATCTATGTTTGAGCCGTCAAACTCAACCGAACCTTTATCCGGAACCGCGAGAGAGGCCATAATCTTAAGAAGTGTCGTCTTGCCGGCGCCATTTGCGCCGACTATGCAGACAGCCCCGCCGTTTTCAACTGAAAACGACACATCCCGCAAAACTGTTTTTTTGCGGTATGAAAAGGCTAAATTTTTCACTTCAATCATAGATTGAGGATATTATACCATATTATCCCTGTTATCTCAGGAAAATTCTGGTGGGCGATTCGGGATTCGAACCCAAGACCCCTTCCGTGTGAAGGAAGTGCTCTAACCAACTGAGCTAATCGCCCTCAAAAAGAAAGTGATGTGTATTGTACCATATCAGCGCGAGCGCCGCAAGTACGCCTATTCCTTTTCGGGTAAGCGGTTAGTTATCTGAGCAACTGCTGTAGAGTATTGTCGGGCGAGAAAGATGATAGCATTATCAAAACCGAGTCCTATTTTGATTAAGTGACTTGTCAAAATGCGGCGGATGTCGCGGCA
>CAJGDE010000046.1 GCA_904502135.1 Kiritimatiellia bacterium
CAACATAAAGTCATCCGGCAATGGAATTGTTGCGAGTGCAGAACGGATTTTTGGTTCGAGCGCAGGCAATTCTTCCGTCGCAACAATCCATATTATATCGTAATCAATCTGCTCATAGTCAAAAATATGTACCAATCTGTTGCGTAAGCCACGCATCTGAATCCACGGAATTTCAGGATGAAGCGCTTTGAATTCATCTGTCACATTCGATGCCGCTTCCCCGATTGTGGAAATATCAAACGCCGAGGCATCCTGCAGACGCAGATCATCAAGAAACGTCTCTTTTGACACGCCCTCCAGCATTCGATTAAGACGCTTTATCCCCGTAAGCATATGCAGGAGTCGTTGTACATTTCTATCTACACGATCAATCACAGCGGCAACATATCCTTTCTCACGTTATAAGCAAAACATGGACTACGTTCAAGCGCGGTCGAATTGACTAAATCGACTTTCCTGCCGACTCTATCAGCCAACTCCTGTTCAAAATCAAAAAGCTCAAACAATCCAATACCTTCACCAAACTCAACCAAAAAATCAACATCGCTTTCCGGCGTTTCCTCCTTCCGTGCACACGAACCGAACACCCAAAGCTTTTCGGCTTTGTGCTCCCTTGCGATAGCGTATATCTCATCCCGCTTCGCACGTATCTCATCTAACATGCACATACTGATATTTCATCCTTAATATGCCGTTATTATACTCCTTTTGTCCGCATAGCGCAACTATCGCCCTCCGGAATTTGCAAAAAAATGATATAATTGGCGCTTTAACAGGAAAAGCATAAGCTAATATCCCATGACCGGATATTACGGCGAAGATAGAAGATCGTACGATGAATGGCAGTTTCGAGAGACTCTTGTAACTCCATATATCACGTTGTGGTAAATGCACTAAACATTTCCAACCCCTCCACAATCGTCATATCCACAACTCGTTCGCCTCAATTCATTACCTCGCGATTTACATGAAAACTGTTTAGTGAAATATTGATTTTAGAATATAAGCAAACCCCCAAATCTTAAAAATATATTTCAGATAAATAAGCCACAACGAGCTCCAATAACCGTTTGATTTAAGGGCCTTCAAATCCTCTTTATTAATAAGAATATTACTTTTAATTCCGGATGTTGACGCACCTCCCGTTCGCATAACGACGACACATTCTTCCATGTAACGCGTTTTTATGCGATGCTTCCACATATAGCGCATAACAAGCTCGAAATCGGCGCAGATTTTATATTCAAGAGAATATTCTCCATATTTCTCAAAAAGCTCACGTCTTAAATAAAAACTCGGATGTGGCACCATAACTGCAAATCTAAACATCCAAGGCCGAAATCTTTTCGCGCTACAGTACCGAACCGTTCTGCCACCCAGTTGACGAACAAAACGTATATCCGCGTAAACGGCATCTAAAGGCTCATCGTCCTGCGTCGAGCGCAGTTCAAACTGAGCCTTTATATGCGATAGCGTATAATCGGACTCAAAGACATCATCGGCATTAAGAATGCCGACGATGTCTCCCGTGGCCATCTTAATGCCTTTATTAAAAGCATCATATATGCCTTTATCCGGCTCACTTAACCAGCGAAAGGTTAAACCACTTTTCGCTCTACCCTCATATTCCCGAATTAAATCAACCGTTCCGTCAGTCGAGCCTCCGTCGACAATTATATATTCAAGATCTACATCTTTTTGCGAAAATGCAGATTCAAGAGTATCGCGTATTGTCTTGACGCTGTTGAAGCAAACGGTTATGAGGGAAATGCGCATATTAAAATCAATTATTGAGCGCCACCCTGCGAGCAGACTCAAGAGTATTAAACAAAAGCATCGTTATCGTCATGGGCCCGACGCCTCCGGGGACCGGAGTTATGGCTGAGGCGACGGCGGCGCACGAATCGAAATCAGCATCACCGACTAGTCGGAAACCCTTTGGCTTTGTTTCATCGGGAATTCTATTCACCCCCACATCGATCACGACAGATCCTTCCTTAATCATATCTCCCGTAAGAGTGCCCGGGCGACCAGCCGCGACGACGACGATATCGGCCTGGCGAGTAAACTTCGCAATATCGGGCGTTCCCGTATGGCACATCGTGACCGTAGCGTTCGTTTCCTTGCGCGAAAGAAGAACGGCCACGGGCTTTCCGACGATATTGGATCTTCCGATCACAACGGCACTTTTACCCTTTATGTCCATGCCGGAAAACTCTATGAGCTTGATTATGCCGTGGGGAGTGCACGGAAGAAAGCACTCTTCGCCGATAAGCATACGCCCGACATTGATCGGCGTAAATCCGTCGACATCTTTTTCGGGCGCGATTGAATTTATGACTTTTTTCTCATCAAATCCCTTCGGCAGAGGCAGCTGCACCAAAATGCCGTGAATAGCATCATCAGCGTTAAGCTCGGCTATTTTGTCAAGAAGAACCCCCTCTTCAATATCCGCGGGCAGACGAATTTCGCGCGAGAGCATACCCGCTTCGACGCAGGCTTTTTCCTTAGCGGTGACATAACTTACACTTGCCGGATTTTCACCTACAAGTATAACTGCGAGCCCCGGCGTTACGCCTTTTTCCTCCTTAAGACGCGCTACGCCCTCAGCGATTTCGGCGCGAAGATTTTGCGCCAGGATTTTACCGTCGATGATTTTAGCTTTCATTTTAATCCTCCTGCCATGTTATGTATCTAACTTTGTTGTCTTTGACATAGCACTGACAATTAACACAGTGCACCATGCCGTACGACTGCCCTGTTATTTTGATCTTAAAAACACTTGTGTCCGAAATCTGAAATTCAATATATTCACTCGCCTCTTGAGAAAGTTCGACATCGAACTCATCTTCAACCCGACTTTTTAAATCCTGCCAATCCTTGTAGGGCCACCAGGAACGATTCTCCTCCACGTCATAGCCAGTGGGCTTGATCTTAAGCGTATCAAGTATCGCCTGCGCCGTTTCCCGCGATTCGGAAGATTCATCATCGTCGTCATCTTTGAATATCCCCGGAACGGAAAGAAGCTGCTCGACTGTAGTATCGGGCGTTATTACGATCTTGGAACTTCCGGTGACGCCAAACATTCTTTCTATACTTTTAAGCCGCGGATTCTCGGGACTCTCGACAAGATTTGTATAGAGAAGTCCTCCCGTCAAAATCGCCGGATAATCCCTGAATCCTCTTATGTTGGCGATCTCCCTTATCGCGGGTATCGACCCGTTTCTCGGGCGACGGCGATCTTCTTCGTCAATATCATCCTCTTCATCGCGCTCTTCATACCACTGTGATTCCGCGCCAAGCTCCTCTCCTTCGATGACGGTTTTATTGTCATCATCATCGCGCCAGTCATTCCAATTGGCGATAAGAAAATTCATGAAATTGACCTTGCGCCCTTCTTCATCGTCAACCTCAAGATCCTCATGAACTCCATGCGCCTTTAAAATCATCTGCCATCTGAGAAGATAATTCTTGTCTCCCCCCTCATACAGCTCGTTTATGTTAATGCCGTTTTCCGCACCTGAATTAGCCAACGATATTTCCACTGTAACGGTACCTGAATTTTCATTGTCTTCATCTATGAGGAGCGGGCCTATTTTGCACTGCATATTACTTTTCAGCTCGCGTTTTTCCCTGTACCACCTATCCTCTTCATCAAGTTCCGCCTCGTTTTCGTCTTGAGAATAATCCTTGACGTTTTTATACCCTAAAAGCACCATCTCGCCGATAATTTTACCTGCATCGACCAATCTGTTGATTCGATTGCGCTCTCTCATGTAAATATTGATTCCGGCCTGACTTTTAGATTCAACCGAGAACGACATCACGATAATCGCAAGAACAGCGATCACCACCAATGCCGGAACAAGAGCGCTGCCTCTTCTCATTTTCTGCGCCCTCCCGCTGCGGTATCTTTGTTCTCGGCGCCCGGTAGCGCGGCCCCGTCAAGAGACTGCTCATGAATTGGAATGCGCACAATCCTCATGAGAGGCGCCGTATTGGATCTATAACTCTTACCATCAGGATCTTTCATGTGAAAAGTAAGTTCAACCTTGTACGGCACGCTGTTAGACGATGAAAACTCATCTTCAAAAAGCGAAGAATCGTTTTCACCGTTTGAATTCTTTTTCTCCGCGACATCTTCAACCGATTTAATTACCCTACAATTGAACCCGACCACACCCTCTGCGATGAGAACGGGCTGATATAAATCAAGATTGTTAAACCCGTAGCCTTCATCCGGAGAATCTTTTTCATCATCTTTGGGATTAAGCGCCGAATCGCTGCAAAGCCTCGCGTAAAGCCCTGTCTTTTGAATCGGCTCTTTATAGTCGTTATCACCTTCTTCAAGAATCATCAGCCTTACTCTGTGAACGCTGTCTCCTACGACACTTTTATTACCGACGATCGCGGAGCCGCACTTTGACCATTCTATCTGATCCGACTCGTCCGGAGTTTCGCCGTCGCCGTTGTTTGTCAAAACGAAACCGTACTTATCATCCTGTTTTCCGTCATGCGGATAATACATGCTGCGCAGAGCCGAAACCACCTGATATAAAGCGTAATCCGTGCGCTGAAGTTTGTCGATATAATCGGTCGACACCGTCCAGGTAGTAACTACGCTTTGAAAAGTCCGCACGCAAATTGTGGTAACCAGGCCAAAAATAAAAACGGCCAGCAGAACTTCTATCATCGTAAAGGCGCGCTTCATTTTTCAGGCTCCTTCCAAAGCGCTATATAACTCTCCTCCTCGGCATCACCACGCCTTATATCGCCCCATCTGACACGTATGCGAACACGATACAATCCCCCCATCCGCTTTAAATCATCTTCATTGGGATTCTTGTCTATAAGTTCGCGAGACCAGTAATATGTGCGGAACTTATCCTCCTGCTCGCTCGATAAACTTGGACCATTGCTACCGGCTATGATATCCCAAAGCTTTGTCGCCTTTACTTCGTCCACATCAATATCATCGGGATCTTTAACATCTTCGAGCGGATATGCCATATCGCCCAGATCCATCACCTCCTGCGCCGTTTCCAAATATGCGGCCGAGAGCATCAGCTGCTGCGAAACGGCCATCTTCGCCAAAAGAGAGGCTATGCCAAAGGCAAGAATCACCACGGCTATGAGGACCTCTAGGAGAGAAAAACCTTTTTTCACTCGTCCTGCCCGCCTTTCGGTAGAATTTTAACCGACCCGAACCGATCGACCTTTATGGTCAACGCATCCTCAATAGTTGACCCGGCCAAGAAAACCTTGATTTCATGCGCCTTCACTCTGCCGTTAGACTCCCAGACGACGGAAACTTTCTCCTGAAGGGATTCTTCAGAAAGATTTTTCGACTCTTGCGTCTCTAGAGCATTAGGCGCGGCATCTGCGTCTACCTCTTTTATGGGAGCTGCGTTTTCTCGCGCCTTTTTATATTTCTCGATCAGAAAATCAGTATTCGACCACGTTGATATATTGCGCCTGCGGGATGTCGTCGTCTGAACATTCTCAAGTTCATCCTCGGATGTGATAACCTTTATGTTCACCCCTTTAACCACATCAACAGGCAAAGGCTCAAAAAGCCAGTCTTCAACGCTTAAACTTTCGCTGTCGTCGTCTGAAGAATCTGCGTCTCCCGGCTCATCAGAAATCACATAACCACCCGTAAGTTTCTGTATCTCACCACGGGAAGGTATGCCCGCCATCAATCGGGAAGAAGTGATATCAACTTTCGTTACAACCTCACCATCGTCACTTTCGCTCGAATAACTGACGATTACAGGCTGCTGCGTCATAAGCGCCGTAGAGCGGGCTCTTCGAAGCATTGCGAAAATATCACGAGTAGCCCCTCTTAGGCGCGTGGCATCGGTTTTGCCCGTAGCACTTACAGCCGTAGCAAAGACCATCACCCCGACAATGGCGATGATCACCAAAAGCTCGATCAAAGTAAATGCACGGCGCACTAATTACTGGCTCTTTTTCTTGGATTTGCTGGAGATATCGTCAGACGTGCCGAACTCGCCGTCGGGTCCTGCTGAAACAATAACGATCCGACTACCCTTGCCTTCCATCTTGTAGTCGTTGCCGAAGGGATCGACAAGCATATCTTCACTTTCGATTATAGGATCTTTATCTCCAGAATCATCGGCAAGCGCCTCAAGATTGGAAGGATACTTTCCGTACGAAAGGTTATAGGCGATGACGGCGTCGCGCAAAGCCATAACCGATGTTTTAGCGGCTTTTATTTTTGAATCTTCAAGCATTTTCGGAATGCTGATCGCCGCGCCGGTAGCAAGAATCGCAACAATCGAAACGGCGATAAGAATTTCAATGAGAGTAAAGCCGCGCTTGAGCGCCTCACTGACAACGGTAGAATTTTCTTTCATTTTGTTTCTTCCTTGATGTTTAGATGTGACACAGATAAACCCTGTCGAATTCGCCTGCTTGAAAACAACAAATTCGACAAGAGAAATCATGGTGGGAATTATACGCTCTTATATAGAGATAGTCAAGGCTGTCCAAGGTAAGCATATACTTGATTATGCGGCAAGGCGTTTGATATAATCTTTCGAAGTGAAAATAAACAACAGAATTTTGCCTTCTGGGCGTATCGGCCTTGCCGTCAGCGGCGGAAGCGACTCCGTGGCGCTCGCCTTTCTTTTGACAAAGGGAGGGAAAAAGCGCAACGCCGCGAAGCGTTTTGTCATTCTTCACGTCGACCATGCACTGAGGAAAGAATCTAAAGAAGAATACCGTTTTGTCCGCGCTCTTGCCAAACGCCTAGGGCTGCCGTTTAAGGGGATTCACGCGAACGTGAAGCGAATGAAAGGCGAATCTCTCGAAATGGCCGCAAGAAGAGTCAGACTTGAGTTCTTCTCCAAATGCGTCAAATCCCTCAAATTGGACGCTATCGCTACAGGTCATCACATGGATGATGTAGCTGAAACATTTCTTATGAAGCTCAAGCGCGCGTCTCTTTGCGGAATCAAAGAAAAATCAACCGTAGGAGACATACATTTCGTAAGGCCCCTTCTCGGATGCCGCGACAAGGAACTTAAAGCCTATCTTGAAAAATTCGGCGAATCATGGCGCGAAGACGCTTCGAACGACGACACGTCAATCGAACGCAATAAAGTTCGCCACGAAATTCTGCCGTTTTTAGAAAAGCATCTCGACGCGAAAATCGTCGAGCATATCGCGAAAATCAATTCTTTTGAATCTCACTAGCGTTTTTTGTCGCCCAAATCGCCTGCCTTGCAACGCCAAGAAGAAGCGCAGCATCATCGCGCGTGAATACGCCTCGGGAAAAAACGCGGTGAAAGCCCTGCATGAAATGATCTTCCTGCTCGCTTTTCATAAAGCCTATCTCCTGAAGCATCGCGGACCAATTCTTCATCAGCTGCATTTTCTGAGCCTGAGGAGCGGGAGGCGCTTTTTCACGAGGAGGCTGATAACGGCCTGAAGCGGTAAAAAATTCGTAGCACGTAATCAATACTGCCTGAGAAAGATTTATTGATGTGTACCCTTCGTCGACCGGTATACGGATAAGATGCGTACACTGAGCGATCTCTTCGTTCAAAAGCCCCTTGTCTTCCCGGCCGAAAACTAGCGCCACAGGACCGCTTTGGGCAAGAGCAAGCAAGTCCGCCGCGCAGTCTCTTGGAGCTTTTACATGCTGTCTGTAGAGCCCTTCTCTTGCGGTAGTTCCAACGACCGCAACACAATCCGCCACAGCCTCTTCGAACGTCGCGAACTCCTTGCGGTTATGCATGATGTCCGTGGCATGAACGGCCAGGCGCTCGCCCTCATCCCATGAATTTTGAAGGTTTGGCGCCGCAAGCACAAGATTCCTTATGCCCATATTTGCCATGGCTCTGCAGGCAGAGCCGACATTGCCGGTATAAAGCGTTCCGACTAGAACTACGCGAATATTGTCAAGTGGATTCATTTCCCTATAAATCTTTTATCCTGACGCGGCAGCGTGCGCGTCTTATCGTTCATTTTTATATTTCTCGACTCTCCTGGAGTATCACACAAAACGCCTTTATAAACCTCAAGGTAACGCGTATCGTCTTCTTCCGTCTGAAGATACAAAGCTGAGGTAAAACCGTTCACGTAGACTATCCAGCGCTCATCGTCGGTCTTATACATCGTGCCGACCGGCAGATTGTTCATGCATTGCCAGGCTATGAAGGAATCGGCCTTACAAAGGCGCTCTATCCTACGCTCGATTTTTCCGCCGTCCGCAGATCTGTCTTTGTAAACGCGCTTTATCTCCGGCACAATGACCTTGACCATCAACTTCGACTTAAACTCCATCTTTTTACCGTTTGACGGAGATATAAACGTATTTACATGGTCTTTGTCGGCCTTTCCGTATGAAATCTGCACAAGATTGCCGTCCTCGTCTGAAAAGACGTTATTTTGAACGATCCTGTATGAATAACAGCCGGAGAAAACCGAAAGAATCAGCGCGGCAAAGATAGTTCTTTTTAACGGCATAAACATCTGCTCTTTCAAATACCTACGGCGCTACGGACTTTTTCCATCAACGGAGCGGCCGACTTACGAGCGCGCTTAGCTCCGTCTGAGAGAATATCTTCAAGCATGGACGGGTCGGCGGCCAGTTTCTCGCGCTTCTCTCTATAGGGATCAAAAAGCCTGTGATAAGCCGCAAGAAGAGCTTTTTTGGCGTGCCCATAACCGTAATTGCCAGCCCTGAATGAAGAAGCCATCTCCTCGACTTCTTCACCTGTGGCAAAAAGCTTGTAAAGCTCGTAAATAGAATTACCTTCTGGCTCTTTAGGCTCTTCCATTGTTTTGGAGTCGGTTACTATACCCATCACCTTTTTCTTGATCGAATTAGCGGGCTCGAACAACTCAATCGTATTGTGATACGACTTGGACATCTTCTGGCCGTCTGTGCCGGGAATGGTGGCGACTGTCTCAGGTATATACGCATCCGGAAGTTTGAATATCTCTCCGTACGCATTGTTAAACTTCTGCGCGAGATCGCGAGTAACTTCAAGATGCTGTTTCTGATCTTTCCCCACAGGAACCAAATCGGCGTTCATTATGAGAATATCGGCAGCCATCAAAACGGGATACGCAAAGAGACCGTGCGTAGCATCAAGCCCATGGGCAAGCTTATCCTTATAACTGTGGCAACGCTCCAAAAGCCCCATCGGTGTTAAGCATGAAAGATACCACGCCAGCTCCTGCACTTCCGGAACATCGCTTTGTCTGTACATCACAGTCTTTTCAGGGTCTAAGCCGCAGGCAAGATAATCAAGCGCCACATCGCGCGTAGCTTCCCTAAGCTTCGCACCGTCTCGAACTGATGTCATCGCATGATAATTGGCGATAAACATAAAGTTCTCACCCTTCTCCTGAAGGTCAAACATCGACTTCATCGCGCCGAAATAATTGCCCCAATGAAGTTTACCCGAAGGCTGAATACCTGTAAGAATTCTCATTTTAATCACCTCACACGCTTGATCGCGCCGAACTTGCAGACCTGAGAGCACTGCTTGCACCCCGCGCACTGATTCGGATCAATCACCATCTGATACGCCCCCTTGCGCACTTCTTTGCCGCGCGTCATCGCAGGGCACCCCATCTTAAAGCACATTCCGCAGGCCTTGCACTTTTCGGCATCAACTTCACAAAGGCCTTCCTTCGTGAGTTTCGCCGCGATACGGCATGGCGCATAAGCGATTATCAAAGCGCCCTCATCGCCGTCCATCGCATCTTTCAAGGTCTTTTCAAGTTCAGCCAAGTCATCGGCATCGACGCGCACGACCTTCTTGTAACCGCAGGCCTTTGCGATTTGCGCGATATCGGTTACCGGAGCGTCTTCTCCAGCAAGAGTCTTTCCGCTGCCGGGATTTTCCTGATGCCCGGTCATACCGGTAATGCGGTTGTCGAGAACAACCGTCGTTACGGGAGTGCCGTTATAGTGCGCCGAAAGAATTCCCGTCATGCCGGAATGGAAGAAAGTAGAATCGCCAAGAACAGCGCAAATGCGTCCTTTAAGCCCAGCTTTCTTCATCCCTGCGGCATTGCCGATTGAAGCGCCCATACAAATCGTCGTATCCATCGCGTTGAGCGGAGGAAACGCGCCGAGAGTATAGCAGCCGATATCTCCTGTAACTGTCGCGCCAAGCTTTGAAAGAATGTAAAACACACTGCGGTGCCCACATCCCGCGCAAAGAACCGGCGGGCGCGTCGGTAAAGACGAAGGCTTTGCGATTTTTGCCTTCGGCACGTCTTTTAAAAGCTCATTGCGCAAATTCTGGAGTCTGTCAGCATTAAGCTCGAACATATTAAGTTCGGTTTTGTGAGAAACTACCGATATGCCCATAGCCTTTATCTGATCTTCGAGGAACGGATCAAGCTCTTCTACGACGACAAGTTTATCGACAGACTTGGCGAATTTCTTGATAAGGGCTTTAGGCAGAGGATTCGTCCAACCAAGTTTCAGAATAGAATATTCGGGGAATATCTCTTTTACATACTGATACGCAACAGCGCTCGTCACAAACCCGAGAGTTTTCTTGCCGCGTTCTATTTTATTGAATGGAGACTTTACAGCCTCCGCCTCCATCGCCTTCGAACGCTCCTCGGCGGCAATGCGGTGGCCACGCGCGAACATTGGCACTGGGATCGTCTTCTTGATGTTCTTGACATACGGAATAAGCGCTTTAGGCGCAGGCTTAAAGCGGCCGAGATCTACAATTGAAGAACTATGACTTGTGCGGGTAGTAAGACGAATCAATACGGGCACCTGAAACTTCTCCGAAAGATCGAAAGCCTCGATCGTCATATCGTACGCCTCTTGGCTGTCTGACGGCTCAAGCATCAGCATACGCGCAAATTTAGCGAGGTTTCTGTTATCCTGCTCATTCTGCGAGGAATGCATGCCGGGGTCGTCGGCGGAAACGATAACCATACCTCCCGTCGCACCGACATAAGTGAATGTCATCAAAGGATCCATCGCGACATTAAGCCCGACGTGCTTCATCGCCGTAAAAGCGCGCGCACCAGCCATTGATGCTCCGATGGCGGTTTCCATAGCCACTTTCTCATTGACCGCCCACTCGCATTTGACGGTATCTTTAAACGTCGCTACATTCTCGAGAATTTCTGTCGATGGCGTTCCCGGATAAGCACTGGCCACAACACAACCGGCCTGAGCGACAGCATGGGCCACCGCTTCGTTGGCGCTAAGAAATTTTTTCATCTGCATTTTCTCCTGTAAAATTTTGCCATTGGCGTATAATTATACCAAAATTAAGACTTCCGCAGTCACATCATAAAGGGATTTGACTTTTTCTCATCCCCGATAGTCGTCGCCCTTCCATGCCCGGGAATGACGATCGTGTCATCGGGCAGAGCCTTGAGTTTCTGAATCGAGCCCATCAATGTCGCCATATCGCCTCCCGGCAAATCCGTGCGTCCGACGGAGCCTGCAAAAAGCGTATCACCCGCAAGAAGAAGTTTTTCTTTTGGAAAATAAAATGATACTCCTCCTGGTGTATGCCCGGGAGTTTCAATGACTTCACAGTCTTTGATAGGGCAGGCATCAAGAAGACATGAAGGCATTTCCACCGGCGGATAATCTGGCGGCATCTGATTCATCGGATGAACGAGAACTTGACGCTCGGCGGGGTGAACATAAACCGGAATATCGGGATATATCTTTTTAATCTCGGGTATTGCGCCGATATGATCGAAATGCGCGTGCGTAAGCAATACGCCGCCCATTTCAAGCCCCTTGTTTTCGATAATTGAAATAATCCTGTCAGCCTCAGAACCGGGATCAACCACCCAAGCCAAACCGTCAATAGACAGAATTGATGTGTTTACTTCGTACAAACCCGTTTCTATCGTAAGTCTTTGCATTTTTTCTTCCCGGCATTTCGTTCCATAAGCGCAAACACCAGACCCTGAACATCGCTTGCGGCAATTCAGGGTCGGATGTTTTACGCCGATGGAACTATGGAGATTTTAATACTGTCAATCCTTAAGCGCCGCCTGAGCCGCCGCGAGACGCGCGATCGGCACGCGATATGGCGAACATGAAACATAATCAAGGCCAAGCTTGTGGCAGAACTCGACAGACGTCGGATCGCCGCCGTGTTCACCGCAAATTCCGCAATGAAGTTTCGCTCTCACGCCCTTGCCGTTTGCCACGGCCATCTCCATCAGCTTGCCGACGCCCGTCTGATCGAGTTTTGCGAACGGATCGTTCTCGTAGATCTTCTTGTCGTAATAGGCGCCGAGGAACTTACCTGCGTCATCGCGCGAGAAACCGAACGTCATCTGCGTAAGGTCATTTGTGCCGAAGCAGAAGAACTCCGCCTCTTCGGCGATTTCACCGGCCACAAGCGCGGCGCGAGGCACTTCAATCATCGTGCCAACTTCATAGTTGAGCTTGATTTCGGCAGCCTGAATCTCCTCGTTGGCCACGTGAACGACAATGTCCTTCACGAACTTAAACTCCTTGAGATCGCCCGTCAAAGGAATCATGATTTCAGGTTTGACGTTCCACCCCTTGTGACGACGCTGCACGGCGATGGCGGCGCGGATCACAGCCTTTGTCTGCATAACGGCGATTTCCGGATACGTCACGCACAAGCGGCATCCGCGGTGGCCCATCATCGGATTGAACTCATGAAGAGAGTCGATGATATCTTTGATTCTGCTGATCGGCTTATGCATGGACTTGGCGAGAAGCGCGATTTCATCTTCTGTATGAGGCACAAACTCATGAAGCGGCGGATCGAGGAATCGGATCGTTACGGGCTGACCGTCGAGAGCTTCGAAAAGCTGCTCAAAATCATCCTGCTGATAAGGAAGAATCTTCGCAAGCGCCAAACGGCGCTCTTCCACGGTATCGGAGCAGATCATTTCACGGAAGGCCGAGATTCGGCTCTGCGAGAAAAACATATGCTCGGTACGGCAAAGACCGATACCCTCGGCTCCAAGTTCGCGAGCCTTCTTGGCGTCACGCGGAGTGTCGGCGTTTGTGCGGACTTTAAGACGACGGAACTTATCGGCCCACATCATAATGCGGCCAAATTCGCCTACAATCGAAGCGTCGACTGTCGGGATTATTCCGTCATAAATATTGCCGGTCGATCCGTCAATCGAAAGCCAGTCGCCTTCCTTAAACGTCTTGCCGCCGAGAGTGAATTTCTTATTTTCCTCATCCATTGAAATTTCCTGGCAGCCCGACACGCAGCACTCGCCCATTCCGCGCGCCACCACCGCAGCATGCGAAGTCATGCCTCCGCGCACCGTAAGAATGCCCTCGGCGGCTTTCATGCCCTCAATATCTTCAGGGCTTGTCTCAAGTCGTACAAGAACTACTCTTTCGCCATTTTTCTTCCAGTTCATCGCATCTTCGGCGTTGAAGACGATCTTGCCGCATGCAGCGCCGGGAGATGCCGCAAGACCGCGACCGATGGGAGAGGCTTTCTTGAGCGCAACAGTGTCGAACTGAGGATGTAAAAGAGTGTCAAGATTTCTCGGGTCGATCATCAGCACCGCTTCTTCTTCTGTGCGCATGCCCTCATCGACAAGATCGCAGGCGATTTTCAAAGCAGCCTTTGCCGTTCGCTTGCCGTTGCGGGTCTGAAGCATGTAAAGCTGCTGATTTTCAATCGTGAACTCCATATCCTGCATATCGCGATAATGGGTCTCAAGCTTCTTACAGACATCGGTGAACTGCTTAAAGACCTTCGGCATCAGCTCTTCCATCTTGGCGATGGGCATCGGCGTTCTGACGCCTGCGACCACATCTTCGCCCTGAGCGTTCATCAAAAACTCGCCCATAAGACGCTTTTCGCCTGTAGCCGGATCGCGCGTGAAGGCAACGCCTGTGCCGGAATTGTCGTTCAAGTTGCCGAAAGCCATCATCTGCACATTAACCGCCGTACCCCAGCTGTACGGAATGTCGTTGTCGCGGCGGTAGACGTTGGCGCGAGGATTGTCCCAGCTGCGGAAGACTGCTTTAATTGCCTCAAGAAGCTGTTCTTTGGCGTCCGACGGAAAATCCTTGCCGATTTTTGACTTATACTCAGCCTTGAAAAGAGATGCGAGCTCTTTGAGATCTTCAGCCGTAAGCTCAACATCGAGCTTAACGCCTTTTCTCTCTTTCATTTCGTCGATCAGCTTTTCAAAATACTTTTTGCCCACTTCCATCACAACATCGGAAAACATCTGGATAAAGCGGCGGTAGCAGTCCCAAGCCCAGCGTGGATTTTTCGTCTCGGCGGCGAGAGCTTCAACGACAGTCTCGTTAAGGCCGAGATTAAGAATCGTATCCATCATTCCGGGCATTGAAGCACGCGCGCCTGAGCGCACGGAAACCAAAAGAGGATTTTTCTCGTCACCAAACTTTTTGCCAGACGATTTTTCAAGTTTGACAACATACTCTTCAATCTGAGCGATAATATCATCTCCGATCACCTTGCCGTCATCATAATAGCGCGTGCAAGCTTCTGTCGTGATCGTAAAGCCCTGCGGCACAGGAAGACCCATTCCCGCCATCTCCGCGAGATTCGCACCCTTACCCCCGAGAATTTCCTTCATGGAGGCGTTACCCTCGGTAGCACCGGCACCGAAGAAATACACATACTTCTTTTGTTCTTTCATAATTTTTACTTCTTTCTCTTTATTGTTCCCTTATATTATATCATAAAAAAAGCCCTGTCATGTAGTCGCGGTTATATAGTCGTTAGGAGGGTGACAAGACAAAGTAAATGCGACTGCCCGCGAAGCGGGGAGTCGCATTTACTTTGTCATTCTGCCTGGTTGCATTGAATCTGCCTTATCCATAGGGGTTGCATTAACTCTGCCTTAAAGCAAATAACCCTATAATCTG
>CAJGDE010000047.1 GCA_904502135.1 Kiritimatiellia bacterium
AAAAGTTGTTTCCCAAAATCAGAAGGCTTTGAAGTGAATAGAAACTCTGACTCAACTAACGGGTGATAATTTAGGTCTTGTTTATTATAACTATCGCCATAATGAGCCAGTGGCAGGAAGATGGTTACAGAGGGATTTTATTGTTGAAGATGTTTGAATGTTTGAATGTTAGAATGAGGGTTTAGAAAGTTTAGAGTTCAAGTTCGAGATTGAGCATATTTAAAAATGTCACCCGAAATAAAATCGCTCCCATTGTTGCGTATATAGCGGCTTTTTTGTGTTATAATATCGCCTTAATAAAAACGGAGACTGACATGAAAAAAATACCTCTTGTAGTAAAAATTCTTATTGGCTTTTTGCTTGGTACGATACTTGGCCTTTCTCTTTCCGCCTTTTGTGATGCGGAGACGGTAAAGAAAATAGTTTCGTATATTTCGCCGTTCGGAACTGTTTTGGTGGCGATGCTTAAGGCTGTGGTATTTCCTATTATTGTTTTTTCTCTCGTATCAGGCGCGGCAAAATTACCTTTGAAGCGTTCTGGGAAGGTCGGCGGAATTGTTATGCTATGGTATTTCGCCACCTCCTTATTTGCAACAGTATTTGGCGTTGCATTGGCTTATCTCTTAAATCCGTCAATTTCGGGGGCAGCGAATCTGGCGTCCGCCAATATGGCGAGCGCTGCTGAAATTTCAGGCGGAACGACTTCAGGTACGATCAGCTCGCTTATCACGGGGCTTTTCCAAAATCCGTTTGCGGCATTGTCGAACGGTCAATTTCTTCCGGTAATCGTATTTGCCATCGCTTTCGGTTTGGCTGCGCGCAGCATTATGGATAGTCTGCCTGAAGATAGCGAGATTGCGCAGGAGGCTAAACTTTTAATTAAGGTGCTTGATGGCGCCCAACATATATCTTTTCGCCTTATAGATTGGGTGGTCTGTTATTTCCCGATCGGCGTATTCGCTCTTTCGCTTACGAACTTTGCAGTTAACGGGTCGTTGCTTTTTGGTCCATATTTGCGCATTACCGGCTGTGTTATCGTCTGCGTTTTTGCTATGATATTTTTTGTCTATCCATTGGCGATTTTCGCTTTTTGCCGTAAGAACCCCTATAAAGTGCTTTTGCAGATAAAAGACGCGATGGTGACGGCGTTTGTAACGCGTTCATCGGCAGCTACTCTTCCCGTGTCGTTCCGTGTTATGGATAATATGGGCGTAGACCGCACGCTTTCGGGTTTTTCTCTTCCGATGGGCTCCACCGTCAATATGGACGGAGTTTGTGTTCATCTGCCCGTTTTTGTCATTCTTGCCGCCAATATGTTCGGGCATGATTTGTCAATGCTTCAGATTGCTACTTTATGTATATCAATCATATTCGCTTCTATTGGAGCGGGAGGGATTCCCGGAGGCTCTGTATTTCTGCTTTTTATGGTTTTGGAGAGTATGGGCTTGCCTTCAGATCAAGTTACATTGGTTGTTGCGTTGGCGTTGGGCATAAATCCAATTCTTGATATGTTTGAGACGTGCTGTAATGTGACGGGTGATAATGTATGCACTTATATCGTAGCGCATAATAACTCTCTTATGACCCCACAGCCAAAGAATTAAAATTTCATTCTCTACAATCATGTAGACGGGAATGAATTTTTCATGGGCACAGCTTATGCACGAAACCCCTTAATTGTGCTATAATATATCAAATATGGCGCAAGACCAATTATTAGCAGAGGAATATAAGGTGAACCTCGATGTTTTCGAGGGTCCTCTTGATTTATTGCTATATTTGATTCGTCGTGAAGAGCTTGATATTTATGATATTCCGATTGAGCATATCACTCAGGAATACATGAAATTCATTGAAGAGGCCCGAAAACTTGATCTTGATATCGCCGGGGAGTTTATCGTTATGGCCGCCACTCTCATGGTGATCAAGTCTCGTATGCTTTTGCCTGTAGACAGGCGACGGGTGAGCGAAAGCGGCGAAGAAGAGTGGGTTGACCCGAGGCATGATCTGGTAAGGCAGCTTATTGAATATAAAAAATTCAAGGATGCGGCCATTCGTCTTGAGGCGATGGAGGCGTTAAGGGCAAATTCTTTTGATTATGGAGGCGGTCGGCCTAAATTTGAGAAGACGGCCGCCGATGCCCGCTTGGCAATAGAAAATCTCGACCTTTATGATCTTTTGACGGCGTTTCAGGATGTGCTTGCCAGAGCCAGTGAAATTCCGAAAGAAGAGCTTAAGGGCATAAGATTTTCTGTTCCAGATAAAATGGATTATATTATTGAGCGCACGAGAAAAGAAGGTCAAGTCTCGTTTCTCTCGCTCTTTGATAACGAAACGGCGCCAAAGGGAGAAATTATCGTCACTTTTCTTGCGCTGTTGGAGTTGCTCAAGCAACATCGCGTCATTATCTATCAGAATGCAGCGTTTCATGAGATAACCATTCTCCCGTCTAAAGAAATTACGGACGATCAGCCGCTTGAAAGGCCAGACGATTATGAGTGAGGAAGTAAAAATCCCTTTGCCGCAGTCATTGCAAGAGATTGTAGGTTCGCTTCTTTTCGCGAGCGAATCGCCTTTGACCCAACTTGAATTGCGCGAGGCCGTTAGAGCCGTAGATGCTGAGGAAGTCGAAAATCGTGAGATTATGGATGTCTACCGCAGCTGCACGACGAAGGAGATTCAAGAGGCCTTGCGCGGTCTTGAGAAGGCTTTGGAAGTTGCCGGTATAGGTTTTAAACTTGTTTGTACCGGCGGGACATACCGCCTTCAGACGTCCCCAAGCTGCGGAAGGTATGTAAGAGCGCTTCTTAAACTTGACAGACCCAGCCGTCTCGGGCGCGCATCGCTTGAAACTCTCGCGATCATCGCTTATCGCCAGCCGCTTACAAAAAGCGAAATAGAAGAGATTCGCGGTGTTGATGTTTCTGCCAATATAAAAACGCTGATGGATCTTCAGCTTATTCGTCTTGTCGGCAAGTCGGAGCTTCCTGGGCATCCCTTCCTGTACGGCACAACGCCGCTTTTTCTTGAGCATTTCGGTCTTGCGTCGCTTCAGCAGCTTAATGAACTTGACCCGACGCTTCAAAGGTCGAACCCCAAGAAAAAGGCCCAGGAATACAAGAAGAAAGAGAAGACGAGCGAGCTTGAGCAGGCGGCCGAAGAAGCGGCTGTGGCCGAGGAGAAAGCCAAAGAGGATTTGCAGGCCGCCGAGAATGTCGACGCTGCCGATGATGGTGCGAAAGCCCCGGAAGACGTTCAGAGGGAATTTGAACTTGATCAGCCTATCGGTCTTGCGGTTGATGGCGAAGAGGATGAAGATGATTTTATCATAGACGATACGCCGGATGAATTTGACGATGACGATGATGATGAAGATTATGAAGAAGAGGAGGATGACGATGAGTAATATCGTGAAATTAGCGTCGATAAGCGCTCTGGTCATGTCTGTAGCGGCGTGTGACCGCCTTGCGCAGGATAGAAGAGTCTCCGGGATTGAAAGCCGCGAATATCAGACTGCAATGAATGATTATCGCGCCGGCAGAATAGATCAGGCCGTTAAAGGTTTTAAGAAAACCATAGCTTTGCAGCCCGATAACGCCAATGCCCGTTTTCAGCTCGCCTGTCTTCTTCATGACACGGGGCGCGATTATCTGACTGCCATGTGCAACTATCTTGAGTATGTGTTGCAGTGTCCTGATAGCGACAAGACCGATTTGGCAAAAGACCGCCTTGCGAAATGCGAGAAGGATCTTGCCAAAAGCCTTGCTGATAAACACGGCCTTTTGGACGGAGGCAAGGCTATTTTGAAAGAGCTTGAAGTGGCGAAGGAAAAGCTTGAAGCGTTGAGCGCCAAGGTTGCTCAGCTTGAAAGCGATCTCGCGGTAGAGAAGGGGCGCGGCGAAAAATTGAAAAGCGAGAATGAAAGGCTTGTCGCGGCCGTCAAGCGCATCGGCGAGGGCGAGACATCCATCTTTAAAGCTGATAAAAAGGCGATTGTCGAGGCGAGGGATTTACTGGATAGCGAGGATGATGGCGATGAAGACCGTATAAAGAACTCCGCCGACATAGCGCTTCTGCGCAGTGAAGAGGCGAGCGAAAGAGAGCTTCAGTCTTCACTTTTGCCGATGCAGCCCAAAGACGCCAAAGAGGCGAGAGACGCTGCTGAAAAAGCCGAAAGAGAGCGCCGGGAGAGAGAAAAAAGGCAGGCTATTGAGAAGCCTGAGTTTTATGTCGTTGAAGAGGGAGATACTCTCTATAAAATTGCTCTTAAGTTTTACGGGCGTACATCTCAATGGCGTCAGATTCGCGAGGCAAACAAGGCTATCATTTCTATTGATGGACGCGTGAAAAAAGGTCAGAAGATAAGGCTGCCGTAATGCCGAAGTTACCTACATCCGTCGTGCGCGATGAGCACCCTTACACAAGATCACAAACACCTTGGATCATGGGGGAGCATAAGTCGGTATACGGAAAATTGATTCATTATCTTTCGGGCGGCGGCATGAGCACGTTCGGGCGTACCGTCAGACAGGAGGAGGCACGCTCGCGCAGACGGAGGTTTTTTATCGCCTGCTCGATCATCGCCGCAGCATGGTTTATATTGTTTTTATTTTGAAGTTGTTTCATAGGAGATATACAGTAATTATGAAAAAAGAAATAGCCGCAGGTATTCTCGTATTTGCATCATGTGCTCTGCAGACGCAGGCGAATAATAATTTTGTGCAGCAGCAGGCATACGCCGAAATGCAGCGCGTAAGCGGTCAGGTCGATGTTCTTCAGAATAACCTTGATGATCTTTCGCGTAAGGTTTCGCGCCTTGAAGCCGGCGGCCAAAATGATATGATAAAGGCCGATATCGCGGCTTTGAAAAGTTCCGTTGCGGAGTTAAGGCGCCAGATGCTTCAGCAGCGCGATGAAATCGTCAAGGATTTGGCTCAGCGCATCGTTAAAATGCAGCCGCGTCAGGAGGAATCAAGGCCGGTCAAACCGCGTGAAAGCGCTTATACGGGGCCGTGCCTGCAATATGTGGTTCAAAGCGGAGATTCTCTTTATATGATAGCGCTTGCTTTTAAAACCAGCGTCGCAAAAATCAAAGAGATGAATAATTTAAGCAGTAACACTCTCAAGGTCGGTCAGAAATTGATTGTGCCTCAAGTAAAGGAACAGGCGAAATGAAGATTCTTATTGTTGGCAGCGGTGGGCGTGAACATGCTATTGCGTGGCGCTTGAGCAGGGATGAAGAAAATCACGAGCTTTATTGCGCTCCCGGCAATGCGGGTACCGCTCAAATAGCCGTCAATGTCGCAATCAGCGCCGACGACATCGCGACTTTGGCTCTCTGGGCCGAGGAGGAAAAGCCAGACCTCGTGGTTGTAGGCCCCGAGGCTCCGCTCGTAAAGGGTCTTGTGGATGAACTTGAAAAGCTCGGCATTCCGTCGTTCGGTCCTGTCGCCGCAGGCGCTCTTATGGAGGGGTCTAAGAGATTTGCTAAAGAGATTATGGATGCAGCGGGCGTTCCCACGGGGAAAGCCGCGACGTTTACTGATGCCGCCGCCGCCAAAGACGCGCTTAAGGAGTATGGACTACCTGTTGTCATCAAAGCCGACGGGCTTGCCGCGGGTAAGGGCGTGATCGTAGCTGAGACGCTTGATGAGGCCTGCCGCGCCATTGACGATATGCTTGTCGCCAATAAATTCGGCTCGGCCGGTGCAGAGGTTCTCATAGAAGAATTTCTTCATGGAGAAGAGTGTTCGATTCTTGCTATGGTTGACGGCGAGAATGCGGTTTTACTGCCTTCGAGCCAAGACCATAAGCGGATTTTCGATGGAGATAAAGGCCCTAACACCGGCGGTATGGGGGCTTATAGCCCGGCTCCGGTTATCTCCAGCGACAAGCTGCCATTGATAAAAGAAAAGATAATCATGCCTGTTGTCAGGGAGCTGAAAAAAAGAGGCATCGTATATCGCGGCATTCTTTATGCCGGACTCATGGTCAATGACGAGAATTCCAATCCTCACGGACCGATGGCCAAGAGCGGTTCGACGATAAACGTTGTGGAGTTCAACGCGCGTTTCGGCGATCCTGAAACGGAGGCGGTTCTTCCTCGCCTCGGCGGAAGCTTCGCTCGGGCTCTTCTCAACGCGGCGACCGGGTGTCTGAAAGAAAGCGATATCGTCGTTAAGGATTCATGCGCTGCGACCGTAATCATATCAAGCGAAGGCTATCCCGGCGATTACGAGAAGGGCAAGAAGATTGAAGGCCTTGATGAAGCTTTGGAGGACGCGACGGTATTTCATTGCGGAACAGGTTTCTCGGGCGATGATGTCATCACTTGCGGCGGAAGAGTGCTTTCCGTCACGGGCGAGGGCTCAACATTGCGCGAGGCCGTCGATAAGGCGTATGAGGCCGTCGGGAAGATATCTTTCGATAAAATGTTTTATCGCAAGGATATCGCGCACCGCGCTTTCGACCGGTAGGCTTTTTAAGTCTGCGCCCATTGCGTCAAATGTGTTGTAAATGATATAATGAACGGCGTGAAAATGAAAAATACAGCGCTTTTAGTCTTATTCGCCTTGTCGTTGCCTCTATTGGCGATGGCGCAGAGTTTGACTAATCCCGGCGTCAGCCCCGGGCCCGGTGTGAGATATGCGACCGACGCATATCCGGGCTTTGATTGCGAAGAGGATGACATTAATCCTCAGCGCAAGGAACCCAAGTGGTTCTCGTTCCTCAATGGGCCCGACAGGGATAATCCCGCGGATCAGTTCGCGTATTGTGAAAATCTCGTCGCTGAAGCGCATGAGTCCAAGGCCGCCAAGCAGTTTGACGCTCTCGTCAGAGAGTGGCCGACGTCTCCCGAGGCTTCGCGCGCGCAGTTGCGTCTGGCGGAGCTTAAGCTAAAGGCTTTCGACAGCGAGCAGGCGTTCAAGGAATATCGTTACCTGCTCGACTTTTACGCGCTTGAATGCGATTATGATGCTGTAGCTCAAAAGCTTTATAAAATCGCCAATTTAATGCGCGATGAAGGTAAGAGGATCGTTTTTTTCAGATTTAAAAACACCGTAGATGTCCGCCGGGCGTTCGAGGCGGCCGTTTTGCGCGCGCCGGGCGCCTCCTGGGCGGCGCAGGCGCTTTTGACCATCGCCTCTTTGCGCGAGGAGGAAGGCAAATGGAATGAGGCGATAAAGGTTTATGAAAATCTGTGCAATATCTACCCTGATACCCAAGAGGCTAAAAAGGCCGTTCTGCTTGAGGCCAGAGCGAGAATGAAGGTTCTGCGCGATTGTGAATACAATAGAGCTCGTTCGGTGGATACGCATGACTTTTTGAAACAAGCGCTTCTTTCTTGTCAGGAAGAGTCGGTTGTCGAAATAAAAGAACTTCTCGACGAGGTGTCGGCGCTTCTTGAAAGAGAGGCGTTTTTGGCGGCTGAATTTTACGATTCGAAAATGCGCACTGCGCGAAGTGCGATTAACGCGTATGAGAAATTTCTCTCGGAATATCCAAACGGCAAATACGCGCCTTTGGTTGCTTCCCGTCTTGAAGAATTGAAAGGATCTACAAAATGAAAAAGGCGCTTTGTCTTTCTGCGATTGTGCTAACCGCTATCTGCGGATGCAGGAGTTATACTTGGAAATCATGGATACCTGAGGATATGCGAAGTGTCGCGGTACCCGTTTTCGTAAATGAGACGGACGTGACGGAGCTTGGCCCCATCGCCGCGAGGCAAGTTCTGAGGGAGTTTCAGCGCGAGGGGACTTTCGCGATCAAAACGGGCGACGATGCCGCATTGGAGATTCAAGGTGTAATCAAGCGCATTGGCGGCTCGGCGGTTTCGTTCAACCGCCGTTCGGGGCTGCGCCACTCGTCGTATGACTTCACCGCAGATGTCGAAGTGTCGATTATCGATAAGCGCAAAGGGCGCGTCGTCATCGATAACCGCAAGTATACCGCCCGCACCACGTATGCGGCGAATCAGGATATACTCACCGCGCGCAGGGACGCCGCACACAGATTGGCGGAGGATCTGGCGCGTCAAGTTGTAGATGATACATTAAGCCTTGAATGGGAAGGAGATGAAACGAGATGAACGAAGTTCATGCAGTAATAGAGTTGAAAATAACTCCGCAGCGCGATTGCGGCTTCAGTAAAATAGCCGAAAGAGTCTCTAAGTATGCGCAGGTCGAAGCGTGCTTTCTTATGAGCGGAGGGTATGATCTTCTCGTTTTTGTGAAGGGCGAGAGCCTTCAGGATGTGGCCGAGTTCGTCGCTCAGGATATTTCTACGATCGACGGCGTTCTTTCGACGGCTACTCATTTTATGCTTAAGACATATAAGGCCGGCGGCGTTCTCGGTATCGAAAGTTCGGACGATAGACTCGCTGTCGCTCCGTGAAGATTTGAAAGGAGTTTGAGTTATGGCAGTTGATTTAGCGCAGAAGGCGCAGAATTTTACCAATCGCGGACGTCAGGCGCTTGAAACGGGGCGCTATGATCTTGCGGTGGATATGCTTATGGAGGCCGTTTCCGCGGCTCCTGATGTGCTTGAAACGCGCAAGCTCTTAAGAGCCGCGCAGATCGCCAATTTCCGGAGGAACGGGAAGACGGGCTTAGGGGCGAAACTCACTTATATGATGGCGAGACAGAAGATCATGTCTCTCGTCAAAAAGGGGCAGGGTGCCGAGGCTATGGCCGAGGCGGAGAATCTTCTCAAGCTCAATCCTCTTGACGCCGATAACATCGAGTGCGCGGTCAAGGCCGCCGAAGCGGCGGGCAAGGCCGATGCCGCGGCGATTTCGATTGAAGCGGCGTATGAGTGTTCGAATCAGGACCCGTCTTTGCTTGAGAGGGTGGCTACGTACTATACGATGGCCAAACGCTGGGATAAGGCGCGTGATGCCTATCAGAAGCTTTCGCAGATAAAGCCGGGTGATCAGCGCATAATGCAGCTTCTTAAAAACACGGAAGCTCAGGCGACCATGAATGCCGGCTGGGAGCAGACGGCCGGCAAGAAGGGCGGTTTTCAGGCGCTTATCGCCAATAAGGAGCAGGCTGCGAAACTTGATGCCGCGAACAAGGCCGTTGTTGTCGGAGAAGGCGCGGAACTCCTTATTCAGGAGAAGCTCAAACAGATTGAAGAAGAGCCTAAGAATATGAATGCTAGACGGGCTCTGGCCCGAATATATATTCAGGGCAAGCGTTTCTACGAGGCGATTGAAGTTCTTCAGAACGCAATTGAGTTTGCCGGTACGATGGACCCGGAGCTTGATAGAATGCTTTCTCAGACGAAGGTTCAGTATTACGATCAGCAGATTGATCTTATGAAATCTGAAGGCCGTGAAGATGAAGCTCTGCAGCTTGAGGGCGAGAAGAATCAGTTCGTGTTCGACGATTTGGCGGAGAGAGTTGAGCGTTATCCGAATGATTTGCATTTGCGCTATGAGCTCGGTGTTCAGTATTATACTTACGAATATTACGATGACGCCCTGCAACACTTGCAGCTTGCGCAGAAAAGCCCCAAAGACAGATTGTGGGCGCTTTATTATCTGGCGATGTGCTTCTTGAACAAAGGTCAACGGGATATGGCCGTTATGCAGCTTGAGACGGCGCGCGACTCGATACCTACGATGGACGAACTTAAAAAGAAGGTTGTCTATCAGCTCGGTCTTTGCGCTGAAGAGTCGGGAGATCTTGAAAGGGCGTATCAGTACTACAAAGATGTGTACTCCACCGATGTGGGCTATGAAGATCTCGCGGAGAGAATGCTCGCCGTAAGTCAGGCTCTCAAGGGAGCGTAAGCAATGGCTAAAACAAAGAAACCGCCTTACGAGGCGGTTTTTCAATGGCAGCCCCAAGGAGAGTCGAACTCCTCTAACAAGCATGAAAAGCTTGTGTCCTAGCCGATAGACGATGGGGCCATCAGGAATTGGCGCATATTATATCATAAGATTGAGATAGAATGCAAGGGGGTATTTTACATGACTGAAAAAGAAGCTTATGTGGCATTTAACTTGACTGAAAATGTCGGGTTTGCGACTGTAGATAAGCTCGTTCAGTCGGCGGGCAGCGCAGTTGAAGCATGGCAGAGGTGGCCAAAGAAAATATCGCGAACGGGCGGTGAAGTTGACTGGAAAAGAGAGTTTGAGTTGGCTAAGCGCCATAATGTTGAAATCCTAACTCCTGCAGATGAGGATTATCCCGCGATTTTGGCCAATACACCCGCCCGTCCGTTGGCGCTTTACGTAAGAGGAGACGTAAAGGCGCTCTCTAAGCCATCGATAGCGATGGTCGGCACGAGAAGGGCGACTTCATACGGATTGAATATGGCCGATAAACTTTCGTATGATTTAGCGAAAGCCGGCTGGTCGATAGTTTCTGGGCTGGCGCTTGGCATAGACGCTCAAAGCCATAAAGGCGCTCTTGAGGCCTCTGGCATAACGGTCGGTGTTCTTGGCTCCGGCCTTGATTGTTTTTATCCCGAGCAGAACATTCCTCTTGCGAGGGAAATCGTCGCCAATGGAGGGGCCGTTATAAGTGAGTTCGCTTTTGGCAGAAACCCTGACCGAGAGACGTTCCCGATTCGTAATCACGTCGTCGCGGGGCTTTCAAGAGGGGTTATTGCGGTTGAGGCCTCTTTGAAAAGCGGAACGCTTATTACCACGTCAATCGCCGCTGACTTAGGGCGCACGGTGATGGCCGTGCCTGGACGAGCCGACAGCAGATCGTCGGCAGGGTGTCTTAAGCTTATTCGTGAAGGGGCGATTTTAGTAAGGGATGCCGATGACGTTCTTGAGGCTATGTCGGAGCTTTTCCCGAATAAAGTCAAAAGCGAGGAGGAGAGAGGCGATTTGAAAGCCGCCGATCCCGATCAGCCGCCTTATACGGTAGAAGAGGCTCTTGTGATGCTTCATGTCGATGCCGATGGCGTTTCATTGGAGAAAATAGCTTCGCTGACCGGCCTAGGCGTACTGAAGGTGAATTCTTTGGCGATGACGCTGCGTATAAAGGGCTTTGTGCGTTTTCTTCCCGGCAATCGGATAGCCTTATCCAGGCCCGTCAGATGATTTTGAACAATAAAAAAAGGAAAATATGAAAACGATAATGATAGTTATTTCGTCGCTCGCGGCCGGCTTGCTGGCAGGGTATTTCGTTTTTGAAGGCCCTCGGAGCGAAGATGAAAATATAAAAATAGAGCGTCCTAAAAAGTCTTCGATAGCTAGGGTCGATTCAGATTCTAATGTGAAGGTTTTGCGCCAGCGTATATTGGAGCTTGAAGAGCGTCTTAAAAAGCGCGAGACGGAGGAGGTCTCTAAAAAACCGAAAGACGAGGAAAAGCCTCTGAAGGATTTCGCCAAAGAGATATTGGGCTCTTTCCGTCAACGGATGGAGAAGATGAAGGTTGAAGATCCGGAGCGTTATCAGGACATGACAAACCGTTTTGCTCAGTTTCGTATGCAAAGGGCAAACATCGCCGCTTCGCGTCTTGATTTCCTTTCATCGATAGACGTTTCGAGAATGAGTGATGAGGCCAAGCGCACGCATGAAGAGTTGCAGGGGGTGATAGTCGAGCGCGAGGCTCTGGAAGAGAAAATGCATAATGCGGATTTGACCGATGAAGAGCGCCGCGATCTTTTTATTCAAATGCGTCAGATCGACAACCGTATGCGAAAGCTCAATGAGAAAGAAAGAGACAACCTTCTTCAAGAGACCGCCAAGGGGCTTGGTTTTGACGCAAAGGATGCGAAAGAAATTACAGGCGCGATAAAAGAAGTTATAGAAGCGACGAGTTCACCGTTTAATTTTCCGCGTTTTAGAGGCAGGCGCTGAGTTAAAGTTGCAGAATCTCGCTATCGGGCAGCCTGTGCATTTTGGGCGCAGGGGAGAACATCTCGTTTGTCCGAAACTTACGAGATGAGAGTTCCATGCCATCCAATATTTCACTGGCAGGATTTTCCGGAGAGCCATTTCTGATTCAAAAGGGGTCTTCGTTTTTATCAGCCCAAGCCTATTGGATATTCTGTGGACATGGACGTCAACGCATATCGCGGGGAGATTAAAGCCTATGGCGACTGTAAGGTTCGCCGTTTTCCGCCCCACTCCGGGAAGAGCGCATAATTCCTCGACGGTGTGAGGCAGAACGCCCGCGAATTTTTCTTTCAGAACCGCAGGGAGCTTTTTGAGGTGCTGAGCCTTTGTGTGATAAAATCCGACGGGATAGATGAGTTTCTCCAGCGTTTTTAATTCCATCTTCTCGAGGCCTTCAGGCGTATTTCCTCCAGCTGCGAAGAGCCGTTTTACCGCGCCTGCAGTGCAGGCGTCTTTTGTTCTTGAGGAGAGAATTGTCCCTACGAGAACGGCAAATGGATCTTTCGTCTGCGCTTCGATAAGTTCTATTATCGGAGCGGGGTGAGAATAAAATTCTTTTTTAAGGATTTTTACGAGTTCAGGCAGATCGTCAATCAAGGTCTTCATAGTGCGATAATTATATCAAAAGAACGGCGTTTGCGTTGAGCGGTGAGATTTTGGTAAAATATTGAAAGCAAATCGGGGTGCTGCCAAGCATGGGGCTTGGATGCTGAGAAAATACCCGTCAACCTGATCAGGATAATACCTGCGGAGGAAAAACATGGAAGAGAAAATATCGCTCGCCATCGTGCGTAGCTACTTTAAGAAACTTGAAAATAATCTCGCTGTTGATGTCGCTATCGTCGGAGCCGGTCCATCTGGGCTTGTCGCGGCGCGTGATCTGGCGCTTGCAGGATTGAAGGTCGCGGTTTTTGAATCTAAGCTCGCTCCCGGCGGAGGCACATGGGGCGGCGGCATGCTGATGAATGAAGTAGTCGTCCAAAACGATGGCGCAGAGATTTTGCACGAGTTCGGAATCACCACACAATCAATCGATTGCGAATATCATACGGTTGACTCTGTTGAAATGGCCTCGGGTCTTATATTTGGCGCGCGCAAAGCGGGAGCCGTTATTTTTAACGCCGTCAAGGTCGAGGATATCGTAATACACGATGGCATAGTCTGCGGTGTAGTGATAAATTCAAACCCGGTTCTTCATATGGGTCTTCACGTCGATCCGATCGTCATTATGGCGCGCGCGGTTCTTGACGGCACTGGCCACCCAAGTGAGATCATATCAAAGGCGGTGAATAAGGCAGGGATCAAGATCGATTCTCCTACAGGCGGTATTCTCGGTGAAAAACCGATGTGGATGGAGGACGGCGAGCGTACGACAGTCGAGAACACAAAGCGTCTTTATCCCGGGCTTTACGCAAGCGGCATGGCGGCGAACAATGTTCAGGGTGGCTTTAGGATGGGGCCTATTTTCGGCGGTATGTTCAAGAGCGGGCGGAAAGTCGCAAAAATCATCGCGGAAGATTTGAGAATCAAAAAATAAATCTTTTATAGACAAGTGGGTATTGACTGCATGTTTTAAAATGAGAATTCATTGCGGAAAATTCTTATGAAAGATTTTGGATTTTATCTCGTTATGACCAATCCGATCGTTGGTTATGCGAAATGCGCCGAAGCGGCCGTTAAAGCGGGAGTGAAGATCATTCAGCTTCGTATGAAACACGTCTCGCGTGAGGAAATCTTGCGCGAGGCGCGCGAAGTGCGGCGCATTACTCAAGGCTCGGATACGCTCTTTATCGTGAACGACGACCCTACGATCGCGTCCGAGGTCGGCGCGGACGGCGTGCATGTCGGCCAAGATGACATTACGCCAACTGAAGTTCGAGAGAAATTTCCGGAGCTTAAAATCGTGGGGCTCTCGACACATAATCTTAATCAGGTTCTTGCGGCGAACAAGGAGATGGTTGATTATATCGGGGTTGGCCCAGTCTATGCGACTCCGACGAAGGATATTCCAGATCCGACGCTTGGGTTAGAGACGATGGGCGCGATGATCGCCGCTTCGCGTCATCCTGCCGTGGCTATCGGTGGAATTGATTTAAGTCGTATTGCATCTGTGCTTGAAGCCGGAGCTAAAAATTTCGCAGTAGTGCGCGCCGTCTGCCAAAGTCAAGATCCATATCGCGCTATTCTGGCCGTTTGCCAAAGTAAACGAGATTAAGAAATGTGGATTGTCTACCACTCCCCCGCTTAACTGAGCGGTCGGAATCGCGGGCGCGTCCTTCAGCAGAAATACGAAAAATTATTTACTTTTGTTGTAAGTCCAACAAAACTCGATATTTGATGGTCTGCTGGTGCTGGAGTGAACACGAGAGGCGCGCATGCAGAAGCTAAATTAGGTAAGTAGCACTTAATTGTATATATTGAATATTAACGAAACAAGCCCTGCGCCTCATGGCACAGGGCTAATCTTTTTTAATACAGAGGCACGAAGACAGAGAGGCTCAGAGCGGGGGAGTCTGGGGCCTCTGTGATAAAAATCCGCTCTTCACCTTCACTTTCCATCTTCACCTAAACTAGCAACTGGCAACTTTTTTAATTTTTGCCCTCTATGATTATCGGCGTAAAAATGATATAATTTCACTGCTATCCAATAGAGCGGACAGCAACCTTTCTTTTTTAGTTGCTTGTAAGATATCATAAACGAGGGGTTGCTGTCAAACCCGAATCTTGAGATATTTACAATAAATTACCCCCCCCCTTAACTTTTTGCAACTTTA
>CAJGDE010000048.1 GCA_904502135.1 Kiritimatiellia bacterium
AGCGGCGATATAGCCGACTGGAATTACCGAACGCGCCTGAGAAGAGCGAAGAGCGCCGCGCGCGGATTCGTCCGGCGTATTAATAACGGTTCTGCGATGCCATGCACCCTCGGGCGGAGAAACTTCCCGGTCGTTTAAAACCGTCTGATTACCGCGGTAATTCAACATCAATACGACAGGAACCTTTTCTTTATTCTCCGACACTATCCGCCCGCCGGCCACTTTATGATTATCGCCGCAGATTTTATTGGGCAGAACTAGAAGCCAATCGATGAATGGGCCTGTCTTATCTGCCTTAAACCACATTCTATATTGCCTACGAATGCCAAGGGAAGCTAAGGTAGGGCCCTCTTCGATAAGCTCCACAACGACATTTTCCGGCTGAGGCGGAGGCTGACCATACATTTCTTTCGCGAAAATATCAAGAATTTCCGCGCGGCGCGCCGGCCATTGAGAGGGCTCGGTAAGTTTCTTTGACGAAGCAAATGTGAGCGGATCTTCCAGCGTATAGCCGGCGACCTTTGAGTCGTCGTAGTTAGGCTCGCGCGCATTAACCGATGACACCGCCGCCAAAGAAATCACTGATGCGGCAAAAAGCGAATATACCTTATTTTTATTTTTCATGCCGAATATTATACCAAATCGCAAAACGATATTTGACGATAACATTCGTAAGCGGCTATTGAAACTGCGTTGGCTAGATTTATTGATCGCGCGTGTTCTCCCGGCATGGGAATTTTAAAAAGGCGATCTTTATAACGCTCATAAAATTCCGGCGGCAGGCCAGAGCCTTCATTGCCAAAAACAAGAGCGTCGGACTTCTCGAATCTACACTCATACAAAGAGCGCTCGCCATGCGTCGAAAGCATGAAAAGACGCTGGGGCTTTTCCGATTCAAGATAATCTTCCCATGTGTCATGAATACGAAGATCGAGATTCTTCCAATAATCTAGCCCCGCTCTTTCTACCGCCTTTTCATCTAAGCGAAAACCAAGGGGCTTAATCAAATTAAGAGTTATACCCAAGCCAACGCAAAGTCTTCCGATCGCACCTGTATTGTGGGGAATCTGAGGGCGCACTAAAACGATTGAAAACATCTCTTCTCCTTAGGATCTGACGAACATTTTCTTTTATAGACAAAATGCGGCTGTAAGCTGATAAAAAACTTGGGGATTTTTAATGGTTGCCTCGCAGGGACTCGAACCCCAACAAGCAGAATCAGAATCTGCGGTGCTACCATTACACCACGAGGCAAACTCGTTGTCACCTTCCGTACTGGCGGGGTCGACGGGGCTCGAACCCGCAACCCCCGGATCGACAGTCCAGTGCGCTAACCAATTGCGCCACAACCCCGTGTTCCGTGAAAGTGCGAGTATTATATCATAAATTCGCACAGTAGCACAAGGGGGTATTTTAATTTTTTTTTACGCTATTGACCAATGTGAAAAAAAATAATAATATACCACCCAACAAAACACAAAGAAAGGAACAGACAAATGGAACTTAAAGGAAGCAAAACAGAGAAGAACCTCTGGTACGCTTTTGCAGGCGAATCGCAGGCCCGCAACAAGTACGATTACTTCGCGTCGAAGGCAAAAAAAGAGGGCTTTGAACAGATAGCAGCAATTTTCCAGGAAACTGCCCTTAATGAAAAAGAGCACGCCAAACTTTGGTTTAAGGCTCTTAACGGTATTAGCGATACACGCGCCAATCTTCTCGCCGCCGCCGCTGGTGAACATGAAGAATGGACCGATATGTACAAGCGCTTTGCCGAGGAGGCGAAAGAAGAAGGCTTCGAGGAGCTCGCTTTTCTCTTCTCCAAAGTGGCCGAGGTTGAAGCTCACCACGAAAAGCGCTACCGTAAGCTCGTCGAGAACATTGAAAAAGGCGAAGTTTGGGTTCGTATCGGCCAAAACCGTTGGCAATGCCGCAACTGCGGTGCAATCGTCGAGGGTGAAGCAGCTCCTGAAAAATGCCCCGTCTGCGCTCATCCCAAGGCTTACTTCCAGCTTGAAGCCAACAACTTCTGATAAAGCGAATAAAAGCCTAAAAAAAAACGCCCTCGCCAAAGCGAGGGTGTTTTTTATCTCCTGCAACTATCGACGCTCAGATGTTTTTAAGATCGAGCGCGAGCAAAAATTCCGGATTGGACTGTGTTTTCTTTAGAGAGTTAAGAACGGACTTCATGGCCGATTCGCTGCCCGCGGGCGCAAGAATGCGCCTTAGGCCCCAAGTCTTCTCAAGTTCAAGCGGATCAAGAAGAAGATCTTCTTTTCGAGTGCCTGATTTCTCAATATCGATCGCCGGAAAAATTCTCTTGTCGGCGAGAGAGCGGTCAAGCACGATCTCCATGTTGCCCGTGCCTTTAAACTCTTCAAAGATAACCTCGTCCATACGCGAGCCCGTATCAACAAGACCCGTAGCTATGATCGTGAGAGAGCCGCCGCCTTCGATGTTGCGCGCCGCTCCGAAAAAGCGCTTGGGTCTATGCATCGCAAGCGCATCAACGCCGCCCGTCAGAATCTTGCCGGAATGCGGCTGAACGGTATTATAGGCGCGAGCCATACGCGTTATCGAATCCATGAGAATAATCACATCACGCCCGTTTTCCACCTGGCGCTTTGACATCTCCAAAACCATTTCCGTCACATTGACATGGTGCTGAGGCTCCTCGTCAAATGTGGAAGAAAGAACCATGGCCTTGGTGTTGCGCTGCATATCGGTAACTTCTTCAGGTCTCTCGTCGATAAGAAGAATAATGAGCATCGCTTCAGGATGATTCGCCGAAATGGCGTTAGCCATTTTCTGAAGAAGAACGGTCTTGCCGACACGCGGGGGCGCGATGATAAGACCGCGCTGGCCAAAACCTATTGGCGTGAACATATCTATCACACGAGTTGAATATTCCTTGGCCGTTGTTTCCAAAATTATTCGCCTGGTCGGAAATGTAGCCGTCAAATTTTCAAAATGGACAACTCGCGCCGCCACGGATGGCTCCTTGCCGTTTACAGTATTTACATTCCCAAGGCAGAAAAAGCGATCACGGTCTCTGGGGTCGCGAATCGGCCCTTCTATGACGTCTCCCGTTCTCAATGCATGGCGACGAATCTGCTGCTGAGTGACAAAGACATCTTCAGGGCAGGCAAGAAAGTTGTTTTTAGCCGAACGCAGAAAGCCGTGACCTTCGCGGACAATCTCAAGACATCCAGAGGCAAGCACCGCGCCACCTTTTGAAAGATACGAACGGATGGCCGCAAAGATAAGCTCATGCTTGCGGTAAGTGCCGAGCTCTTCAGGATCGGCGCCAGGCATCATCTTCTCTACAATGAGCGGCGCCTCCCAGGTCTGAATGTCCGCCAGGCGAAACTCCGGCAACTCAGGATTGCGGTTTTGTTTTACCTGCGCCTGAACGTTTTCCTCCGTGCGCTGCTCACTTGGCAAAGGCGCGTTAAGAAGAGGATTTACCGACTCCTCGCCGTTAGCGCCCCTTATCGGAGAATTATTCTTCTGCTGCTGACGATGCTGAAAATTCTTGTGAAACTGTTTTTTCGATCTCGCCGGCTGCGCCTGCTGAGGGGCCTGGGGCGCCTGCTGTGGCTTGGGCTGCTGATTTTGGGGCTTTGCCGTATTCATAGCCCCCGCAAAAACATCAAATTCTTCCGCCATATCTATTCTCCTTTAAACTCTTTTCTTATTTCTTCAGCGAGAAATGCTATTTTCTCTTTTAATTTTTCAATTGTTGAATCATTGACGATAACGAAATCGGAGCGCGCGGCCTTCTCCTCTGTAGGCATTTGCGAGGCGATTCGTTTTTCCGCCTCGTCTTTGGTGTATCCCCTTGTTAAACACATGCGCTCTATCTGCAGATCAACGGGACTGATTACGGTTACAACCTTGCCAAAAAGCCCTTCCCAGCCCACCTCAAAAAGAAGAGGCACGACGACAATGGGCGGCCATTTCGTTCTTGAGGCGATGAAAGACTCAATGCGCTCTTTCACTATCGGATGCACTCTCGCTTCGAGTTCTTTTCTCGCCGCAGGATTATTGAAGACGACTTTTGCCAATCTTCGGCGCTCGTCTTCAGGTATAATCTCATGGACTATATCATCTGCATCTATCGTCTCAAACCCCAAATCCCTGAAATACTTAGCCACCTGCGATTTGCCGCAAGCTATGCCGCCAGTCAATGCGATTGCTTTTTTGATGGATTGTTCCATTCAGATTCTAAATTTTCAGGGAAATAAATGGTGGCGAAGGAGGGGCTCGAACCCTCGACCCAAGGCTTATGAGTCCTTTGCTCTACCAACTGAGCTACCTCGCCAGGTCTTAACATCTGCTATTAAAGAGCGCGCCCTTTTAACAGCAACGAGATATATTTTATCAAAAATTGGTTCCGAAAGTCAACTCCACCGGGCGCCCTTACATTGTGCGCTCAATATAAATGTTTCATCTGCGGAATATAAAAAACTCAGGTGTCATTTGTTTCAATTCAACTGGCACACGCCAAATCTCATTAGCCCGACCAAGATTCTCAAGGCAGCCATTTGAATCGATGCGAAAAACTTCATGAGCCTGCCATGACTTATCGATAAGCATCTGCTGATTGTCGCGCACATCTCCTGAAAGATTGTTCACCATAACCATCATTTCTTTTCCATCCTCTGAAACGCTTGCCAAAGTCCATATCCCAGGCGCATTCAGCGCCATCAACGGAATTGCCCCGGCTTTAGGAGAAAGCTTTCTCAAAAGATTTTGAAAGACCTCCTGCTTTCTCAGATTAAGGAGCCCCGAAGATCTGTTGCCTATAAGCGATGTCGCTACAACCGCCACACGGCCGCCACGCGAATTTTCGGCAAATGTGAGCGATGGAGTGACAATCTCTCCTCCAACGCCAGAAAAACGACACCATATTTCCGTTTTTTTCTGGGGTTTTAATACGGCAAACTGGCGGACCGTCCCTTCCGTTCCTGCGTTAAAAATGTAAAATGCATTCACATCCCGGCCCCTGCGCTTGATACCGGATAGAGAAAGAATCTCTTCACGAATTACCGGTAACCGCCCCGTAAGAGAAACTACATCCACGCCTAAATCATTACCGAACCCGCGCTTTGCAATCAAGGCCGCCGCTTGGGCGTCGACGATCACTGCGCCAGATAGAATACTTGAAAGTTTTTCATCAGAAAGCGTATCGACAATATTGCCCATCAGAAGATGCGGCGACTTGGCATCTTGGCGCATCGTGTAGGGAATGCCAAACTTCGCCAAGAGGAAAGCCCCTTCCGAAAGCTGCAAATTGCGCCCTTGCCCATTCCCGCGAGTAAGCGCAAGCGCGTCCGAAGACCAAACGACGTTAACCCCGCAAAGTTTTGCGCGGCGCGAAGTGTTGAAATTGCGAACGACTTCAAGCTGCGGCTTAAGCCGGCTGTATTCTTTGGCATAGCCTTCGTCCTCGAACGGATCGTCAAGATACTGTAGACAATAGAACTGAAGATTCTGCGAACCCGCGAAAACAGATCCGGACATCAGCGAGCCCATCTGCGAGGCGGATGTAAAAAACCTGTTATGCGGATACGGGTCGGCCTCATAAAGCATTTCTATGTCTTTGGGCAGGCGCTCAATCGTATAAAACGTATGCGCGATTGCGCCGGGAATCATAGAGGGCGTCGTCTGCGCTCCGTAAATCGATCCGTGCGGGCGGATTGCAGGGCGCGTATCGGGCCCTGCAAAAGCTCTTGCGATAGGCTCGATGCTAGCGCCATCAGTCTCGGAGCTGTAGCCCGGCTCGCAAATGCAGATGCGAACTGACGGATCCACCTCATCGACGCTCGCGCGAACCTTGCGGGCAAGCGTCACCAACGATTCTCGCACCGTATCCGCGAACGCACGGCGAACCGACAGATTTTCCGGCGAAGGAGCGTTAAACGCCTGAGATATCTCGGCGGCCGTAAGCGCATTTGTGTGAATCTTTGAAAAAAGCTCCAGATGGCGCCTGCAGAAGCACGCGCCGCCCTTAAGACCTCTGCCCCACGCGAGAGTATAATCATCTTCGATATTCATCATCTTAACGCCGGAGGCGGAGACGACCGATTTTATTTTCTCGCACCAGTCGCGCTGAAACTCGGGATCAAGCGGACATTTTTTATTGTCCGCGCTTTTATTTCCATACGCATCCTCTATGCTGGCAAAATCCGAAACATAGCGGATAGACGGAGAGCACCACCAGCCGATTTCAATGTTTTTATGTGAAACACGCTTTGAAATCTCTCCTATTTCGCGCCCCATCCGAACATACAGATTCGAACTGAAAGGAGCATACATAACCTCATTGAAGCCAGGGCCGACTATAAAGAAGCGCCTTAATGCCGACTTTTCGTTGATCTGAAGTATATCAGAGGCCATTTCATCGACTGCGCCTTTGCGCCACATAATCGGCACAAACGGGTCGATTGAACCTGCTAAAACGACAGAACAAAGACCTGCAACAATAAGACTTGATATTGTACGCCTCATACACGCACGCATTAGAGTTTGCCCATTTCGCCGAGTTCTCTGATGTTGAACTGGGCGCTGCGTTTGATTTCGCGAACCCAAAGCTCAACAAGCGCCACATCCCACGGCTCGTCCACGCCTTGAATGACGGCGGCAAATTTATCGTTTGACTCTATGACTGCGGCCTTTACGCGCTCAGTCACGGCGCTCAGGCTGTCAGTGACAATCTGCTCAGAAAAATTATCGCTTTTCAGATGATAACCATATCTCAAAATACGCAGGTTCTGCTCGTTCTCTTTCAAAAATTCGAGATAGGCTTTCGCCTCATCGCCGAACCCCTCAGTTTCAATGCTCGAAAAACTCGGCGTTATTACCAGCGGCTGATGCGCCTCAAGACAACCCTCGCGAACGCGTATCTTGCCGGGATAATCGCTCAACTCGGAAATAATGTGATAATTTACGAGCGTAGAGCCGAAAGTCTCTAACCTGTGCGACGGCTCAATAAGAAATCTCGCGCTCTTAGCCGCGTACCAGCGGTCGAACTCTGGATTGGAACTCATCGGTGGCTACTTGCCGCAGCACTTTTTATATTTTTTGCCGCTGCCGCACGGACATGGATCATTTCGCCCGATTTTCGGCTCTTCACGCGTAATAGGCGATTCGCCGACAATCTCACCTTCCGAGAATTTCCAGCCGTCATCTTCTTTGATGAATTTGGAAATCTCGTGATGATTGCAGAATTCACCGTTGGCCGTGTAAAGCGCACGAAACTCAACGACGCCCTCTTTATCGTTTTCGCCGCCGTTTTCGGTAGAAATTATTTCAAGCCCGTGCCATTCGGCCGCCTGACTCCACGCCAAAGACTCCTCTTCGCGGAATTCTTTCTGAACTTCTTCAGTGGCGCTGACCTTCAAAAATTTAACCTCGCCTGTAGCGTATGACGAATAGCGAGCGCGCATCAGCGCCTCCGCGGTAGGAGCTTTCACTTTCCCGGAAATGATGGGCTGACAGCATTCTGCATAGGCCTTGCCGGACTTACATGGACAAGTATCTTCTTTTTTCATATTCATTCCTGTATTTTACCAAAATCATTGTGATAAGTAGAAGCGAAAAAAGCACAGCGAGAGGCTTATCGCCCAATCGCACATAAACTATTCTGTGCGGCGTGCTCTTCGCTATTTCAACTCGCTCGCACATCGCCGCTTCTTTATCGACAAGTTCCCTGCCGTTTTCATCAACAAGCCATGTGGCCTTGCCGTCGGGCGAAATAACGCCGCTTACTCCAGAATTACCGACTCTAACAATAGGCAGGCCCGTCTCTACCGCGCGGGCTACAGCCTGCCATGAATGCTGCACAGCCTCGTGCGAATTGGAAAACCAGCTGTCATTCGTAATGAGCACCAGAACTTTCGCCCCCATTTCAGCAAGCCTTCTCAACTGCGCAGAATCCGTATCCTCAAAACAAATCGCTACCCCCATCTCAACTTCACGCCCATCAAGAGGAAGTGTCAAAGTTTTTAATTCCCCCGGCGTGCAGCTGCCGACGGGAGCTAATTTCTGAAGAATCGTTATGACTTTATCGCCCGGAATAAACTCACCGAAGGGAACAAGGTGTACCTTGTCATATATCTGAGCGTTTACGGTATTGTTTGTAGAACAATAAAGGGCTGCGGAATTATACTCTCTTTTTTCTTCTCTGCGAGAGCCACCGGCCAAAAGAGACGCCCCGGTCAAATCAAAAACCCAATCGGCGAACGAATACGCCCGTTGCGAATCGACAGGGCCGAATTCCGACATCGCGCTTTCAGGTAGAATCACAAGATCAGGCTTCAGATATGCAGGATTCGCAAGAAGTCTTTGATACACCTGCCATGGATTTTCATTTCCGCGATCTTTAGCAAAGCAGCACGGAAAATTTCGCTGTATGAGAGCGACCTTGAGAGACTCTCTTTCGACATCATGCCCATTAAAAGCGCCGGGCAAAAAATAAACCATGAGCACTATGACAGTAGTTATCACAGTTTCAAGCGACCCGTAAACGCGAAGATTCCTAAACGGACTTTTCGCGGCGTTCCAGACTCTTTCGACAACGCCAGCCAACATCCCGTTTATAAGAATAACGACTGCCGAAAGAAGATATATCCCGCCGATTGCGGCAGGCGAAGCAAATCCGCCGTTCGCGGGAACGACACCAAGCTGATTCCAGGCGAACCCCCCGCCCAAACGGCTCCTCACAAGCTCAAGCCCGCACCAGAGAACAGGCTCGGCGAAAAAAACTGCGACAAGCCTGCGCCAGTAGTTCGCGCGAGGCGTCTCTGCGCCGCCGACATCTTCGCGCGCCCACTTCCATACCGCAGCCGACAAATAACCGTAAGCGGCAAAATACAATGAGCAATATGCGGCAAGCCCGAACCACCCGAGAACCACAAGCGGCCAGGGCCCCCCGTTTTTGACGATCGCCGGCATCCAAGAAAGCGTCGCCACCCAAAAGAACATTCCGCTTTGAAACCAGCACTTTGCACTCTTTTTAACATCGCCCTTGCGCGAAAGCCACATGAGCGGAACTAGCGCGAAGAGTACATCTACTTTTTCTCCCATCGGAGGATAAGCCGCCCAAAGGAGAAAACCAGGAAGAAACCAAAAGAACTTCTTGAGTTTCTGAAGAACCTCTTTTACCACTTATTCCTCCCAACTTAAATCAATTCGTGTCGAGACACCTTCAGGAACATCAAAAACTCTCGGCGAGGGCTTTGTCGTGATCCACAGCCCAGCGCGCTGATACACAACAAGATCCGCCGGCTTTGAAGCGCTGGGGGTAAGCGATATAAAAAGCGGCGTTGACTGCTGTTTTAAAAATTCAATCTGATAGCCGCTCTCGGCAAGATACTGCAGATTCTCGCGGTCGTTTTCGGGGCTGGCGACAAAGCGCTTGACCCCCATCTTTGAAAGAGAGTCAAGAGCGTATGAATTAAACGCGTAAAGCGACCAATCCGCGGTCAAATCCTGAACGCCCAAACGCTTAAGAAGCGCGAGCGTCGCAAGATCGGCCGCCTCCCACTTAACATACCCTCGGCGCAAAAGATTCTTAACCATCACGCGCAGCTTGTTGAAATCCGTTTCTCTTGTGTATACCGCAAGCGCAAGACGAACGCGAGAGGGATCAAGAGAAGGCTCCTGCCCGGGATAGATGGAAATCACTATTTCATCCCAATCGCCCTCGGGAACCTTTGCGCCGTTTGTGATTTTAAGAGTTTTTATCGGCTCTGCGAGAGCCATGTCGCCGTCGCTCGCTTCGGCAAGCGCCCTTTCAACGCGCTCCACGCGCATCTGTTCACGAAGTTCGTCCAGATCCTCCACAAGCATCCGCCGCAAATCGTTTAATAAACTCATAGGCGAAAAAAGCCTGTCATTATCGACAACCTTCAGTGAACCCAAGCGATAATCGGATTCGCCGAGTTTCAAAAACGCCTTTCGCACTCCATCTTCGGTCTTCGCCGGATTCTTGGCCGCATCGAGCGACGCCGAAAACGAAACCTCAACCTTGCGCCCTTCATATTCCGCTGAAGCGCAAAGAAGGTCTTTCTCCAGTTTAACCTCTACATCGAGCGCGATGTCGCCCATGTAATCGCTTGGGCGGATCGACTGCTGAGGGAACATTCTTCTTACGGCCTGCGAAGCGGAACAATATATTTTAACTCCAGGCTTTAATTTTGAGGCAATCGGCTCTTCACCGTCCTTTTCCGGCAGCAACACTTCAACGTCGGTTCCGGCGGAGACTTCAAAAACGTTTCTTCGTGAAATTGCTTGGCGCATCTCTCCGATACCAAGACCTAAGAGCTTCCCGTTTTCATCGCAAACTCCGAACTGCAGCCCGTCATGGCGCTCAAGCGCTCTTGATGTATGGAACCTAAGCCACGAAAGCCCTTCGCGATCTTTAGTAACGCGCTTGACAACGCCTATTTCCGCGCCGAGATGCCCGAGCGAAGTCGGATCAATGGGACTTGAAGAGGCGTTTTTAAGGCCGTCGAAATAAAGCTTCGTCGTGCGCCGCGAAAAAACGGTTTCAAGGTCGCTTTTCGTAAGACGCCCAAAATCCGCGCCGCTTATGATTTGCCTATAATATTTAACGGCCGAGGCGACGTAGAAATCGCTCTTCATGCGCCCTTCAATTTTAAGAGACTTAACCCCCGCGTCAACAAGTTTAAGCACATCCTCGTCAAGGCGCAAGTCTTTCATCGAAAACTGAAGGCGTTTCCCGCCTGCGGCGTCTTCATGCGCAACGCGGCAGCAGTACGGGCATCTGCCGCGATTTCCGCTGCGGGATTTCTCCATCGCCCCGTAAAGGCAAAGCCCTGAGATCGAATAGCACAGCGCCCCGTGAATGAAGCACTCGATCTCCATCGTCCCCGAGCGCTTTACAATCGATGCTATCTCCTCAAGCGAAAGTTCGCGCGCAAGCACCACGCGCTTAAAACCAAGCTCTTTCAGCTGAAGAACGCCTTCAAGGTTATGTACCGCCATCTGAGTTGAAGCATGAAGCTCAAGCTCTGGAAAGTGCTTCTTGCAAAGAGATGCAATTCCGATATCTTGAACGATCAAGGCGTCCGGACGTATTTGCGCCAGACGAGAAAGCGTTTCAAGCGCACCCTCGATCTCGTCTTCGCATACAAGCGTATTGAACGTGACGTAAACCTTTTTTTTGTTTGCATGAGCGAATCGCACAAGAAGCTTCAGTTCATCCAAAGTCAGATTCCGCGCGAAAGCTCTGGCTGAATACTCGGCAAGCCCGCAATATACGGCATCGGCGCCCGCGGCAAACGCCGAGAGCGCGGTTTTAAACTCTCCTGCTGGCGCTAAAAGTTCAACGCTCACAGCTTCGAGAAATCAAGAGTTGCGAAATAATCATCGAGAGTTTCGGCACGCCTAATCTCCGTCACGGAGCCATCCTCTTCAAGAAGAAGTTCCGCGCTGCGCAGCTTTCCATTATACTGAAAGCCCATAGCGTGACCGTGCGCACCCGCATCGCAGATGACGACGAAATCGCCGCGCTCCATAACAGGCAAAAGACGCTGAATGGCGAACTTGTCGTTATTCTCGCAGAGAGAGCCGGTAACGTCATAAACCGACGTATCTCCGGAATTCTCCTTTCCAGGGACGACTATTTCATGATATGCCCCGTAAAGCGCAGGCCTCATGAGATTCGACATGCAAGCATCAAGCCCGGCATAGAGCCTGTAAGTATTCTTAATATGGCGAACCTTTGATATTAGATACCCGTAAGGCCCCGTGATAGAGCGGCCGCACTCCATGTAGAGCTTGATCGGCTTAAGGCCGTTTCCGTCTATAATCTGCTTATACGCTTCTTCTATCCCTTCGCCAACGCGCTCAAGACTCATCGCCTTCTGCTCCGGCTTATAGGCTATACCTATGCCCCCGCCGATGTTTACGAACTCAAATTCAACACCGGTCTGGGCGGTAATTTCAGCAACAAGCGAAAAAAGAAGCTTAGCCGTATCGATGATATATTCAGGGTCAAGCTCATTTGAGGCGACCATCGTATGAATACCGAAACGCTTAACTCCGGCGGCTTTCATTTTTGAATAGCACTCAAAAAGCTGTTCTCTCGTAAAACCGTACTTGGCCTCCTCGGGCTTTCCGATAATGGCGTTTCCGCCTTTGAGAGGACCGGGGTTATATCGGCAGCACATCACGCGATCTGCAAAATCAGCCTCGGTTTTCGCGCCGACAGATTCACACAGAAAATCCCAGTGCGTAATGTCGTCAAGATTTATGATGGCGCCCAATTCCCAAGCCTTTTTAAACTCTTCGGCAGGCGTATCGTTTGAGGTGAACATAATCGCCTCTCCGACATTGCCGACCTTTTCCGACAAAACCAACTCCGCCATAGACGAACAGTCGCTGCCGAAATCAAACTCTTTCAGAAGCTTCATCAAATACGGATTGGGCGCCGCTTTTACGGCAAAATATTCGCGGAATCCCTTATTCCATGAAAACGCCTTTTTAAGACGCTTTGCATTATCTCTTATGCCCTTGGCATCGTACAGATGAAAGGGAGTGGGCCACTTTGAAGCTATTTCTTCAAGTTTCGCTTTATCAAAAGGTAATTTACGGTTGCTCATAGGGTGATATTATAGCAAAATTAACACGCTGATTGTTATCTGTCAGGCCACCATCCCGGAGGAATCTGATAATCATATCTGCCGGTAAAACGATAATCCTTAATTTTCATATCGCTGCCCACGAGCCTCATGGCGATTGCGAACGGAGTATCGTACTGCGGCATATTTTCAGGATATTCAGTTCCCCAGGCCGCCGTGGAACCAGAGCGCAGCATGATAGTAAAATCAAATCCGCGCATACATTGCCATGTTGTCTGCAGATACCCGAAACCTCCGTTCTTGGCGATAAAATCGGCCATCGGCTTCATTGCATCGTGATTAAGTTTCGGGCAGCCTGCCACCGGAAAACCTTTTTCTAGGAAATACTTGATTGTCGGCCATTCCTTCATCTGCTCAGGAGTTAAATTTTTGGAATACTGCCAATCGCAAATGATAACGTCTTTTGAAAGCGTATCGGCCAAAGTAGATGTCGCCGCGGAGCCGTATTTGGTGAAGCCTTTCCAGCGGGGATCCTTGCGATCAAGAAGCATATCATGCCAGATCATCGCACGGGCGCCATGCTCTTTCGTAAATTTGGCCAGATTCGTAATATGTTCACACACGATTTCACCGTACGGACGCTTTCTGCAGTCGGGGCATGACGGCGGCTGAGCCTCATCGCAGCCAAGATGGATGAACGGCGGATTGTCAAAGTCTTCAAGCAACTCAAGAATAAGCTCACGGATGATGCGCTGCGTCTCGGGATTCGTAAGGCACCAGTTCCATCCGCCAGGCTCGAACAAAGGCTCGTATTCGGGGCTAAAATCAAGAACCGAATGCTTGAGCGAGAGAGCGCGCGACGCAGAAGCGTGTCCGTAAGCCGCAATCTGAGGAATAAGCGTAATACCTAAATCCTTGCCGAGCTTAACCAAAGAGCGGACTTTCTCCTTCGTCATTTTTCCACTCTCCCAGCCCCACCATGGATGCTTGGCGCTTCTATACATTCCCCAAGGCTCAAGTACGACGTAATTGAATTTCATCAGTGCGGCCAAACGTATATATCGCTCTATTTGAACGCTATCCGTTTCAGGGAACCAGCAAAGATGAATGCCTCTGAAAGAAAGATGCGGCGCGTCTGAAATTTTAAGCGTCGGCAGAATATAACCGTCAATCTTGACGGTACGACGCTTGGCAATCAGTATCTGACGGATGGAATAGGCCGCCCACCTTACACCTGCAATGGAGCGCGCTTTGATTTTAACGCCTGACGCGTCGGCGGAAATAGCATACGCCTCTTCGCCTTTCAAAAGTTTCATACCGGTTTCGCCGGCCTTTACGCTTGGAGCGAATTTACCGTACCATTCTTTGATATGGCTCTTAAGCCACTCAGCGCCCGCATTGTCAGGACAATCGACAACGATCACTGTGGACGCATTAAAATCAACGGGCGCGTCTATGTCACTTTGCATTTCCACGGGCAATGGTATCGGATATAAGTTCAATGCATCCGGATTCACCTTGTTTCCGGCCGCAGCCGACAGCATAAAAAGTACGCCAGCCATAAAAAAGCTTACTCTTGAAATCTTCATTAAATTCCTCCTTTAACAAGAACTGAATGTTTTATTGAGGAAGTATGATACCAAAATACCGCCTGCCTCACAATACTACTACAGCAGGTGAAAAGTAAGAGGTTAGTTACCTGTGCAACTGCTGTAGAGTGTTGTTAGGAGAGAAAGAAGATAGTATTATCAAAACAGCGTGTTACCTTGATTAAGTGACTTGTCAAAATGCGGCGGATGTCGCGGCAACCGTGCTCCCGCGCTTATGCGGCCGGATTGTGCGTCCTTGCGACCGCTCGACGTACACAAGTACGTCTTCGGGTCGCAGTCCTGCCCAATCCGCCTCGCCTAAGCATCAGTCCGCTCGGCTGACGGCCGCGATCTCCGCCGCCCTTGTCACCCTGGTCGAGTTCGTCGCGTCGCAGAAACCTTATTTTCGAACATACAAA
>CAJGDE010000049.1 GCA_904502135.1 Kiritimatiellia bacterium
ATGCTTCGAAGGGCAGGTCGCGAAGCGACGGCGCAAGCCGCCCGCAAGGGCCCGCGTGCGGAGTCGACGCGTTCGCCAAGCGAACTACTCGGATGAAGCTAAACAACTGTCATCTTTTCAACGAAATAAAATCGCACCCTAGGGGTTAGTCGTAGCGGTAGATATGAAGTAAGAAATGTTTGAATGTTAGAATGTTCGAATGTTTGAATAAAATAAACACTCTTCCCTGTTCCCTATTCCCTCTAAACCTTCTAAACCCCCATTCAAACATTCAAACATTCCAACATTCTAACATTCAAACATTCTAACATTCAAACATTCCAACATTCCAACATTCCAACATTCCAACATTCCAACATTCTATTTCATTTTATCGACTCGGCGCGGCGTATGTAACACTCTTGCTGTTCGACAGGCAAGTCATTCCATCTGACATTCCAGCCACACACTCGAACCTGAAGATTCTCGTATTTCTCAGGCTCTTTCTGCGCAGCACGCAAAGTTTGCGCATCTAAAACATTAAACTGTATAAGCGTCAATCCACGAGAGTGGTACTCCTCAACGAGGGTGCGCATTACATCAAGCCCTTTTTCACCTGCAACGGATGACGGATGAAGCATGACATCAAGAGGCATATCCATCGGAACATCCGCAGGATTGATTGATGAAACGGTATTTATTAGCGCTGTAACACCTTCTCTATCCGCGCCAGGCATAGGCGAAAGATTCTTTGATAATTCGTCTTTTGAAAAACGTCCATCCGGGGTAGCGCCTGTTCGTTTTCCGAAATCAATGAATCTGCGCGAGCTGTGCGCTCCAGCCACGAAACGCCCGCCCCTTGAATTGGGAATGTCGTTGGCCTCTTTGCCGAAACAGCTTATAATCCTGCGCCCAAGCATATTGGCCTCATTATCGTTATTTCCCCATTTACGCCTAGAGTTTATCATTTCAAGACGAAGATTTTCATACCCGCTCCAATTCTTCGCCATTACTTCGCCGAGTTGTTTCAAAGAAAGAATTTTTCTCTCATACACTATTTCTTTTACAGCCAAAAGAGCATCTACCGCTGTACCTGGAGCGACGAGAAGAAGATGAGAATTATTACCGTGCGCCGTGCCGTTATGAAATGCGTCAAGCCCGGTTTTTACGCTGTGGGCAATAGACAAAGAAAAAAGCATTGAGGGGTTTACTTCATGAACCCAGCGCTCTGTCTCAAACGCAAGATCTCTCGCCTTTATGACAGTCTTGCTCAAATTCTTAAGATATGAAGAGAGAAAAGTCTCAAAGTCTTTTGCTTTATATTTTCCACTGCGTGCTTTATTTAAAAGCTTCTCTATCGGCTTTACTGCACTGATATACGAGGGAATCGTATCATTACAACTGTCGAGTATACCCCACTCGTAACATCCCCATATCGCACAAGTCCGCGCCTGTTCTGCACTGTAACCTAATCCCATAATCGCCTTTGCAAGAGGCTCCTCGCCACAAAATGTGACAGAGCGTTGACGACGAGCTAGATCAAGAGTCTTTCGCCATACCCAATCCGGCGTAGAAGGCCCGGTTTTTATATGAACTTTTGGCGTCGGCAGATTGAGCTTGTCATGAACATCAAGAAGAATCGCCGAAATTTCATTGTATTGCGTTGTCCCGTCGGCTTTTGTTCCTCCGAAATAAACAGGCTGACCGTAATAATTATCTATTGCCCCCCACTGCCACCAAAAATGAGCCAGCTGATCGCGAAAGATATCTTCATTCGTTTTCCCCGAAGCAATATCGGATTTATAAAACGGCATTAATATTCTATCTAAATTTGAAAGAGTGCGGACTTGGAAGAAATCAAAATTTTCACCCATCACCCATTCAAGATAAATAAACATCAATACATCGTAAGCGCTCTGAGGCTTTCCCCTACAAAGACGATCGAGCGAAGCCGCCTGAGCCTTAAGTCTTTCATCGCCAGTTTCAGTGGCTTTCCGGGAAGCCTTTTTCGCCAAGCGCGAAACGAATCGCAATACAGCATCCGCCACGATCAGACGCGAACGGTAATAATCTGTATCTTTCCAGTTGTCCAACAGCTGTTGGCGCATTCCGGGAAACCCAAGTTTAATTATATAATCCCAGTCGGGTGCGCAATGCGAATAATCCTTCCATACGACCCAGCTGCCGTCTGTGGTGCCGGATGAAATTTTATTTTTAAGCCCGGGAGACCTTGTTTGATCAACGTCATCCGCACGTTTTTTAAGTATCGAACGAATCGGATGATTACGATGCATCGTCCAAGGAGAGACCGCCGGAAAATAATCATTGGTCGAAACACCAATCGCGACATGATCACAGGCATACGCGAATATCTTAGCCTTGGTAATCTGCCACGGCTCATCACCCCTTTCGGCGACGATTTTTTGGAGCGCTTTGCCCATCCCGCGAGCATCTAGCCCCGTTGATCGGTCAACAGCCCCTTTGGTCCACTTTTGCTTAAGATAACCGATGTCGCCTGCTATATCCTCTGCGCACCACTGGGCTAAGCTTGGCGCAGCGAATAAAGCAGACAACAGAAGTATAAACAGCGTCATTTGGCTTAAGAAATTAGGGCGCTCGTTTTTCATAATACTTCTCATACTCTTCACGGAAAAATTTCTCAATTGTTGTCAACCCACCAACCTGGCGGCACCTGATAGTTAAGATGTCCGGTATCGAGATAATCAGACGTTTTCATGTCGTTACCGATAAGACGCAGAGCAGTAGCAAACGGCGTATCGAACATCGGCGGCTTTGCCGGGATTGACGTCCCCCACGCTGCAGCAGAGGCGTATTTGTACATATTGATCCAATCGTTACCGCGCAGATGATGCCATGTCGTTTCAATGATTCCGAAGCCACCGATTTTAGCTATGTAGTCAGCCATCGGTTTCATGGAATTATAGTTCATCCACGGGCATCCGGCGACGGGAAACCCTTTCTCTTTGAAATACCTCATAGTCGGCCAATCATTGCGCGCCTCTTTCATATTTCCGTAGGAATACTGCCAGTCGCAGATTATGACATCCTTCGCAAGTGTGTCGGCGAGAGTCGCCGTGGTCTTTGAGCCGAAATGAACGAAACCCTTCCAGCGCGGATCGCCGCGTTCAAGAAGCATATCGTGCCAGATCATCGGCTTTGCTCCGCGCTTCTTGACAAAATCTGCAAGCCCCGAAATATGTTCGCAGACAAGTTCACCGTAAGGACGCTTGCGGCATTCGGGGCATGAGGGCGGCTGCGCCTCATCGCACCCGAGATGGAAATACGGAGGATTTCCGAAATCCTCATGCATCTCAGCGATGAGTTCGCGCAGAGTACGCTGCGTTTCGCGATTGGTCAGACACCAGTTCCATCCGCCAGGCTCGAATAGAGACTCGTATTCAGGGGCGATGTCGAGAACCATGTGCTTCATTGTGCAGCTACGAGACGATGAGGCGTGTCCGAACGCGTTGATCTGAGGAATTAGAGTAATGCCCAAATCATTGCCGATTTTCACGAGACGACGGATTTCGCTCTTTGTCATCTTCGGATTCGGCCAACTCCACCAAGGATGCTTTTTGCTTTCATACATTCCCCAAGGCTCAATAATCGCATAATTGAATTTAAGAAGCGCCGCTAAGCGAATCGCACGCTCCATCTGCTGCGGCCTTAATTCTGGAAACCAACACAGATGCACTGCGCGGAACTTGAGATGCGGCGAATCGGAAATCGTAAGAGTGGGAAGAATTCGCCCCTTCATCTTAAACATTCCGCGGCGGGCCATAGCGAGCTGTCTAAGCGTGTACGCCGCCCACCTGACGCCCGCGAGAGAGCGCGCCGCAATCTTGACGCTTGAAGAGTCGGCCACGATGGAGTAAGCCTCGATGTCGTCCGAAAGACGGGAGGTGAAAGTTGAAGATTCGACTTTCGGCGCGTCTTTGCCGTACCATTTGATGAAATGATCCGCGAGCCATTTAACGCCGTTCGCATCTGGACAGTCTACGGCGAGCGTAACCGTAGAATCGAACGCTACGGGATTGTCGATATCGCTTTTGAACTCGCGCGGCACGGGAATCGGCGCAAGTTCTATCGCGTCGGGATTCGTTTTGTTTCCGGCAAACACCGAAACGGCGGTGACGGACAAGACGGCAAGAATAATCGCATTTTTCATTCTCCATCCTCTCGTAAGCGTAAATAATCACTTCTCTTCACCCGCAGGGCTGAAACGAACAGTCCAGGATTCTTCCTTTACAGGGAAAATATTTTTCTTGAGCGGCTTAGGCCCGCAAGAGCCTCCGCCAAGACCAAGCTGGCGGATATCGAGATTGAGGCACACTTCCTTGCGAGGAACGAGCGGAATGCGGCGGCGTTCCTGTTCGGCGCGGTGACGCGAAAACTCAAGATCTTCCCATGTGTAATGAAGAGCCTGCACAAATAGAGGATTGTCGCATGTCATCTTAACGCCCTTGCCGTCGTCATCCGTAAACTCCACCCACTTGACGTCAGTCTTATAACCGTTGTCCTGAGGACGGATGTAGCTTACGTACTGCTCGCTTACGGTAGACTCCCAAAGCCCGAAGAACGACGAGGCCTTGCGATCGATATAGTTCTCATGCGGCCCGCGTCCATACCAGCGCATACGCTCCAAAGAAGAATCAAGCTTCATCGAAAGACCGATTCTCGGAAGAGCGATCGGCATTGTGCCGTGAGGAATTAGCCTATTTTTCATTTCGAGAGATCCGTCTTCAAGGAACGACCAGTCAACTTCATGATTGAAACCGGCCGACTTTGAACCGTTTATCAAGGTAGAAATTCGTATTTCACCGTCAGCAATCTCAAAAGAACGGACGTGATACCTAAGCTGCATAAGCCCGGAGGCCGGATATGAGCCGTAATAACGCTGATGATCATACTGGTTGCCTCTGATCCAGACATCATTATCGACAAAAGCTCTCTGGCATGTGACGAGAGGACCTGAAGCGATGCCTTGGGCAGGGTCGCTCATTATGCGCTTGCTGCCCATAACCAGTTCAGAAATGGTTCCCGTCACACGATTGAATACGGCACGGAAATCGCCGTGCGTAACTTCTACTGAATCACCCTTCTCGACCATTTTGGGCTTTACCTTCTTTTTCTCGGCAAGAGAGCAGGCTGAAGGTTTGGTTAAAGGTATCTGGTTGCGCGCGACGACATACCCCTTCGCGGCCCACGGTTCATCCTTTTTAAGAGAGAAATTAATGTTGACGAAACGCTCCTTATCTGAATCGGAGGCAAAGTCCTTGACCGAAATCGGAAGCTTCCCGCGCGAAAGCGGCGCGATGGAAGGCGTATTGAATACGCCGCGCTTAACGACCTTACCATCTTCAATAAGTTCCCAAGAACCCGCAAATTCATCGGCACGGGTAAAACCAAAACGGTTCTCAAGTTCAAAAGCGTCGTTTACGACAAGATTGCGTTGCACATGGGCCGCCTCAATAAGTTTCGTCGTGACCTTGCGCTCGGCCGTAACAAGTCCGTTGCAGTTAAAAGGACCGTCGTTCGGGGCTTCATCGAAATCACCGCCGTACGCCAGAAATCTTTCGCGCTTTCCTGTAGCGGGATCTACGCGATCGGTTTCTTTCCAAACGGCCTGATCCACCCAGTCCCAGATGCATCCGCCTGAAAGACAATCGTACTTATAGAAGATATCCCAATATTCCTGGAAATTTCCAAGCGCATTGCCCATGGCATGGGCGTATTCACACATGAAAAACGGCTTATCGGCGGACTGCTTGCCCTTGTAGTCGTTCAATTGAACTTTTTCGCCGAGCTCTTCCTCCGAAAGAGGCGGCAGCTCTTCCCCGAGACGACCGCGCTGCTCAAGCCATGCAATCGAGCGATACATGCGAGCATCAACATCGGACTCGTCATTCCAAGGCTCCCACTGCACAATTCGCGTCTTATCGATTTTTTTCACTGCCGCCATCGCCGCCGTAAAGCAAACCCCGTGCCCCGTTTCGTTGCCGAGCGACCAGAACACGACAGACGGATGATTGCGGTAGAAAAGAACATTGCGCTCGTTACGCTCTACGATGGAATGTTCCCATTCTTTAAAACGCCCAAGGCCCTTTTCACCATACATCGGCTCGTGCCCTTCAACATTCGCCTCCGCCATCACATAAAGGCCGTACTTGTCGCAAAGATCATACCAAAGCCTGTGATTCGGATAATGACTTGTGCGCACCGTATTGAAGTTATACTTTTTCATAAGCATAATATCTTCAATCATCTCATCTATCGTCACCGAACGGCCGTTCACGGGGCTTGTCTCATGACGGTTAACGCCTTTAAATTTAACCTTCATGCCATTAACGAAGATGACGTTGCCGACAATCCGCTGTTCTCTGAAACCGATGCGGCGCATGCGGATATCATCGCCCTTCTTCACGACGAGAGTGTAGAGATATGGCTTTTCCGCAGACCAGAGATTAACGGATTTTACAATGGTAGTTCCGTATTTCTTGGAAGAATCTAAACTGGCGATCTTCTTACCTAAAGAATCGTAAAGCATGGCCGACCAAGCGCCTTCTATGCCCTCAACAGAAAAATACCCTGTTTGATAATCATCTGAAAGACTGGTATTTACGACGAAATCCCAAATACCGTCCTTTGGCATCGACCATACGGTTACATCGCGGAAGATGCCAGAATAACGCGTCATATCCTGATCTTCGAGATAACTTCCGTCACACCAACGATAAACCTCAACCGCAAGCATATTATCTCCAGCATTCACGAACGACGTAATATCAAATTCACTTGGGAGCTTTGAATCTTCTGCATAACCGACCTTCTTTCCGTTCACCCAAACGTAGTAGGCGCTGTAGACGCCGTCAAAGCGCAGAATTATTTTTCGACCCATCCAAGAAGCGGGAACGGAAAACTTACGTCTGTAAGAAGTTACGGGATTATAGTCGGCCTTTCCGCTTTGCCTGTCGCGAATGCGGGGCCAATCCAACTTGTGCGGATAACGCCAGTTGACATATCCCGGAAGTCCGAACCCGTAAATTTCCACACATGAAGGGACTGGAAGGTCAAACCAATTGGAATCGTCAAAGTTTGGCGCCTGAAAATCTTTCACACGAAGATCGGGATTGCCCGCCCATGAGATTTTCCATTTTCCGTTAAGCGAAATGGTGTAAGGCGATGAAGGCTCAAGCGCATCCGTAAACGCATCCTTCTCTGAAGAGAGCGGCACGGTATATGTGCGAGCCGGCAGACGGTTGATCGAGTTGACGGCCATATTTTCCCAATCGTTTGTCGTCGTTGAAAAAACAGACAAAACCGGCGCGACAATTAAAACAAAGAGCCTTGCTAATATTTTCATATTCACCTTTCGATATTTACACTTTTTAGATATCCGCAAAAAGACAAATCCCAAGCGATTTAATATCCTGCGCATCTTGAGCATACAGAGGATCGATTTCTACAGGAAGAGACTCGTCGACAGAAACGCCAGCTTCAGAGAGCCACTTTCGCCACTTCGCCTGCATATCTCTGCGGCAAGTCTCGGGCGAGTCGTCGCCATTGGCGTTTTTGACAGGAGAAAACTCCTCTTTCTGATTAAACGCGAGGAATGCCGCCTTCTTCGCATTTGGCAGAATATCGAATATAAACTTCTCAAACTTATAACCATTGGGCTCGGAGGGCTTAACCACCTTGCCGTCAGGACCGAGCGAAGGAATCTTTTTAAACGCAAGATGCAGAGGCATCGGCTTTGACGCTTCGCGCTCAAGAAATGCTCTGTCGAAAACGTGGATCGCCGGAGAGCCGTACAAGAAGTAGAGGTCGCCGTTCTTCGCCTTGCGGTTGCACTGCTCGTCGGTCATTTCCGTGTACTCGACCATTCTGAACGTATCGCCGAATTTCATCGGCATGCCGACCTTTTCATAAGGGTCTCTCTTCGCGCAAAGCTTAAGCGTATACTCCGACTTCTCAATTGTATGGTAACCTATGAAAGCGGGGTCTGCGATTTCAACGAGAGGATTATCCACCTGGAAGAAAAATACGGATTTTACTCCCCTTTTCTTCATATCTTCAAGAGCCCCCGAACGCTTCAGCGAGGCCAAAAGCCCGCCATGCCCGTCTGGACTCATAAAGATATGCCCGGGAGCGTCAAGAATGATCTTTCCGTCTTTTGTCATCCCCGGCCACATACCTTGAGTAAAGAAAAAGACATCGTCTGGATTCAAGCCGAAATAATCATTTTCTTCAAAACATTTTACGGTCGCTTCATTGTTGGCCTCGCTGGTCATAACGTAAAACGGTATTGATGCTCCGTAGCGGATGGATCTGGCGAGAATTTTTCTAGCATGAAAATAAAAGAGCGGAGCGCCGGTTACCGGCCCGATAGAATAGCACCCCTTAGGACCTTCATAACCGAGACGCGAACCTTGGCCGCCTGCCACAAGAAGCGCCGCCACACGGCCAGAGGCAAGTTCCTTCTCTCCGGCGGCTTTAGCTGCGGCAAGCGCCTTTCCTTTAAGAAGCGCCACTTTCGGAGCGCGCCCTTTTGAATTTTCAAACGCCTTAACCCCTTGCGAAAGAGCATTGGCGCAACGATTTACACTCTCTGGGTCAATTTGCGCGATCTGCCGCAAAAGAGCGTCGCGTTCAGTCTTTGAAAGTTTGTTCCAATACGCCAGCACATGCTCCTGATTGCATTTCTTAAGAAGTTTTTCAGCCTCTGTCTTGGTCATTTGTATGCTCCTTTCTTCGCTTTTAAAAATTCTTTTTCCGACTTGACGAATCTTGCTTTATGTTTCACTTAACGCGTCTTTCAACCCGGCCGCCAAGCGAACAGATTATATCGTACGCGTGGGTTCCTTTTATCTCGGCCCAATCATCGGGCGTTATCGAATCGTCGGCCGTCTGCCCCAAACAGACAACTTCATCGCCGACTTTCACGCCTTCCACGTGAGAAACGTCTATCGTCGTGTAATCCATTGAAACTCGCCCCACAATGGGACATCTCTGCCCTGAGACGAAAACACTGCCCTTGTTGCCCAAAGCGAGCGGCAGACCGTCGGCATATCCCGCCGAAACAGTCGCAATGCGCGAGCGCCTGTTCAAACACCATGTGCGACCGTAACCGAGCGTGGAGCCTTCGGGCAGATCCCTTATCTGCGCAATGCGCGTTTTAAGCGTCAAGACGGGCTCTACTTTAAGCGCCTTTCGCCCATTGGGGTCGAAACTGCCATGAAGATTGATCCCTGTGCGAACAAGATTGAACGGACTTCTCGCCGCTTGAGGAAAGTTGTTTAACGCGTCGCTTGCCGCGATATGGACGGCTTTAAACTTTATTCCTTCGCACGATAGTTCATTTACAAGATCGGCGAATCTCTGAATCTGTTGCGCCGTAAAAGGATGATGCGGCTCGTACGCCATCGGGCAATGCGAAAATATGCCTTCAAAACAGAGGTTCTTTAGCCTCATCGTCTTCTTTATCACTTTGTCGGCCTCGTTTAAGAGAATCCCAAGCCGACCCATCCCAGAATCTATCTTGAAATGAACGCGCGCTTTGACGGAAAGTTTTTTCGCCGCCTTGTCAATAAGGCAGGCTGAGGCATAATCTGTCACAGGCAGAACCACTCCGAGAGAAAGCATCTCTTCGATTTCATCAGGCAGGATACTTGATAAAATCTGAACGCTGGCGTCTATCGATTTTTCTCGGAAAAGATTTTTAAGCTCAATCGCCTCGCACGGCTCCGCCACGCCGAAACGCCTGCACCCTGCGCCTGCAAGAGCCATTGCATAAGGCCCTACTCCAAGACCATAGGCGTTTGCCTTTAGAACCGAGAGCACTTCTGCGGGCGCAACGTGACGCTGGATGCGTCTATAGTTGCGCACCAAAGCCTTAAGATCAATATCTACCCAGACGCGCTTTTTCATTTCAGGGTACCGGCACTGAATCGAGGATCTTGTCAATCACGAAATCGCTCGTGATATTCTCGGCCTCCGCCTCGTATGTAAGTATTATGCGATGTCTAAGAACATCATGCACGACCTCCTTGACATCCTGCGGCGTCGCGTACGCGCGGGCGTGCATCAGAGCGTTGCCACGCGCTGCAAGATTGAGCGCGAGCGTCGCTCGCGGGCTCGCCCCGTTTTGTATGTACTCGTTTTTCTCGCGTGTTTTAAATACGATATCGAGGATGTAGTCAGCCACCTTCTCGTCGCAATACACCTCGCTAAGGCTTGCGCGCAACGCGGATATTTCCTCGGGCGAACAAACATTCTTCGCCGTCGGAAAAGCGGAATTGCCGGCGAAGCGCTGCATAATCCTGCGCTCGTCGTCTTTAGACGGAGTGGTCACCAAACACTTGAACATAAAGCGGTCGACCTGCGCCTCAGGCAAAGGATACGTTCCTTCCTGCTCAAGCGGATTTTGCGTCGCAAGAACGAGAAAAGGATCATTCAGTTTATAAGTCGCCTCGCCGATCGTAACCTGACGCTCCTGCATCGATTCGAGAAGAGCCGACTGAACTTTGGCGGGAGCTCTGTTAATTTCGTCGGCAAGAAGAAGGTTTGTGAAAACAGGCCCTTTCTTCGGTGTAAACTCACCCGTTTTCGGCGAATAGACCATAGTGCCTACAACATCAGCCGGCAAAAGATCGGGCGTAAAGGAAATTCTCTTGAAATCAAGCCCGAGTACTTTGGCCAAAGTATTGACCGAAAGCGTCTTCGCCAAACCGGGAACACCTTCAAGAAGGATGTGTCCTCCGGTGATAAGAGCAAGCACAAGTCTATCGATCAGTTTTTCTTGACCGACGATAACGCGAGAGGTTTCCTCACGAATTCTATTTACCAATTCAGCTTGCGCCGAGATACGATTTGTCGCTTCTTTCAGATCCATTTTATACTCCTTCTTTTTGCCATTCTATTATAAGTTCTTTTACGGTATGCCATTTTACCGAATTAATGCGCTTTAAGTCCATAGAAATCTTCATTCTTTTCAAATCGCCTTCCGCTCCCGCCGCAATGGGCAACGCTCCGCGAAGCCGTTTAAGGTGATCCGCCCAAAGCGTACGGATAAAATCCTGCATAATGTCCGTAACTGAAAGCGTGCTCGCCACAGATTTCGACTGGCCGAGCAAAAGAGAATCGAACCAGGCGCGCTGACGAGAAGAAAGAGAGCTACTCCATGAAACGATAACATCCTCACCCGTCACAAAAGCCGCACGCCAGGAGCGGACGAACCCACGGGTAAAATCGTTTGTAAGAATGCTCTCGGGGAGAAAATCGCCTATCATCGCATCTAAAATCTCATCATTTTCATTGGCGAGAAGAAATTCACACAAGGCAAGCTCTCTCGGCGGAGGAATAGCGCTTGAATCTGCATCTTGAGCTTCTAAACCCTCTTCCCGAGAAACAGGAAAATCATCTTGCGCTATTTCGTCGCCGGCAATCTCATCTTCGAAATCTTCTTCGGGCAAAGGCGCCCGGACAGTTGATTTAGACTGAAAATTCTGACGGGAGATAAAGTTTTGCAGTTCCTCGGAAATCGCAACCGCAGGCAGATTAAGAAGTTTGGCCGCCTCATTGACCATGGAAGCGCGTAAAACAGCGCTCTTCGATTGGGCTATAGTCTCAATCACCGAACGGGAAATTCTGGCCACCGCGTCAAGAGACTGGGGGTTGCGCTCTTTAGATCGCTCAATCAACACCTGATATTCGATTATGGACTTGGCGTTATCAAGAAGTTTCGCAAAATCATCCCTGCCGTATTTGCGCAGGAACGAATCAGGGTCTTCCCCCTCCGGCAGTGTTACGACCCTGACAGGCGTCTCTGCTTCGAGAAAGAGTCTCGCTGTGCGTATCGCCGCCTTGCGCCCGGCTGCATCATCATCAAAAACAAGCGTAACCTGATCGGCCGCCTTCGTAAGCATCGCCACATGCGACTGCGTAAAAGCAGTCCCCTGAGAAGCTACGGCCACGGGAAAGCCAGAGGCATGCAATCTTATCGTATCGATCTGCCCCTCACAGACAATCGCTTCATGATGTGGACTTTTTGTAATATTGCCCGCGGCCTTGTCAAACCCGAAAAGAACGTTCGACTTCTTGAAAATAGCCGTTTCGGGAGAATTTACGTATTTGCCGGAATTTTTGCTTTCGACAAGCTGCCGCCCTGAAAAAGCGACGACGCGGGCGCGTTTATCCTTCACCGCGAACATGAGTCTGCCGCCAAAACGGTGAAAAGGTTTATCGTGAGGCCCCGAGGCGGCTTTCACAACCCCCGCGCTTTCAAGTTCGTCAACCGTATAGCCGTACTTCTCGGCCCATTTCAAAATATTTACAATCCCAAGCGGCGCATATCCGATCAGAAAAGCTTCCTGCACATCGTCGCCAAGATCTCTTTTTTTCAGGTATTCTCTTGCTATCTCAGCTTCTTTTGTCTTTAAAAGACAGCGCCTGTAAAACTGCGCGAGTTCCGCCATCAGAGCGTAGAGGCGTTTTCTTTTCTTATCTTCCGGCTTTTCATTCGCCTCAACGGTTATTCCGCATTGATCGGCCAGTTTTTTAACGGCCTCGACAAACGTAAGACCGTCCATTTTCTGAACGAACTTTATAACGTCGCCAGACTCGCCGCAACCGAAACAATGGTAGAAACCTTTTGAATCGTTGATGACGAAACTTGGGGTTTTCTCATTATGAAAAGGACAGCAGGCTTTTTTAGAAGACCCTGCGATACGAATCTGAACACCGTACGACGAAATCAAATCAGAAAGTTCCACTCTCGATTTGATTTCATCAACAGTTGACTCCGTTATCCCTCCCGACACAGAAAACTCCATTATGTGCAGAGAACATCAACCCCGATCGGCAAGCGCGACATATTCTTTGGGATGGAAGATAGGCTTATATGCAGGACGGATTATGGGACCTGCGTTGATAAGCTCCTCCATACGGTGGGCGCACCAGCTGACGCATCTGGCGACTGCGAAAAGCGGCGTGTAGAGATCTTTAGGAATGCCCATCATATCGTAAACGAAACCAGAATACAAATCGACGTTTGCGCATACATCCTCAGCTCTCGGGTGACGAGATTTGATGATTCCAGGCCCAAGCTCTTCGATATACTGATAAAGCCGCATTTCATCTTCACGCCCTTTCTCGCGCGCAAGACGCAAGGCTTTCGACTTCAACATTTGCGCGCGCGGATCGCTTATCGTATAGACCGCATGCCCAAGACCATAGATAAGACCTGAGCGATCACCGGCCTTGCGGTCGGCGATTTTAGCCAAATACGCCTCGACCTCTTTCTCGTTAGTCCAATCTTTGACATTTTCCTTTATCTCCTGCATCTGGCGCATGACACGCAGATTAGCGCCGCCATGACGCGAACCCTTCAACGAAAGAACGGAGGCGGCGAGAGAAGAATAGATGTCGGTAAAAGAAGACGTCACGACATGCGTCGTAAACGAAGAGTTGTTTCCGCCGCCGTGTTCCGCGTGAAGAACAAGCGCAAGATCCAGCGTTTCGGCCTCTATCTTCGTAACTCTGCCGTCTTCGCGGATGAGAGAGAGGATGTTTTCGGCCGTCGATTTCTTCGGATCGGGATTGCGAATCATAAGCGAGCCGCCTTTATGATAATGCAATTTCGCCTGATACGCATACGCGGCTATCGTCGGAATCGCCGCTATCATTTCTATCGACTGGGAGAGGCACTTTTCAATGGAAATATCGTTAGGTGTATCCCCTTCATCAAACGCATACGCGAAAAGGATGGCTCTTGCGATGGCGTTCATGATATCCTTTGAAGGATTGCGCATAATGGCGTTTTCTTTAAAACCGTCGGAAAGCCTGCGATAATGGCCAAGCATGTTCTTCCAGTCTACAAGCTCACGCGCATTGGGCAGATCTCCGAATAAAAGAAGATAGGCCGTCTCCTCGTAACCAAAACGATGTTCTCTTTTATCAGCAGCGACGATATCTTTCACGTTGATGCCGCGATAGTAAAGTTCACCTGGAATAGCGCGACGCTCACCCTCGTCCATAACATACCCATGGACATTGCCGATTGTCGTAAGGCCGACCAAAACGCCTGTTCCGTCGGAATTTCTAAGACCCCTTTTCACATTATACTTTCTGTAAAGATCCGGGTCTATAAAATCCGCCTTGCGCACCTGTTCGGCTCTAGCTTTCAACCATTTCGCGTCTAACATATTTCTCCTCTGTTTATATCTGCGACTTTTTCAAGCCGATATTATACCAAAAAAAGCAAAGTAACATGAGCCCTTGACACAAGGGACTGTCAAACTCGCAAACTGCCAAACTGACTCTACTTGCAAACTTCTCTTGCGCTTAGCAAGTTGGCAAGTTTTACAGTTGGATAGTTTGACAGTTTAACAGTTATGCAACAATCAACCATTCTAACATTCAAACATTAACCCACTCTCCTATGCAGTGGGGTCCCTGCCCGCGTTCAGTCCCTCTCTTTCTCTCCCGCACCCCCTCTTTACTCTCGCAATCTTCTCCCTCCGCTGACGCGAAAAT
>CAJGDE010000050.1 GCA_904502135.1 Kiritimatiellia bacterium
CCATCTCAGGATCGGCCGTTACAAATGTAGGCTGATACCCGGCCGTTCCGTCCGCGTTAAGTCGATCGGTAACTTCCTTTACGGCTTCAACCGTAAGACCTTTGGAATTGAAATCTATGCCCGCGTAGCCGTTTATCTGCAGGTCAATCCATCCATCCATTTTTCAACTTCCTTTCTTTCATCAGGATCATCCTGAAATACCTTTGAGCCGATCGCAAGAAATACAATTGTCGATACTGCTGTTGAAGGGAATATCCAAACCATCTCTCTCAGGAAGGACAATTGATCGGAGGAGCCGGCGATAAACATCGAAAGACCAACAATTATCCCGCCGACAAGAGCTACAATCGCAGAGCGCTTCGAAAGCGAACGCACAAAAAGCCCCGCCAGCATAGGAATGGCAATCGGTGGCAAGAAAACGCCGAAAACCTTGTTTGAAATATTAAAGAGATCATCCGCCCCCTGCGCATACTGCATGACAAACGTAAGCGCGACAACGGTCACGCCAACGATTACGGTGGCGGCTCTGGCAGCAATCATTCTTCTGCGCGGAGAAGCCGACTTATCTACCTTAAGATACAATTCATTGACGACAACGGCCGCAGCCGCGTTAAAATTGCCCGCTAGCGAACTCATCGTCGCCGAGAACATGGCCGCTATCACCATTCCAATCATCCCCGCAGGAAGCACAGATTTGCAAATCAGCGCATACACGCCGTTCATATCGCAGTCTAAAACTGGCGGCAGAAAAATTCTAGCGGCCATCGCGGGGAAAAAGAAAACGGGAGGGCCTAAGAAAAGAAGAACCGCTACGAGATAAGCCATCTTGCGCGCGTCCCTATCGCTTTTAGTCGAATAATAGCGCTGGACCAAAGACCAGTTCGTGGAAAGGGTCGAGCCTACGCATAAGAAAAAGACGAGCATATACCCCCAGGTGTACTTGCCGGCGGTAAAATTAAAAAAGCCCTCCGGAGCGCGCTTTAAGAAAACCTCAAAGCCATGGACGAGACCTGCGCCGCCATCTAATTTAGAAAGCTCCGTCAGACACAACGGCGGCAGGGCGAAGACGACCGCAAGAATTACGAAAAACTGAATAAAGTCGCATGTCAACGTCGCTTTAAGGCCGCCTAAAAAAGTATAGAGAATAATTATGACGCCTGAAATGCAGATTGACCAGAAAAGAGGAAAACCCATCCCCACACCTACAACCGTTCCGATAGCGAGCAATTTAAGCGCATTGTCCAAAAGCTGCATCGGCAAGCCCAATATCGCCAATGTGCGGCACATTGACGGAGTGTAACGCTTGGCGATGTAGTCGATGGGACTGGCAGACGCCGCCCTTCTCCATCTTACGGCAAGAAACCACGCCCCGAGCAGCACCGCCGGAACGGAAAGCCAGCTCACCGTCACGGGAACAAGCCCGAATTTATAGGCCAAAGCCGAATACATGACAAACGCAAGAGCGGAAAAGCTGTTCATATAAAAGCTTATTCCCGCCAGCCACCACGGAACGGTTTTGTCTCCTCCGAAAAACTGGGCTGCGCTCGTGGACCTTCTGGAATAAAAAACGCCTACGCCGATCATCACTGCAAAGAACACAGCGATGACGGCGTAATCAGCGACGACTAATGATGAATTCATTTATTCAACAGCAACGCTGCGGGCGGATCTAAGAACATAGTGCAGTCCGCATGCATCTGAAGAATGGATGAGGGCAATATGTTTGTGACAGGACCTTCAACGGCTCCTTTAACGGCCTCGGCCTTACGTTCGTCCGGGCAAGTGCAGACAATGGCCTTCGACCACATGATCTGCTTGATCGTCATCGAGAAAGCCTGTTTCGGAACCTCGTCGAACGACGCGAACCATCCTTCGCCCACTTGCTGCTTACGGCACTTCTCATCGAGATCAACGACAATATACGCGCGCTCGGTATTGAAGTCGGCCGGCGGATCGTTGAACGCAAGATGTCCGTTTTCCCCGATGCCGACGCAGGCGACGTCGATGGGAGAGACACGGATAAGCTTCTCAAGCCTGTCAATCTCAGCCTGAAGGTCCTCAGCCTCGCCATTCACTTCGTTGAACGCTTTCATCGGCTGGGGAGTTTTAGCGACAAAACGCTCGCGCATATACCCGCGGAAAGAAGCCTTGTGCGAAACAGGAAGCCCGATATACTCATCTAGATGAAAACCCGTCACTTTAGACCAGTCAATACCCGGCTCTTTGACGAGAGCTTCAAGGAACTCGAACTGACTGGCGCCTGTGGCGACGATAATTCTCGCCTCGCCTCTGTCGGCGATAGCCTTGCGGATGCGGTCTGCCGCCATGCGGGCGGCAGACTCAGCCATATCAAACTTGTCCTGACCGATATAGATATTCATTTTACACCACTCAAACGCTTATTTTCTCGCCATAATTCCACGAGCGACACTTTCCGCGACTTCACGGACATTCCCGTCGTTCGCCTTTAAGCCGATATCTATGATATCGCTGACCTGGCAGCGGCACGCGCAAAGACGCAGCTGCTGAAGGCAGAAAATCTTAACGTAAGCGTCCGTAGATTTTTCAGCGACATCAATAAGCGCATTCGTCCAGATTTTTCGGCCGGAAGCGCGAGGCCCGTCCCAAAGAAAGTGATACCACTTGTCGGACATCATCACCCATTGGGTGACGGCGGCGATCTGAGTAAGGATAACGGGATCTGTGGTATAAGCCTTACCCACCTTCAGCAGAAGCACCCTCGCGGAATCTTCATCCGCCACGAATGAAGCTAAGACATCCTCTTTTGTGGCCGCGTCTATGGCCTTGCGCTCTTTAAGCTGCCATACGGCCGTCAAGGGCTCTTCATCGGTTGATACCATGGCCTTCATATAATCATGGTACGGAGCCGCCGGGTCGGTAGCCGCCGTCTGCGCAATCGCATTACATGAGCAAAGCGCGCCGATTGCAATCAAAGATAAAATAATTTTATTCATAATTCACCTTTCACTATTAAACGTTCAGAGTTTTGTTTCAGCCCATCTTCGTGGCCCAGGGTTCACGGATATCCTGATAGATGAAATTATCCGCCGCAGGATCGTCAACGGCGCGAATATTCACCGGATCAAACTCAAACCCGCGACCAAGACGCCAGGCGACGATCGCAAGATTGAACATTGAACAGCTGCGGAAACCGTTGCATTCGTTCAGAGCGAATTTCTTGCGCGTGCGGACGCAGTCGATGAAATCCGTGTTCTGGGCAGCCGGCTCAGGAAGCTCGGAAAGGAACTTGAGAACCTTCTCTTCGCTCCACCAGCCCTTGCTGTCTTTTATGCGCAGAGTCTTGCCGCCCTTCTGGGCCTTGTAGACGCAAACGCCGTTCGAGCCTCTGAGAAGCGGCTCTTCAAGAAGAGTTTCATCGCCGTCAAGGACGACTTCAGTTCCGTCGGCGTATGTCAGAATGAACCGATCGAAACGGCCAACCGTTTCAGGATGTTGCTTCGGCCCGAAATATTCGATCTTCACGGGGCTCGTGTCGTCCTTGTCGAGAATATACTGAATGGCGTCAAGATAATGCTGAGCCATATCGCCAAGCCCGCCGGAATCATAATCCCAATATCCGCGGAAGGACGTGCCGACGCGATGCCTGTTGTAAGGCTTCCACGGCGCCGGCCCAAGCCACATATCATAATCAAACCCCTGCGGCAACGGCTCCTGAGCAAGGCTGGTGCGGCCAGACCAGCCATATTTCCATGAAAAGCCCTGTCCCGCGCCAGAGACGCATTTGATGGGCCCGTTTCCGAGAAGACCCGACTCTACTATCTGCTTGATAGGTTTGGCGGGTGTGCCAAAGCCGTAGAATCTATCCTGATAGCGGAACCAGGTGTTAAGTCTAAATACGCTGCCCTTGGCCTTGACGACTTCCATGACACGCTTGCCTTCGCCGATCGTGCGCGTCATCGGTTTTTCGCACCAGATATCCTTGCCGGCATCAGCGGCCATCACGCTCTGAACGCCATGCCAGTGCGGAGGCGTGCAGATATGAGCGATATCAACGTCCTTGTCGGCGAGAAGAGCCATGAAATCCTTATAGCCCTTGATCTTGCCCCATCCGTTTTTCTCCGCCGCCGCGATTCCCTGCTCCACGCGGTAATCAAAAGGATCGCACACTCCGATAAGTCTCGACCCCTTGAAAGCAAGGTGATTGAAACTGCGGGCTATCGCGCCAAAACCAATCAATGCGCGAGTCAGCTGATTTGAAGGAGCTTCACTGCCCCAAAGAACTTTGGCCGGGATAATATTCAGCGCTCCGAATGCAGCGCTCGCCTTCAACATTTCCCTTCTTGTCATCTTCATTGTTGTTCCTCTCTTACGGATGGAGTTTGATTTATAAAATTCACTTTTTTCCCGCGGCGATAAAAAAAGGGTTCCCCAAAAGAAGAACCCTTGTTTTACCTGCAGGATTTTTATTACCAGCGTGTTTCGCGACGAGGAGCGCGATCGCCATATCCACCTCTGCCGCCGCCGAAGCCGCCTCTGCCGCCACGACCGCCTCTGAAACCGCCGCGTTCTTCACGCGGTTTAGGCTGAGACTCGTTGACGCGAACGGTACGCCCGTCGAGTTCATGGCCGTTGAGTGCGTCAATTGCCGCCTGAGCCTGAGACGCATCAGGCATCGTGACAAAACCGAAGCCCTTGCTGCGATCTGTCATACGGTCTTTAACGACACGAACGGCGGTAACTTCGCCGAATTTCGCGAACGCCTCTTTGAGTCCATCGTCAGTCGTCGCGTACGCGAGGTTACCAACATAGATTTCCATCTTGATTTTTCCTTAGTTTTCTTGTTTTTTTTTAATCGACGGCACCTACCATCAATTATCGAATCTGATTTTATCAATTTTCATGCCACCGCGTCAAGAGCAAAGAGACAACAACTGTTTGGCGGCCAGAACCTCCGCCGCCTTGCGGCTGCTCGCGGAAGCGACCGTTTCACCCACCCCATCAATAGAGACCTTGACCGTAAAAGTCGGTTCATGCGCTTTTCCGGAAACAGAAACAAGTTCATATACAGGTCTTCGGGGCGGGACCATAGCCTGAGCCTTGATCTGCAGATCGCCTTTGGGATTTTCCTGTACACCCCCTTCTTCAAGTTTCAGCGCGTCAAAAACGGTCTTGGCCGCCGGAATGCCCCCGTCAAGCCAAGCCGCGCCTATTATCGCCTCTATCGCGTCGGCATACATTTTTGAACCTTGCGGCGGAGGCTCGACTTTGGCGTTCAACCTGAGTCGGCTGAGAAGATTGTTTGAGGAAGCGGCTTTGCATAAAGCCTCAGAGCTCACCATCCGCGTGCGCGCGATCGTCAAATCTCCCTCTCCGCGATCAGAATGTTTTTGATACAGATAATCGGCCGCCAAAAGCCCAAGAACAGCATCACCGAGAAATTCAAGACGCTGATTGTCATGGGCCTTTGGATGCTCCATCCTGTAGGAAGGCGTCGTCAGTGCCTCCTCCAAAAGGGAAGCGTTCTTAAAACCGTAGCCGAAAATCTCGTTGTCCACCGCAGCTTAAAATTTGACGGGCTCGATGTTCCAGATGTTTTTCGCGTACTCCATTACGGCTCTATCCGAAGAGAAGTGCCCGGAGCGCGCGATGTTGACGAGCGACATGGCGTTCCATTTCTTAGGATCGCGGTATGCGGCATCGACAAGATCCTGCTTGGCGCAGTAATCCTTAAGGTCGGCCAGGAGCATATAGTAGTCGTTGTAGTCAAGCAGACTGCGGAGAATCGGCTCGAAGAGACCTGGCTGAAGAACGGAAAACACATTGGCGGCGATCATGTCGAGAGCCTGACGTATTTCAGGATCGTTCCTGTAAATCTCCTTCGACACGTAATTCTGGCGCATCTTCGCCACGTCCTCGGTTCTAAGGCCGAAGAGGAACATATTATCGTCGCCGACAGCCTCGTGAATTTCAACATTGGCTCCATCGTAGGTGCCGATAGTAAGAGCGCCGTTCATCATGAACTTCATATTGCCCGTGCCGGAAGCCTCCATGCCCGCCAAAGATATCTGTTCCGACACTTCGGAAGCGGGCATGATTTTCTCCGCGAGCGATACGCGATAATCGGGCAAGAAGGCGACATTGAGACGGTTTCTCGTCTTCGGGTTGGAATTGACGACTCTCGCGATGCCGTGGATAAGCTTGATGATGAGCTTGGCCATATAGTAACCTGGAGCCGCCTTCGCCGCGAAGATGAAACTGCGCGGCATCGGATCAAACTTCGGATCATGGAGAAGCCTATTGTAGAAGATGATGATGTAAAGAGCCAGCATGAGCTGACGCTTGTATTCATGCAGACGCTTGACCTGAACATCGAATATCGCCGACGGATCGAGCCTGATGTCGAGATCGGACATGACGAAATTAGACAACGACACCTTGTTCGCCGACTTGATATCGGCGAGCTTCTGCAGAAACGACGCATCCCCGGCGAAGCTCTCAAGGCGCGAGAGCTGGCTCAGATCGGTGATCCACTCTTCACCGATGGACTCGGAGATGAGCGAGGCCAGAAGCGGGTTCGCCTTAAGCAGCCACCGTCTGGGCGTTATGCCGTTCGTCACGTTATGGAACTTCTCGGGGCTCAATTCATAGAAGTCCTTGAAGAGGGACGATTTAAGAATCTCGGAATGCAGCTGCGCCACACCGTTGGTCGAAGACGTACCGATGATGCACATATTCGCCATTCGCACATAACGCTCGCCGTCTTCGTCGATGAGAGACATTCTGCGGAGCCGTTTGATGTCGCCCGGGTAGCGCGATGAAATCTCCTGCAGGAATCTCCCATTGATTTCATAGATGATCTGCAGATGACGGGGTAAGAGTCTTTCCATCATGCTAACAGGCCACTTCTCAAGAGCTTCGGGAAGAATGGTATGATTCGTGTATCCGGTCGAGCGGCGCGTCAAATCCCAGGCCTTGTCCCAATCAAGCCCCTCATGATCCACGAGAATGCGCATAAGCTCCGGAATAACAAGCGCGGGATGCGTTTCATTAAGATGTATAAACACCTTCTCTGGCAGATTGTCCCAGCCGCTGTTCGTCTCCTGATAGCGTCTTAAAATATCTTTAAGCGAGCAGACGACGAAGAAATACTGCTGTCTTAGACGAAGTTCTTTACCGGCCATGGTATTGTCGTTGGGGTAAAGGACTTTCGTCAGATTCTCCGCGAGCACCTTTGATTCTACGGCTTCGACATAGTCGCCCTTGTTGAAGTTCTCAAGATCAAACTCATCCGCAGCCTTCGCGGACCAGAGACGAAGCGAGTTTACGGCGTTTCTGTACCCGACGATAGGCAGATCGTACGGAACGCCCTCCACGCGCTCGGCAGGAATCCAGCGCCAGACCTGGCGGCCGTTCAGTTTGGCGCACTCGACATGACCGCCGAAATGAACGTGCTGTGAATACTCAGGACGCTCCATCTCCCATGGATAGCCGTTTCTAAGCCAGCCATCGGGCTCTTCGACCTGCCCTCCGTCAACAATGCGCTGTCTGAAAATACCATAATCATATCTTAGGCCGTACCCCATACCGGCAAGGTCAAGCGTCGACATAGAGTCAAGATAGCACGCCGCAAGACGCCCAAGGCCGCCGTTTCCAAGACCCGCGTCCGATTCATAATCGCGAAGGTCGTTCCAATCTATGCCGTACTCCTTCAAAGCATCACGGCAAAGTTGATCGGCCTTAAGGTTGATTACGTTGTTGCCGAGAAGACGCCCCATCAGAAACTCAAGCGAAAGATAATAAACTCTTTTCGTGTTCTGATGATGATACTCTTCCTGCGTGTTTATCCACCGCTCCACAATCCGGTCTCTTACGGCATTGGCAAATGCCGTATACTGATCGCGCGGCGTCGCGCGGATATCACCCTTCGCCAGCGAATAGCGAAGGTGCCATGCGAAATCCTCCTTCAAACCGTCGACCGACATCTCGACACGACGGTCTTTTGCCTTTCTGTTCTTCTTTTCCATCTTTAAATCTCCATTTCAAAATTTATTTTTTAAAAGCTTTCTTTATATCTTTGAAACCGTCCGTTAAAGAACCGCCGAGCTCCTTGACGTTTTTTTTCAGATTTTTCGCTTCCTTCGTTATGCCTGAAACGGAATTCGTCGCCTTGGTCGAAAGAGAGCTTGCGGTAAGCGACAAGATATCGGTAAGGGCGCTGCTGGTACGCATTACCGTTTTGATCAGATCATCAAGAATCTTCATAAGCGCCTGCGACATCGTAACACCATCGGAATCCTTGCCTATATCCGTAAGCGTGATCGTGACCGGCACGGGGATCGTAAGCATCTCATACTTGAACTTCAAATTCGAAATGACAATCTTGTCAATCATGAAGCGCTTCTTCGACTTCTCGGCCTTCTCCTTCTCGTCCTCGCCGGAAACGTCATCTTTCGACTCTTCGCCGTCCGAAAGTTTCGACAGAATCGCATCAAAATTGCTTACGCCGTTTCTTGACAGATAGCTCAGGTACACTCCGTCCAAAACGATCTCTTTTATATGGATCACATCGCCGACGACGGACGAGGGAACCATTTCAACCGAAGCATAATCAAGCTTGACCGCCTCGGCGTCGTCATACCCTTTGGGATTGTCAAGCTGAAAGTTGTGCAGTTTGACGCTACCCTTATAGGCGTTGAGGTCCACCTTGCCTAAATGAAAACGCGTATCGAGTTTTTTAGGCACCAGCCAGTTCGCGACGCCCGTTGTCGCCGACCCAAGCCACACGGGATGAATCGCGCCAAGGAGCGCAAGAACGATTACGAGCGAAAACGCCGCTGCAGCGGCCCATATCAGCATCTTGAGATTTTTTTTCATTTTACTTTCTCCACTGTGATTTTTGTTCTATGACCGCTTCCCAGAGTTTCAACCTCCAGAACATTTGCCATCCACCTGTCGCCGAATTTTTTTATGCGCGTCCCCCAGAGCCGGCGTAAAGGCTTCTCGCCTCTGAACTCTTCGGCCTGCATCATAGCCCCCGTTTTTCTATCCACCCAGACACGCACGGTTCTATCGCCCTTTTTCATTATGACAACGGCGCACTTCTGGCCGTGAACCGACTCCGATTCGCGCTCTTTGTCGAATGAAAAATCATCCCACCAGAGATAATCAAGCGTCAGATCGCTCCACGTGACGTCGGTTTTCAAAATGCGGCCGCCCTTTTCATATTGCACAATATTCCCGTCATCGTCTTTGAGCTCAAGTTCGGTTTCGGACGAATTTCTTTTAAGGATGTAACTATACTCATCAAGCGCAATACCTTTTCTGTTTCTTAAAATAATGCGCCCTTGCAATTCAACATCTGCCGGTATCATCGTACGGCAGCTCATCACCAAATCTCGCGCCGTGGCGTCGGCGGAAATCAAAAGACTCGCTAAAACGGCTATCACTTAAGCCTCCTTTCTATCTCAAGGTCTCTTTGATCGGTATAAAGGCAGCCTGTCTCGTAATAATATTTGGCACCGCTCTTATCGGGAGGATTTTTCATCAGATAAAGACGCGCCATATTATAATAAGTGTAATATGAATGCTTGTTGGCGGTCATACATTTGAACAGAACCTTTTCCGCATCGTCGAGCCGCCCCTGGGCTTTGCATATTAAAGCCAGAAGATTCAGGGGAAGAACTCCATTTGGATCGTCTTTGAGCATTTCTTTCACGATGGCGGTCGCCTTGTCGTACTGCTCTTCTTTCAGCGCCGAGAGAACCTCGTCGCGCCGCGGATCGGATTTCTTCGGTTTTTCGGCCTTGGCGGCGGCGGAAATCTTTGAAGGCGCGGCCTTTACGTCAGGTTTTTCAGTCTTGCTCCCGTCATCAAGACAATCTATCAGAAGCCCGATCGATTCAACTTTATTCGTCTGAGCGCCGACGACCCTGTTTTCCTTCGGCGGCTCAGCCTTCTTCTTATCGGGTTCGGTGGCTTTTTCGCGCTTCTTGCGCTTTTCATCGGCCAGTTTCTTTTCAAGCTCGGTCGTGTCGGTAACGGCGACGCTGCGCGCATTAAGCAGAGCTTCACTCATCTGCAGCGAAGTTATCGCGTTCTTCGAATAAGCCCTCTTCGTTCGAAGCGTGGAAAATTCAGGCGTTTTGGCCCGATCGGGATTTTCTCTCTCGACACGGTCAAGCTCGGCAATCGCCTCTTTATATTTTTCAATAGCCTCGGAAATCTTTCCGTTATCGGCCAAATCAACCGCATCGTCGATCGCCAATGACGCTTTTTCCATCAGTTCGGAAAGCCTTAGCTCCTTCTTGTCGTTTTGCGCCTCATTTCCAAATGGCCAAAACCAATCGGCATAAGCGCCCCAAAGGAGCGAAAAAACGAATATAAAAATTATGTTCTTTTTCATCATTCGTGTATTATACCAAAATTTACGCGTACCAATGAAAAAAAGCTCCGCATTTTAGCGGAGCTTTTTTTTCGTTTACTGACAATTACTTATCAGTTCTTGCTGACCTTGCCGGTCTTGATGCAGCGGGCGCAAACGCACATGCGCTTGGTATTGCCCTTGCCGTCGGACACGCGGACCGACTGAAGATTCGGCAGGAAGCGGCGCTTTGTGATACCGGTCGTATGAAGACCGATGCCGCCTTTGTACTTGGGAGAACCCTTGCGGACAACGACATTGCCCGTTGAAGGCCCTTTACCGCAAATTTCGCAAACTCTGGACATGATGTTTATTCCTTTCGTTTGAAAACGCCTCAGTTATTCTCGCTGGGCTGCCACTCAAAATTCGCAAAAGCGTTATCGAATGCAGCGGAAAGGCCACCGAGATTCTCGCTGCCGCTCGTCTTCGACTGAGCAGGCTCCGTCTCCTCGCCCGCGGCCTGAGCCTCGAGAGACTTGACTTCTTCTTCGGTCATGGCCATAGCCTTGATCGAAAGACCTATGCGACGCTCCGCGCGGTCGATCTTGACGACACGAGCCTCGACATCCTGACCGATTTCAAGAGCATCCTTGACTTTGTCGACGCGCTGATCGGAGATCGCCGAGATGTGAACAAGGCCGTCAACGCCGTCTTCAAGCTCGACGAACGCGCCGAACGAAGCGATCTTGGAAACCTTGCCCTTAACGACAGAGCCGACAGCATACTTGGAAGCGATTTCCGCCCACGGATCGGGCTGAGCCTGCTTAAGGCCGAGCGAAATGCGCTGTTCGTCGGTGTTGACATCGAGAACGACCGCCTCGACCTCATCACCCTTCTTAAGGCACTCTGAGGGATGGTTGATCTTGCGCGTCCAGCTCATATCGCTGACGTGAATCATGCCGTCAATGCCCTCTTCGAGCTCGACAAACGCACCGTAAGCCGTGAAGTTGCGGACCTTGCCGGAAATCTTCGAACCGACAGGGAAGCGCTCCTTGACGGTATCCCAAGGATTAGCCTGCGTCTGACGGATGCCCAAGGCGATCTTCTGGTTTTCAACATCGACAGAAAGAACAACGACCTGAACCTCATCGCCGATGGCGAGCATATCGGAAGCGCGAGCGACACGCTTGGTCCAGCTGAACTCGCTGATGTGAACGAGACCTTCGATTCCGGGAGCGATCTCGATGAACGCGCCGTAAGCGGCGAGATTGACGACCTTGCCGGAAACGCGGGCGCCGACGGGGAACTGATCCTGGATGGAATCCCACGGATTTTCAGTGATCTGCTTAAGACCGAGGCTGACGCGCTCGCGGTCACGGTCAACGTCGAGAACCTTGACGTCGATCTCCTGACCGACCTTGAGCATTTCGCTCGGGTGCTTGATGCGGCCCCAGCTCATGTCGGTGATGTGGAGAAGACCGTCAAGACCATCAAGATCGACGAATGCGCCGAAATCGGTGATGTTCTTTACGCGGCCTTTCTTGATCGAATCCTTCTCGAGATTCTCAAGAAGATCGGCCTTCTTCTCGGCGAGCATACCTTCGATAAGCTCACGGCGTGAAACGATAAGATTGCGTCTTTCGTTGGAAATCTTAATGACCTTGAAGTCGTGCGTCTGACCAACGTACGGCTCAAGCTCCTTGACGGGAGTAACTTCAACCTGACTGCCGGGGAGGAACGCCTCGACATCATCAATCTGAACGAGAAGACCGCCACGAACGGCAGACTTGATCGTACCGTTGACGATGCAGCCTTCAACATAACGCTCAAGAATCTTCTCCCAGCGGATCTTGTCGTCGGCGCGCTTCTTGGAAAGCTCGACCATTCCCGTCTTGTCGTTCTCAAGCTGAACGAGCATGACGGTAACCTTGTCGCCGACCTTGACGTCTGAATCTTCAGAGAATTCAGACAGAGAAACAGTTCCCTCTGACTTGTAACCGATGTCTACGAAAACATCGTCACCCTTGATTGCACTAACGGTACCCTCAATGATGCTACCGTTTTTGAACTTGGACTCCTGACCCGCACCGGCGAGCATTTCCGCCATTAAAGCGGACTTTTCAGAAGGAGCCGTAGGCTTACGAATTGCCATTTTGTTTTATTTGTTTGGTTTGTTAATAATCACGGGTTTCAGCCGTGTCCGCCCCGTTTTTGGGCACGGAAGTGTATATTTTATCAAATTATCACCGGGAGATGCAACCCTGAATCGCGATATAGACCTACTCTGCTATCAATTTAACGACATAGTTGAATCGATACCCCTTCGGACGCCTGATCGCAACCGTAACCATGTCGCCATCAACAGTCAACTTCGCTTTTTCTCCATCCCAAAGCCCATTGGCCGACTTAAACGCGCCGCTGCTCTTAAAAGTGAATGTATTCTTACCAGGAGTAACGAAGTGAAGATAAAGCTCATCACCCTTTCTCGTAGAATAAACATTCTTACCATCACCTATTCCGGCTGACGTTGTGCCATAGATCGACTCGCCATTTTTACGGAACCACTTGCCGACCTTCGCCATCACTTCAACGGCGCGAGAAGGCAACTGACCAGAGCCGTCAGGACCTATATTCATCAACAAATTACAGTTCTTGGCGGCAGCACGCGTCACCATCGCCACAACCTCCTCTGGCGTGCGGAAGGATCTCTCCGTTATACGGTAGCCCCACACGTTTTTCTGAATGACGTCGCACTGTTCGACCGGGCGATCAAGCGAAACTGGCTGATCCTTTGAATAACCTCCATCAGCATTCTCACCAGGAAGATCGCGCTCGAAAATCTGAATATCCTCCTTCGCTCGAATGGGCTGATGGTTGTTGTTTGCGGTAAGAGTTTTCTTCGAGTGGATGAAATCGTAAATAGAATCCATTTCCCAGTCAAGCGTGCGCTCCCAAACACCGTTATTGCATTTAGCGTGCTCCCACTCACCGTCAAACCAGATATTTCCTGGGTGATAATTGTCAATGAGTTCCGCTATCTGACCTAGCATAAATTTTTTATAACTTGCGTAATCGCCCTTCTGCTTGCCGAGACATGACACCGCCACTGTGCCAGCAGGGTAATCCTTGCGGTGCCAATCCATCAGCGAATAATAGAAATTAAGCTGCATACCCGCCTCGTCGCACGCTTTGGAAAGCTCGCCTAAAATATCGCGTTTGAAAGGCGTATTGGCGATATTGTAACCGTCATCGACCTTGGTTGGCCAAAGCGAGAAGCCGTCATGATGGCGCGATGTAATAGTTACGTACTTAGCTCCCGCGTCCTTAAAGACTCTAACCCACTCTTTCGCATCAAAGCGCGAAGGATAAAAACCGTACATCATCCGCCCGTAGGTTTCAGTATCCAAACCTGTTACCTGCTGATACCATTCTCCCTGGGCGTAATTAGCATAAAGTCCCCAGTGAATAAAAATTCCAAAGCGTTGCTCAGCGAATTTTTTGCGAGCATCAATATTCCACTGTTCCGCCTTGTATTCATTCGCCGTAGCACACAACGAGCACATCGCGAAAAACAGCGCAAAAAATCGAATATTCATATTTTCTCCTTTTTAGCAAAATAAGTGTTTGTGTAAGTTTACCATCCTACCCCTTAGTCGTCAAGCGTCTCAGCACTTCGGTGAGCGGTTATGTCACCTGTGCAACTGCTGTAGAGTGTTGTTAGGAGAGAAAGGAGATAGTATTATCAAAACAGCGTGTTACCTTGAATAAGTGACTTGTCAAAATGCGGCGGATGTCGCGGCAACCGTGCTCCCGCGCTTATGCGGCCGGATTGTGCGTCCTTGCGACCGCTCGACGTACACGAGTACGTCTTCGGGTCGCAGTCCAGCCCAATCCGCCTCGCCTAAGCATCAGTCCGCTCGGCTGACGGCCGCGATCTCCGCCGCCCTTGTCACCCTGGTCGAGTTCGTCGCGTCG
>CAJGDE010000051.1 GCA_904502135.1 Kiritimatiellia bacterium
CTTTTATGGCGCAACGCAAATTGATTAGTCGGATGGGCGGCGTTAGTCCGCACATTCGACTAACCGATTACGGATATCTTTTCCCACTTCCCCATTAGTCCTTCTGCGCACTACATTCCTTAATGATTTGAGCAAGTTTCCTGTCTGGTGAAGACCCTTTAAGTTCTGTCACCATAACAATTTCAGATGTGCCACGCCTGCGGAAAACGGCTCTATCACCACTTACATCTATTGAACCAATCGAAGAGCGCTGGCAGGCAAGCCGGATTTGCGCTAATTTGAAAAATCTGATTGCGGCGGCAGGGGGAGGCCCGTAGCGATCTTTAAGTTCATCGCGAAGTTTTTTAACGTCGGAAGAACTTGAAGCCTCGGCAAAACGTTTTAAATATCCCATTCGCTGGGAATCCTCTTCAACATAAGTATAAGGTAAAGAGGCCGCGCTCTCATCATCTTCGGAAGCGGGAGAGAAATCAATGAAATCGAAGTTTAATTTGACATCGATAATCTCAGGGGGCTTCTGCCCTTTTAATATCGCGACTGTTCGCGACAGAAGCTGACAATACAGCGTAAAGCCAACCGCCGCGATATGACCTGACTGTTGTGAGCCGAGAAGATTTCCTGCTCCTCGGATTTCCAGATCGCGCACCGCAAGATTAAATCCCGAGCCGAGAGAGCCGTGACGCTTTAGGGCCGCAAGCCTTTCTCGCGCGTCAGAATCTATGTCACCCGATGGAGGAAGAAGAAAATATGCGCGCCCCTGCCGCGAAGATCTTCCCACTCGCCCTCTGAGCTGGTATATCTCCGCCATACCGAAACAATCCGCGCGGTCGATCAGAATGGTATTAGCCCTCGGAATGTCGATACCGGACTCTATGATCGTCGTAGAAAGAAGAAGATCGTATTCTCCACGCTCAAAATCCCTCATTTTACGGGCAAGCGTCTTGGAATCCATCCTGCCATGTGCGACAACAATCCGGATTGAAGGACAAAGTTTCTGTAAACGCTTCTTGACCGTCTCTATTGTTGAAACGCGGTTATGAAGAAAAAACACCTGTCCCGCACGGGCGATCTCCGATTCGATAGCGGCTTTTACAGTCATGTCGCTGTCGCGCACAATGTTCGTCTCGACGGCGACTCGCTCTTTGGGCGGAGTTCTCAAAAGCGAAAGGTCTCTTGCCCCCGTCATCGACAAATAAAGCGTGCGGGGTATGGGGGTTGCGGAGAGTGTAAGCACATCGGCCGTCGTTCGCAGACGCTTAAGAAACTCTTTGTGCCTGACGCCGAAGCGCTGCTCTTCATCAATGATGACAAGCCCGAGATCATGAAAGCGGATTTTAGACGAAAGAATCGCGTGCGTCCCTATAACGATATCGCAGGCCCCTGAATGAAGCCTATCGAACGTGCCTTGATGAACGAGACGCGATTGAAAGCGCGACATCGATTCTATGCGGATGGGAGTTCCGTCAAAGCGTGAGGTAAAGGTTTCAAAATGCTGTTCGGCAAGAACTGTCGTAGGAGCTAAAAGCGCGACCTGCTTTCCGTTCATGGCCGCTATGTACGCCGCTCTCATCGCAACTTCAGTCTTTCCGTACCCGGCATCGCCACAGATGAGGCGATCCATCGGTTTTGACGAAGCGAGATCTTTTTTGACCGCCTCTATCGCCGCCGCCTGATCAATCGTCTCTTCATACGCAAAAGCGGCCTCAAACGCATCAAGCCCTTCACACTCTATATCATAGGCAAAACCTGGGATCGTCTCGCGCTTGGCCTGCGTTTCGATAAGTGAGGCCGCAAGATCCGCAACAGCCTTCTCGGCATCGCGCTTATCCTTGTCCCAGCGCTTACCGTCAAGGCGGTGGAGTTTAACCGCTTCGCCCTTAATGCCGACATAACGCGACAGAAGATGAGCGTGAGACGCCGGCACGTGAAGCTTGCCGCCGTCGGCATATTCAATTGTGAAAACTTCACTTCGTCTGCCATCCACCATTATCTCCGATGAACCCACATAACGCCCGACGCCATGGTCAATGTGGACTACATATTCGCCAGGTTCAAGATCGTCAAAATCGGAAAGTCTCGCTCCGGTCGTGTACCGGGAAGCTTTTAATCTCGTTTTTCTTTTAGCGAAAACGCGGTCGGATTTGGTGACGACGATAAGATTCTGCGTCTCAAACCCGCCACTCAACTCATCGAGCGCGAGCAGCGTTTTTCCCTTCGCTTTTGCCGAGGCTATGTGAATATCAAGACGCTTTTTCGCCGAATCAAAAAGTTCCGGATGGCGGCAAGCGTCCGCGCCAAGTTCAGAAAAGCCCGGCAATGCGGATGTCGTGAAATCAATAGTCGCCACCCCCCGAGGCGGAGGGTCGCCCGTATAAACCTTAGGCCCGGTAAACGCGTCTGAAAGCGTGAGACTGTACGAATTGTGATCAATCAAAAGAGCGGCCGCACCTTTTGGCATTATATCAAGAACGGACACGCTTTTGGGCGATTTAGCGGCGTCATCTTCAAGAGAAAGAAAAGAAGCGGAAGATATTCTTTCAACCGACAGCTGCGTCGCAGCGTTGAACGATCTTAAACTTTCAATTTCATCGCCGAAAAATTCCGCTCTTACGGGAAACTCCTCTCCTGGAGACCAAATATCGAGAATACCGCCGCGGACTGCGAAATCACCCTCGCTTTCTACACTTGGAACCCTTCTGTAGCCGAAAGAAACAAACCGTTCTACGAGTTCACTTATCTTTTTAGTCTTGTTTTCGTTCAGATCCAAAATAATACATTGAGCCGATTCAGCCGCCACTGGCGAGAGAAGCGCGGCAACAGGCGCTACGACAATCGCGGGATAAGGTCTTACCGCCCAGGCCCTAATGGCTGAAAGCGTCTTTAATCTAAGACCTATCGAAGAGGATTCCGAATCAATCCTTACAGGCAACTCAAGAATTCTTGTCGAATAAAACGGCGATAACTTGTCAGAACACAGAAGTTCAAGATCCCCCGCCAACCTGTCGGCGTCGGGAATGCCGGATGTGACAGCAAGAACAATATTCTCTTTGTTTCTGTTGGCGAGATACAACGCCAAAAAAGCGTCAGACGCCCCGGAAAGCGATGATACGCTTATTTGACCGTCGGAAACTCCTCCCGCGCCGTCAAGATCTGAAAAAAAAGTCTCAAGCGCTTTTTTCATCTCAGACATCCGCGGCGGAAAGAAAACGCCGCCATTCAACGCGGCAACGAAAAAGTCCTGCCGCACATGTGACAGGTTATGTCAACGATGTCGGGCAACTCGTCAATCTCCTTTTCACTGAGAGCGCCCAGCATGGCCGCCGCGCGCTCAGGAGAACAGCGGCATTTAAACGACAATGCAGTTGTCTTTCTGCATTCAGCATCGCGAAGCGCCAAGCGGGAAAGAATCGTACGCTGCGAAAGCGACAAAGTCCCGATATTAAGCTCGTCAAGTGAATAGTCGGAGTCAGGCAGCGCCTCTACCATCAGCGCTCTTGCCGTGGAGAACTCAACTTCATCATTAACAAGAACTTCCGTAAAAATACGAGCGCGTCTCTGTAGCGAGGATGAAAAATACTCTTCGATCGACGGGGCTATACCTTGGGAGATTATCCGACCAGGAACGCTGCGCGTCACCTGATAACGGGTTGACCCCAATACTTTGGAATCCTTCGGCGCACCCATTCCATCAAACTCGTCCAATATTTTCTTTTCGGTATATCCTCTGAGAAAACCTGTTGACGTGCACTCGACATTGACGCCTCCGAGAGGACCAGTACATTTCATCTGCAATGAAACAGTCTCTTCATCAAGCGACGTTTCAGAACCTAAAACCGCAACGACCGCGAGCGCCTGAGCAAGATAATGCGCGCTCACAGGGCCTGACAGATGGGCTCTAGCCAATTCGCCGGCAGGTGTCGTCACGTCAACGAAAGTGACTGACACCTTCTTCTTTGCATCGTACCACTCTTCTCTGATATCTTTCATTTATTTAGAGATATCTTCAAATGCTTTTGAAATTGAAAGAAGCCTATCCTCGCAAAGCGCCCCGGAAATAAACTGAACACCGACAGGGAGACCCGCCGTTGTAAAGCCGGCCGGCACGGCGCAAGCGCATACGCCCGCCAAAGACGAAGGTATTGTAAACAAGTCGTTCAAATACATGGTTAGCGGATCTTGCAGATCGCCTATCTTAAATGCCGGTGTCGGCGCACATGGCGTTATAAGCGCATCAACCTTGGTAAAGACCTCATCAAAATCGCGCTTGATGAGAGTTCTTACCTTTTGGGCGCGGCCGAAATATGCGTCATAGTAACCAGACGAGAGCACGTAAGTGCCCATGATAATTCTGCGCTTGACCTCGGGGCCAAAACCTTCCGCCCGACTCTTCGTGTACAAAGAAAAGACATCTTTGGCGAGTTCTGAACGATGACCGTATCTTACGCCGTCAAAACGAGCCAGGTTCGCGCTCGCCTCGGCCGGAGCGATAATGTAATAAACGGCCATGGCATATTCGGTATGCGGCAAGGAAACCTCATGAAGCTCTGCACCGGCCTCTTCGCACTTCTTGATCGCCTCATCCGTTATGCGCTTAACCTCTTCATCCATCCCCGTGACGTTAAAATATTCTTTTGCAATTCCGATCTTAACGCCCTTCATCGAAGCGCCTTTGATAAGCGAAGGATAATCAGGCACCTGCGCATCGGACGACGTTCCGTCCTTCGGATCAACGCCAGCGAGCGCCTTAAGAAGAATCGCCGCATCCTCAACAGACTTGGTCATAGGACCTACCTGGTCAAGAGAAGAAGCAAAGGCCGTAACGCCATAGCGGCTTACTCTGCCGTAGCTCGGCTTAACGCCGACGCAATTGCAGAAGCTGGCCGGCTGACGGATTGAGCCGCCCGTATCTGTACCCAGCGCAGCAATGCACATATCAGCGCCTACCGCAGCCGCACTCCCGCCAGAGCTGCCCCCCGGCACACGCGTAAGATCGAATGGGTTTCTGGTAACGCCGAGCGCCGAATTTTCAGTAGATGAACCCATAGCAAATTCATCCATATTGACGCGACCGGCTGGTATGAACCCGTTCGCCTTCATATTTGAAATAACGGTCGCATCATAAGGAGAAACATAACCCTTAAGAATCTTTGAGGCGCATGTGCACGGCTGCCCCTTGACATTTATGAGATCCTTTACTGCGATGGGAACCGCCTTGGGATTGAGCCTGGCCGCTTCAAGCGCACCCTCAGCATCAAACGTAAGGTAAGCTCCGATTTCGCCGTTCTTTTCTTCATATCTCTTTATAAGCGAATTGACAATATCCTCTGAGGTGAAATCACCCTTTTCAAGCCCTTCCACGGCCTCTTTGATGCCAAGTTTAAAAAGTTCACTCATGATTCCGCACCCTCCACAATCTTCGGCAGAAGAAATTCGTCGCCGACTCTCTTGGGTGCATTGTTAAGGGCATCCTCGCTCGGCAGACTTTCCGCAACGACATCTTCTCTGAAACGGTTGACGATAGTGTTGCCGTTAATCATCGGCTCAACACCGTCAACATCAACGGCAGATATCTTCTCGACATACTTTACGATATTCTCAAGCTGCGGCTGAAAAACAGCCATCTCTTCTTCCGTAAGTTCAAGCCTTGCAAGCTCAGAAACGTATTTGACATCAATTTTAGCTGCGCCCATTTTACTTGCTCCATGAAGGACTGATCCAATTGCCGTTGGCGTAGAACATCCGACGCGGTTTATCGCCGCCTTCCATCGTATCGACAATAAAAAGCGCTCCGTCGCGATCGGCGACGACATGGCGCGAATCGCGAGCCCATGACGGATGCTCCCAAGTTCCCTCTGTCGTTAAAACCTTTGAGGATGAATCGCCCTCGATCCCCATAATCGCGATCTGCGCTCCGCCGCGCTTCGTTATGTAGGTGATGCGCCCGTCGGCGCCCCAGTCAGGGTCGAGGTTTTCGCGGCCCTTGGCTGTAAGACGGCGCTTCTCTTTGGTATTTACATCTACGACATAAATCTGCGGGCGACGCGTTTCATCGCTTACATAAGCGATCTTCGTGCCGTCCGGGCTCCACGTGGGCTGCCCTTCGCTTGCGTTAGGCGTATTGGTAAGACGAATATAACGCTCACCATCTAAGACATAAAGCTCAGGATTGCCTTGAAAAGAAAGAATCGCCGCGACCCTGCGTCCGTCGGGAGCTACAGCAATACCCGTCGGAGAACCTTTGAAACTCCATTTGACGTTGCGCTTGCCGGAATTTATATCCATCTCCCAGATTTGAGGCGCACCTTTAAGATAGCCGATATAATAGATTCCCTCGCCGCCCTTTTTCCATCTCGGATAGACTGCGGCCGTTTTATCAGACGTGAGCTGACGAATGTCGTATCCATCAGGATACGCGACACAGAGTTCGCCAGGAACCATGACACCGCCTTTTGCGGCCTTACCGCGGTTTAGAAATATCACTTTATCAAGCGCAAAACCTTTCTGATCGCCGTACGCTTCACACATGGCGTTGGCAAGCTTGCGGGCGGCCATTCTCGCCGATTTTTCATCGGCGAAAGAGTCTGAAGCCGAAAGCGACTTACCCTTGCCGACGGCCGTGACAGCGCCCGAGGCGCCAGTAACCTTTATAGCCCCGTCGCCTTTGACAATGAAAAGGCCTGATATCTCAAGATTCTTCTGCAAACATTTGGCGTATGCGCTGTTGCCAACATTGATTGAAACAGAAGTCTTCTCGGCTCCGATACCAGTAACATCGACAACCGTCTGAGCGAAACCGACGGCAGCAAAAACCGCCACAACACCAGCTAATATTTTCTTAACCATTTTCTTTCACCTTAATTTGATTTTACGTTTCTTACATATTACCGATAACGGCCTTAATACGCCTTACACCGGCGGAAGAGCTCTGCTCTTTCTTGATTTTAAAGCTGCCAAGCTCTTTTGTATTGGTCACGTGCGGCCCGCAGCATATCTCCTTAGAGACATCGCCGATGGAATAAAGCGTCACCTCGTCACCGTACTTGGCTCCGAAAAGAGCCATCGCGCCCTCTTCTTTAGCCGCTTCGACGGTTGTCGTTTTCTTCGAAACGTCGATTCCTTCTTCAATCCACTCGTTGACAAGCTTTTCTACGGCGTCTTTCTGCTCTGCCGTCATCGGCTCGGGCCATGTGAAATCAAAGCGAAGACGCTCTGCTGTAATATTCGACCCCTTCTGGTTGGCCGTAGGACCCAAGACCTTGTGAAGAGCGGCATGAAGAAGATGTGTGGCCGTATGCATGCGCGTGACAACTTCACTATTATCCTGAAGGCCAGCCTTGAAACTGCCGGCCGACGTTGTGCGCGAAAGCTCTTGATGCTTGCGGTTCGCTTCATCAAAACCTTCTTTATCTACCGTAAGGCCAGCCTTATCAGCCATCTCAAGCGTCATTTCAAACGGAAAACCGAACGTATCGTAAAGCTTGAAGGCGGTCTTTCCGCTGATCTGGCTTTGGCCATGCTCCTTCAACTGAAACGCGACCTTGTTGAACATTGCCTCGCCCTTGTCGAGCGTCTGATTAAAGCGGTTTTCCTCGGCTTCGAGATCGGCTTTGCATATTTCAAGGTTCTCTTTAAGCTCAGGATAAACATTTGAATATTTATCGCAAATAACCTCCGCCAGCTTAACCGTAAAGCCGGGAGCTATGCCGAGCATGCGGCTATATCTTACTGCACGGCGGATGAGACGGCGAAGAACATAGTTAGCCCCCACATTGCCCGGCTTGACACCGCCCTTCGGATCGCAAAGAATAAATGTGGCAGTACGCATATGATCGGCGACAATACGGCGGGCCTTGAGCTCTTCTTCGTCGCTCAACTGACTACCGAGACCAGACTGCCGGCCGCTTGCACTAAGCTCATCGATCTTAGCCATGATAGGGGCAAAAATTTCCGTATCATATACGGTCGCCGCTCCCGACATCATGCAGATTGTACGCTCTACTCCCATGCCCGTATCAACATTATGACGACCTAACGGCTCAAACACGCCATCGGCATTTTTGTTGTACTGCATGAAGACGTCGTTCCAAATCTCGATATACTTGCCGCAATGGCAGCCAGGGCGGCAATCAGGCCCACACTTTTCTTTGCCCGTATCGATAAACATTTCCGTATCAGGTCCGCAAGGCCCGGTCGTGCCCGCAGGCCCCCACCAGTTATCCTCACGCGGCAAACGGTAAATGCGCTCATCCGGAATACCTAACGACTTCCAAATTTCGACAGCCTCTTCATCAGCTGGAATGTAGCCGTCTTCGCCTTCAACGCCCTCGCCTTTGAATACGGTCACGGAAAGCTGATCAGGCGAAAAACCGAGATGCTCCGTTAAAAATTCATAGCTCCAGCTGATCGCTTCCTTTTTGAAATAATCATTAAGCGACCAGTTGCCGAGCATTTCAAAGAACGTCAAATGCGCAGAGTCTCCGACCGCGTCAATGTCGCCCGTGCGTACGCATTTCTGCACATCCGTAAGACGAGTGCCGCTGGGATGCTCCATCGCACCCATCAGATACGGCACCAAAGGATGCATTCCCGCTGTCGTAAAAAGAACAGTAGGATCGTTCTCGGGTATAACCGAAGCGCCAGGGATTATTTTATGGCCCTTTGATTCGAAAAACTTAAGATACATTTCGCGGAGCTGATCCGCAGTAAGATTCTTCATGCTCATTGACTTATTTCCTTAATGAAGTTATATTTTACCAAATTTACGTGCTTATCGCTATTGCGATTGCCAAAATAACGAGAATAAAGGCCAAAAATCTTCTCTTTGCCGAAACGTGTTGAGATTGATCATTTCGAGCGTCATTAATTCCGAAATCTGAATTGATGATTTTCTTAAGCCCTCTTAACGCCAAAGGAAGTCGCCCCTTAGGCGAAGAAATGAGCGCTGCAAAAACGAGTAGCGCCATAACAAGAACAACTTTAACAACTATGACTATCATCTTTTTCCTCTTTGCTTTTTATCTCAAGAACTTTTACGGCCCGCCAACCTCCCCATACAAAGAATCGCCAAGGTCTGATGCCGCGCACCGCCTTAACGATACGATTGTCGCGGTCGAGAAAAAGAGCGTCGATTTTAAACGACATGAAAAACGTATGGATCGCGTTGCATCTTTCAATAAGCAGCCCCTCCGAGTCCGGCAACGAACGCGTGCCTATAAGACCGCGTGCCCTTTCGGGAAATGTCCGCGCTACGCGCGCTTTAATTCCGAATATCTCAATTTCCTGCACGGAGCGCACCTTTCGAAAATTCACACCCGCAGTAGTTCTGCCTGTAAAGAGAAAGTTTATTCGCCCTTTTTACAGAGATCTTAAAGCCCTCGCGCTTTTTAAAATCTTCTTCAAGAAAAGCGACCCCGTCCGTTTCACACTCCTTGCCTGCCGCAAAAAGCTGCTTACTTATCTTATGAGGACTTACGCTGAGTGATGTCGTGAAAGCGTCAAACCCCTCTTTGGCCGCGAACGACGCCGCCTTTTTAAGATTATACCTAAAACACTTTTCGCACCTTGCGCCTCGTTCGGGCTCATTCTCAAGACCTGAGGCTACCTCTTTAAGCCATTCTTCATGGTTGTATTCTTCACACACCAGCTCAACGCCGTCATTTGCGGCAAGCTTTTGCGCGGCGGCGCGCCTTTTCTCAAACTCCTCGCGCGTATCGATGTTTGAATTGGCGAAATATATCGTCACATCGTTGCCGTTTTCCTTAAGACGCGGCACGCACGCGCTTGCGCACGGAGCGCAGCAAACATGAAGAAGAACTTTCATTGCGCATCTCCTTGCAGTGAAGATATAAAACGCTCTGCATTGCGTTTAATCGCCTCTTTAAGCTCATCAATCTCAAGCAAACGTATCTGCGAAAGTTTCACAAGAATCTCGGATATACCGGGCGCATCAGGCGGAGTTTCAGCCGTCTTATCTGTTTCGAGAAGCACCATCTCCAATGGAATCTTCTTTGCTAAAGAACGGTAGTTTACAGCATGATCGTTAAGAAGCGAAGGCCCTATCGAAATGAATCCGTTGATGGAGGCGATATCTGGAATAAGACCGTCACTTCTGGAAAAACCATGAAAAAGAAACGCGGGAATTGACCCGGCAAAAGGCCTGCAGGCCTTAACAACTTCGCCCCAACATTTTGCGCCGTGAAGAACTACAGGGCGGGAGAATGAAGAAGCCGCATCAAGCTGATCTGAAAACGCTTCGCGCATGGCAGGCGGTATAATCCGGCTATAAAGACGATCAAGACCGATTTCTCCAACGCCAAGTTTTGTATTCGCGGCCAATCTTGATCTTAAGGCATCCTTCGCCTTGTCGTCGTAGGAAGATGAATCCCAAGGATGATATCCTATGAAACGAATATCGTTTTCACCGATGGGAGTCTCGCCACATATAAAATGGCGCGAACATCCTGAAAGAAGATGGCAGTGCGCATCCGTCATAGACTATCAACCGCCATGCCTCTATTGAGCGAGAACTTTAATGACAACTTTTTTAATCTTATGTTTTTCGCCTGTCGTACAGCCGGGGGCGTGTGCACCGACAGGCGGGAAAAACAACGCGAACTCTCCCGGCTTTAACGTCACGAACCGAGGAGCCGTCTTATCCGAGGGATCGAAAAGACAATAGTCTTTCTCGTCGTTAAATTCCACAGTCGAGTCACTTTCGGTCATCGTATATAAACCAAACGTTTCTTCGCCGGAAATGGGAGATTGGATATCAATATATTTATGATGGGTCTCAAATTGCTTTTCTGAAGTCTTTAAAAGCTCTATCTCCTGAACCATCGCCCAGCATTCTCCAGGAATGATATCGTATGTTCCAAGCGGCAGAGACATTAAGTCAGAGCGCTTAAGAAACTCAAAAGCCTTCGCAAACCTCTTGTTTAAAAAAAGGTACTTATCGGCGTTTTCAATTTTATCTGTCACATGATCAGGATTTTTAAGCATATAAAACTCCTTTGCCCCAAAAGGCGAAATCACCGCAGCCGGCGAAATGAACCGACTGCGGAAAAGATTAGCTGCCTTGTCTTAGTGTCTGAAGCTGCGCTGGCCAGTAAAGACCATAGCCACGTTCGACTCGTTACAGCAGTCGATCACGTCCCAGTCGCGGATAGCGCCGCCTGGCTGAACGATAGAGGTGATGCCTTCGCGAATACCAACCTCCGCGCCGTCACGGAACGGGAAAAAGGCGTCAGAAACCATGGCGCAACCAGGAAGACCACCCTTCTCAGCTTTCGTCTGCTCCATAATCTCAGCCTGCTTCTTCGCGCCATCATCTTCGCCGAACGCAAGCCTAAGATCATTAAATGGCTTTTGATACTTTTCCCACGAAATCCAGTCGGCATGTTTCGTATAAGCCTTATCACGGGCGATTTCGGCCACACCAACGCGATCTTGTTCGCCCGTGCCGATACCGACGGTCGCTCCGTCTTTGACGTAAAGAACGCTGTTTGAAGTGACACCAGCTTCCACGAGCCATCCGAATACGAGATCTTCATATTCTTTTTCGGTAGGAAGTCTGGCGATCTTATGCTCTTCAAAAGTGACCTCGCCTGTAGCCTTATTCGTGATCTTGCGATTGCAATATGCCGCAATCATATCTTCGGGCTTTCTCGCATTAGCCGAAAACGATGTCTGAACCACTATGCCGCCGTCTATAAGAGACTTGAAATCAACAACATGTTTAGCCACAAAGTCGGTAAGCCGATCCATGTTTTTTATACGGAAAACACGAAGATTCTTTTTCGTCGCAAAAAGATCCATAACACCGTCTTTGAAATCCGGCGCGACAACGACTTCCGCGTAATTCTCAATAATGAGTTTGGCGGTCTCCATGTCACATTCGCGGTTAAGCGCGATTGCTCCGCCGAATGCAGCCAAACGATCAGCCTTGTTGGCGCGATAATACGCTTCTGCCAGAGTGGAGCCCGTGGCAACGCCGCAGGGATTGTTGTGCTTGACGATAACGGCCGTCGGCTTCTCCATCAGATACCGAAGGATATTAAGAGCGTTATCGGTGTCTGTAACATTTGTCTTACCGGGATGTTTGCCTGACTGAAGAAGCTCGGGAACCGAGGCCAGATAACGCCCTGGCTGAATCATTTCGACCTCGCCAAGAACGATGTTGCCGTTGAGAAGTTTGTAAAGAGCCGCCTCCTGCCCGGGATTCTCGCCGTACCTAAGACCTTTTTCTTCACCTGCGATATTCCAGGTGACCTTCTCGTACGACAAAGTGCTCCTGTTATCCCCGTCGATGAACGAGATCTCCATCCTAGGCGCGAAATGATCGGCCTCGATCGTCTTGTACGCTTCTTTCAGATCTTTCATTTTTTATCCCACTCAAATTATTTGATTAATGAATCGGCGCTGATCACCTTGTTGCGAATAAGCACGTTCAAGTTCTTATTCACCCAAGCGACCTCCTTGTCGTCTCCGCGATTCTTGCGGTAGGCTTCAAGGGCTGCATTGAAAGCCTTCGCGTATTTACCTTCATTTGCATACGCAATGACCTCAGCAAGCGCAATCAAAGTCTGCGCATCGCCTGCAGCAGGATTTTTAATCTTGTTGAAAAGCGTTTCGGCTGTCTTGCGGCGCTCAGCCATGACTTCATTTTCATCACCGCTCATGGTGCTGTGCGTCTTGTTGTCCCAGCGAGACGGAATCGGACGATACCAAACATTGCGGAACTCAACATAGCAGCCATGATCCTGAAGCCTGAGAGGAAGCTTCGAGGCATGAGGCTCAAGAGCCCTGCGCACGCAGTGAGTTGTAAGACCTTCCATCTCCCAGTGATCCTGAACAAGAACACCGTTAAAAAAGACGGTTACGCTGCCGGGATGAAGAAGTTCTGAGCCTTTCCATACAGGCTGATGAAAAACAATATCGTAAACCTGCCATTCGCCGGCTTTTCTCTGCGGATTTACCATAGGAGGATTTTCCGCATAAACACTGCCCGCCTGGCCATCGGTGTAATTATCAACCGTCAGGTTATCACGGTTTGTGCCGTAAGATTCAAGAACCTGAATCTCATAATTATCCATTATAAAGACACCTGAATTGCCGCGCATCTGCGGGCCCTTGTCTGAAAACAGATTGTTCGGGTCATGACGAAATTCAATATGCAGCTGGCAATCACCGAAATTCTCGCGCGTCAAAATCTCTCCGGCCTTCCAGCCGACGGGGCAACAAAACGCGCCGTTCTGAACGACCCATTTAGGCTTCTCGCCGTTTCGCGTCATCCAATTCTTTTCGAAAGATTCCTTCGTGCCATCGAAAAGAACTACGGCATCACTCGGTGCGCCGCCGCACTTGGAGGCAGGCTCTACCTTAACAGGCTTCGGGCGATTCCAATCGTGAACACTCCAAGCGTGTTTTTTATCAGGCGTATCGCCGTATAACCCAGCGGCAATGACCCCCAACGGAGAAACGACCGCGATTGCAGCAAAAAGAACGTTGTTTTTCATTTTTTTATCCCTTTCAGAAAGACCTATTATACCATAATTTAATGACATCCGTCTTACCTGAAAGTGTGCGATTTTATTTCGCTTAAGTCATTTTTAAATATGGTGTCGCTTCAGGAGGTGTCCGGCGCTCCTCCTCGGTCTCGACTCGCTACGGAGTTGTAACGCCTTTAACGCTTTGACAACAAGCCGTTTTCAGCCTACCTTGCCTCGATAAAGCCAGTGGTTGTGTACAAAAACCTCTCTTACGGCTACAATCCTTCGCGAGGTCTCACTCGGAGGACTCCGCTCCACCTCCTTTTGCGACTAAACAAAACAACGGTTTGACCGAGCTGTCGGGACCGCCGGAGCGCCCTTCAGCAAATATAAAAAATTCATCTTTTTTCTTATTTCAAAAAGAAAGTTATGGAATTACTCGTTAAGCTTCGATTCTGGATAGGCAACTAACTCGCTGATTGCTTTTGAAATATAGTTTGTCATAAAATTATTAGTTGGTCTATTTTGCAGATCACGCAAAAGCTCTAACCTTCTTTTGCTATACCTATAAGTTGGCTCTAAATAATTTATATTATAATCAAAATCGTGAATTGTAATCACTCCGTTCGATACACATTCCAAGCCAAATGAAAAGAAAAGTCTCTTATCAACTCCTTCACGACCAA
>CAJGDE010000052.1 GCA_904502135.1 Kiritimatiellia bacterium
ATCAATGTATACAACAGATTATAGGGTTATTTGCTTTAAGGCAGAGTTAATGCAACCCCTATGGATAAGGCAGATTCAATGCAACCAGGCAGAATGACAAAGTAAATGCGACTCCCCGCTTCGCGGGCAGTCGCATTTACTCTGTCTTGTCACCATTTTAATTGATACGCCTGAAGCTGCATCCAGATGCACTAGTTTTTGATATAATTTGCGGCTTATGGAAAATATCATAACAGTTGCTACTCAAGTTTCAATTCTTTTTGTGCTAATGGCGGTCGGTTTTACCGCCGCCAAGAAAAAAATTCTCAACGACGCCTCCATCAAGGGGCTCGTCGACATCCTTCTTCTTATCGTCACGCCCTGCATAATCATAGACGTATTTCAGCGACCTTACGATCCGTCGAAATTAAATTCGCTCTGTATCGCTTTTGGAATCTGCATTCTGGCCCATCTTTTAGCCATCTGCATTTCATTGATATTCATCCGTCACCGCAAAGAAAAAACTCGTGTTGTTTTAAACACAGCTACCGTTTTTTCGAACGCCGGCTTTATGGGTATTCCGCTTGAACAGGCGATTCTCGGAGACGAAGGCGTATTCTTCGGTATTATTTATGTTGTTGTATTCAACCTTTTCATCTGGAGCTGGGGTCTATGGATTATGGGCGGGAAACCCAACATAAGACAAATGCTGGTCAATCCGGGAACAATCGGACTTTTTGTGGGACTTCCTCTATTTTTCCTTTCGATAAAATTACCTGAAATAGTAAGTAAGCCCATACATATGCTATCCCAACTAAATACGCCCGTGCCAATGATCATAATCGGCTATTATTTGGCCAGTGCGAATTTCTCTTCAGTCCTTAAAACCCCTGCCGCTTGGCTATCGATTTCAATTAGGCTGTTTTTCTTTCCCCTGCTCCTTATTGCGCTCATACTGCCTTTCAGAAACGTGCTTGATAGAACAATGATGCTTGCAATAATCACGGCTGCGTCTGCTCCTGTAGCGGCGATGATTTCGATGTTCGCCGCCAAATACAACCGCGACATCGATATTTCAGTCAGCATCGTCAGCTCCTCAACGCTTTTGAGCATACTCACGATACCTATCGTCATAGCGATAGCGATGAAGCTGCTTTAATTCGTCGGAAAAGAAAATATCGCCTGCGCCCGGGAAGCGTGAGAACGCAAGAATCGCCTGCCTTCTTCGTCGCCCAATATAAAAAGAACGGTCGAAAGCGCATCGGCCATCATGGCAGATGAAGGGTGAATGACACTTACGGATTTAAACGACGGCTTCATCTCTTCGCCTGTGCGGGCATCTTTTATATGGCCACCTCTAAAATACCTTGCGCTCGTCGCCACTGCAGCCGAATTTGACAACACAAATGAATCTTGCGAATAAGCTATGCCTATGCGCCAATCGCCTCCGACAGCCCTAAGGTTTCCGCCAAGGTCTATCAATATGCGCTGAGTGACAGAAGCGCCAATCGCCTCCACCGCAAGATCTATCGCATAGCCCTTCGCTATCGCGCCTAGATCTAAAGTGTTTGTCCCGCGCCATCTCGGATTGAACGCACCTTCCGTAATTATTCGCATACGAAAGGCTTCTTCATAACACTTTCTGACTAAAGGGTCGGCTTTCTCGACAACCTCATCATCGCTTAAGCGCGCAAGGCGTCTTATTTCACTATCCGGATCATGCGCATTTAAAAGTTTTTCGACTCTGGAGAAAACGCCTTTGACCGTCTCGACTATTTCAGCATCTTTTTCGCCATCAAACTGAATCGCGGCCACAGTTCCCATGCTCGGCCATTCAACCCGCTCGATGGAGCGTGAGTTCAGGCGATCGCATCCCGCCAGAAATACCCCAAGCGCAAGCTGAGCGCAAAAAAGCGCGCACCTTTTCATACCCCCATCAATCAAGCACACCCTTTGAAGGAGTTTCATTATTATCCCACCAAGAGCCCTTTGACGAAGATATGCGCTGAATCGGCTTCGTGGAAAGCTGCTTGCCTTTAGTTCCAGCGCCGCGGATCTCGACGACATCGCGAAGTTCGCTCTTCCCCGTTTCTACATTCACGCGCTTAACCTGCTCTTTGGGAAGAAAATGCTGCTGATGGATTTTCTGGCCTTTGGCCGGCTTATACTTCACGTAAAGCGTATCGGGGCAGCCCTCCTGAAGGAAAAGAATTTTCGTCTTACCTTTTGCAGGCACAAGCCGATACTCTTTATTGCGGATAAGCCCACCGAACGTAAAGCGCTTTATGTAACTAAAGCCGTAATTACCCTCTTCGTATACGAGAGTGAAATCTCGACTGTCGCGGTCTTTCTCCTGATTGTACCTGAGAACCGTCAAAAGATCTTTGTCCACAAAGAGCTTATCCTCAGGAAGAACCTTTTTAAACCTGCCGTCCTTCCAGATAAGCAGAAGCTCATCGAGCGACGAACATTTGAAAAGCTCATCCCCTCCGCGGATTCCGGAGCCGATATAATGATTTTCTCTATCCCACTTGACAGTAAGTTCCGTAGCCGTTATCGCCCTTACATCAACCTCTTCAAAGGCGCCCTTCGCTACGGTTGTAAGACGGGGATATTTTTTCTTATAGGCCGAAATGAGCGCTTTAAGATACTTGACCGTAAAAGCTCTCAAATGAACGAGATTATCCTTTACCTCGGCCTCTTCTTTGAGGACATCCTCTATCTCCTGCCTGTTTTTGCTGATGTCGAACTGCGAGATGCGGCGTATCTGAAGTTTTAAAAGGCGTTCCACGTCCTCATCCGTGACATCACGTCTCAACTCGGCTCTAAAAGGCTTAAAGCCGCTCTTGACGGCGCTTTGCACGCCCTCCATCGTCTTTTCCTCTTCAATGCGCTTATAGATGCGCTCTTCAATAAAGATTCTGTCGAGCGTGCGCGCATGGAAAAGATCGTCCAGCTCTCCAAGGCGTATCTCCTGCTCGCGTTTGACCAAAAAGAGAAGTCTTTCAACGTTCTTCTTCAAAATCTCTTTAACCGTCATCATCCTGGGCCGCCCGGCGTCGAGCACTATCGGCCTTGACGATATAGACTTTTCGCAAGATGTAAACGCGTAGAGCGCCGTGATCGCCTTCTCTTGACTGGCTCCAGTCTGAAGTTCCAGTTCGATACGAACCTCTTCGCTTGTTAAATCGTGTATCTTTCTGACAGGAACCTTTTTCTTTTTAATCGCCTCTTCAATTGAAGTGGAAAGCGAGTCCGTCGTCTCCCCCCACGGCAGCTCGGTAATAACAAGACGGTTCTTGTCTTCTTTCTCGATCTTCGCGCGGACTTTCACCTTTCCTGTGCCGTCGGCATATTCGCTTACATCCATTATGCCGCCGAGCTGAAAATCAGGATAAAGATCAAAAGGCTTATTCTGTATAATGGAAATTTCAGCTTCAAGAAGCTCGATGAAGTTGTGCGGCAATATCGCCGTGGAAAGACCAACTGCGATACCGTCGGCACCCATCATTAAAAGTAAAGGTATCTTGGCCGGCAGATATACAGGCTCTTCTTTTCGCCCATCGTAATTAGGAACGAACTCTGTGGTCTTCTTGTTGAAGATTTCTTTGCGCGCAAGATCGGTCAACCGGCATTCAATATATCGGGTCGCGGCATGCGGAAGCCCCGTATAAAGAGAGCCGTAGTTTCCTTGGCCGTCGATAAGATATCCCTTACCCTCACCCCAGAGTTTATTGGCGAGAACCACGATCGCATCCCCGATGGAAGCGTCACCGTGCGGATGATACTGCATCGCATGACCGACAATATTCGCCACCTTCGTATATCGCCCGTCATCCTTCTCCCACAGAGAATGGAGAATTCGCCTTTGCACAGGCTTCAAGCCGTCTTCAATCGCCGGAATTGCGCGAGAGCAGATGACATAGGCGGAATATTGTTTGAAGTTGTAATCGTAAAGTTCACGCATGGGACCGGAGCCGGTCAGAATTTTAGAGACTGCCGTCTGCACAGGCGCACTTTCCGCAGAAACGCTTCCGGACGCCGCGGGCGAGGCGAACATATCTAAATTATCGAACAGACTCGGCGGTTCAGAACCCTTTGATTTATCTTTCTTGGCCATATCCCTGAACTAAAATTCAAAATTATCTTTGTTTGCAAACGCCGTCATAACGTCACGCCGTCTTTAAAGATGGCTATGCCGCAGGCTTTTTCTATTTCGTTTCGAGCTTTTTCTCCAGAGGCGATAGACATTACCTTGGAGGCAAACTCCTCAACATCTGTTTTCGCCATGGCATCCCAATCGATCCAATGGGGCTTATTGGCGGCAAGCGTTGAATTTGTAGCGATCTTCATTGTGGGTACAACCGTTCCGAACGGAGTCCCTCGCCCTGTCGTGAAAAGAATTATATGACAGCCTGAAGCCGCCAGCACCGTGGAGGCGACAAGATCATTGCCGGGCCCCGTCAGAAGCGAAAGACCTGGCGATTTAACCTTCTCGGCATAATCCAAAACATCGACAACGGTTGATGAGCCGCCCTTCTGCACACACCCGAGAGACTTATCTTCCAGCGTCGTTATTCCGCCGGCTTTGTTGCCCGGCGAAGGATTTTCATAACACACCTGGCCGTGACTTTCATAATAGCGCTTAAAATCATTTATCATTTTAACGCACTTCTCGAAAGTTTCGCGATCTTTACAACGGTTCATAAGCAGCGTCTCGGCGCCGAACATTTCGGGCACTTCCGTCAAAACGCTAGACCCCCCGCGCGCAATAAGCCAATCGGAAAAACGGCCGACAAGAGGATTTGCCGTAAGACCTGAAAATCCATCAGACCCGCCGCACTTAAGCCCTACAATAAGCTCACTTACGTCAACCTCTTCGCGGGCATCAACACGGTCGGTCTCAAGCTCCTTTATTAGGCGAAGGCCTTCTTCAAATTCATCCCCCGCTTCCTGCGCAAGCATGAAACGGATATTAAGAGCGCTTACATCACCAAGTCTCGCCTTGAAACTCTCAAGCGTGTTGTTTTCACACCCTAAAGCGACGACAAGAACGCCACCCGCGTTAGGATGATGGCAAAGCGCGGCGAGAAGATTCGCCGTCATCTCGTGATCTTCTCCGAGCTGACTGCAGCCATACGGATGAGTAAGGGCAATGCCGCCGCAACTTTCGGCCAAGCGTTCGCAAAGATTGTTGACGCACCCCACAGTAGGCACGACCCAGATTTCGTTTCTGATGCCGATACGGCCGCTCTTGCGCCTGTAAGCCAAGATCTTGGGAACTTCGCCCTCAAAAGACGCAAGCGCCTCTTCTGCGCCTTTTACCGGCTTATATTCATATTCAAGAACATCCGCAAGATTGGTCTTGACATTGTGAACATGAACATGGCTTCCCGCGGAGATATCCTCTGTCGCGTGACCGATGGGCATACCATACTTAATGACGCTTTCTCCGGCTTTGATATCCTTAAGCGCGTACTTGTGCCCGTCTTCACGGACCTCAACATTATCCTTGGGATTAATTACCATTTACAAGCCCGGTCGTTTCGTTAACTCCGATAACTATATTCATATTCTCAATAGCAGCCCCAGACGCTCCCTTGCCGAGATTATCAAAGCGCGCCACTAAAAGAATACGCTCATCGTTGCCATAGACGCTCACCTCCAGATCATCGCGCCCTGACAATTTCGATGAAGACAAAAACCCTTCTTCATCGGCATTTTCGACATATTTGACAAGCCCCTGGCCGTAGTATGACTTATAAAGAGCTTTTATATCTTCAGCACTGCCGTTAAGATCAGCCGCAAAAACAGGAATGGACACCTCCATGCCCGAATAATGAGGCGCTACAATCGGCATGAACGCCGGCGCTGTCTCAAGGCCGCAGACGGCGGAAATTTCAGGCAGGTGCTTGTGTGACTGTGAAAGAGCGTATTGCCGAGCGCCTTTCTTAAGCTCATCAAGCTCGGCGTAATCAGCAATCATCTTTTTTCCGCCGCCAGAAAAGCCGGTAAGCGAAGTCGCCGCAAGCTTCACATCTTTGTTCAAAAGGCCCTTGCGGATAAGAGGCTCGATAAGCGCGATAAAGCCGCTTGCGTGACACCCAGGGTTCGCAATGCGCTTTGAAGAGGCGATTCTCTGACGATAGCCTTCAAGTTCTGGAAATCCATACGCCCAGTCCGGCGACGTGCGGTGCGCGGTGGAAGTGTCAATGACGACGGTAGCGTCATTTTCGACAAATGTCACAGCCTCCTTCGCCGCCGCATCCGGCAGGCACAGAAACGCCACATCGGCCGAATTTAACATGTCGCGACGCGCTGACGGATCTTTACGCAGTTCTTCCGCAAGAGTGAGGAGCTCAAGATCGGCACGCCCCTGGAGGCGCTCACGAATCCTAAGCCCCGTCGTTCCGGCGCTCCCGTCAATAAATATCTTCTTTCTCATTCCCACTCGATCGTAGCAGGCGGTTTCGGTGTAATATCCCAAACGACACGATTGGCGCCCTTGACCTTTGTCGCGATCTTCTGAGCGACGGAGACGACAAACTTGAAAGGAAGTTCGACGACACCCGCGTGAACGAACTGCGAAGTCGAGACAGCGCGAATGGCGATGACATAGCCAAACGTGCGGGCACCTTTTGTAACGCCTACCGACTTGACGTTCGTCATCACCGCAAAGAACTGCTGAGCCTTCTTATCGAGCTTGGCCTTGGCCATTTCACTGCGGAAAACAAAATCGGCCTGACGCAGAATGTCGAGCTTCTCCTTCGTAAGCTCGCCCAAGCACCTAACTGCAAGCCCGGGACCCGGGAAAGGCTGGCGCATAACGAGCTCTTCGGGGATCCCAAGAGCTTTGCCTACTTTACGGACCTCATCCTTGTAAAGATATTTCACAGGCTCGACAAGACCTTCAAATCCGAGATCTTCTGGAAGTCCGCCGACATTGTGGTGAGCCTTGACGGCTTTATGTCCGCCGACGCCCGACTCGATGATATCCGGATAAATCGTACCCTGACCGAGAAATTCAATCTTGCCGAGCTTCTTGGCCTCTTCTTCAAAAACGCGAACGAACTCTCCGCCGATAATCTTGCGCTTCTGTTCAGGGTCCGTAACGCCCTTAGCCTTGTCGAGAAAGCGCTTTTCAGCGTCTATCTGAATGAGGTTAATGCCGAACTTGCCCTTGAAAACTTTTTTGATTTCCTTCGCTTCGTTAAGGCGCATACAACCGTGATCGACAAAAACGCAGGTAAGCTGCTTGCCGATCGCCTTCTGAAGAAGAACGGCGCAAACAGAGCTGTCAACACCGCCGGACATGGCCAGCAGAACCTTCTTGTCGCCGACCTGGCGGCGAATCTCTTCAATTTCGTTTTTGATGTATTTTTTGGCATTAAAGGTCTTGCCGATCTTCGCCAAACGCTCTTTTTCGACTTTTGTCATTGTTGTATTCCTCTTTTCGACCGTAATGGCCGATTGAAAATATTATATCAAATCGTCGGATTTCAGAAAATATGCCCCATCTTCTCTCTCTTGGTGTCGAGATAATGCTTATCATGCTCATTAGGCTCGATAACGATCGGCACTCGTTCGGTAATCTCTATGCCGTACCCATCAAGCCCTTTTATCTTACAGGGATTGTTTGTCATAAGGCGCACTTTCCGTATGCCCAAATCAACAAGCATTTGCGCTCCCTCGCCATAATCCCTAAGATCGGGGGCAAAACCGAGCGCCACATTCGCCTCAACGGTATCCATCCCCTCTTCCTGCTTTTTATAGGCGTGAAGCTTATTCGCCAGTCCTATCCCGCGGCCTTCCTGGCGCATATAAAGAACGGCTCCGCAACCTTCTTTTTCGATCATCTCCATAGCCGTATGAAGTTGCGCGCCGCAATCACATCTCTCGCTCGAAAGAACGTCTCCTGTAAAACATTCTGAATGGACTCTCACCAATACGCTTTCACCTTCATCGACGCGGCCTTTGATAAGCGCCAGATGCTCCAACCCAGTCACACGGCTTCTGTACATCTTGAGCTTAAAGTGGCCGTACTTTGTCGGCATGTCAACTTCTTCAACCGCCTCGACGAGCCTATCGTTTTTACGCCGATAGGCGATGAGATCTGCGATAGTGGTCATTTTAAGCGAATGCTCCTTCGCAAAAGCCGCGACATCATCAAGCCGCGCCATACGCCCGTCATCCTTCATTATCTCGCAGCATAAGCCCACTTCTTTCAACCCCGCAAGACGACACAGATCGACGGTCGCTTCCGTATGACCTGCGCGCTTTAGGACGCCTCCTTCACGCGACTGAAGAGGGAACATGTGCCCTGGGCGCCTGAAATCCCTTCCCTTAACATCTTCTTTCACACAATCAAGAGCGGTCATGGAGCGTTCTTCAGCCGAGATGCCCGTTGTTGTGCGCACGGAATCTATCGATACCGTAAACGCCGTCGAATGGTTGTCGGTATTCTCGCTTACCATCTGGGGCAAATCGAGTTTTTGGCACCACTGCCGGCTCATCGGCATGCATATAAGCCCGCGAGCATACTTCGCCATGAAATTGACATTTTCACACGTGGCGAACTCGGCGGCGCAGATGCAGTCGCCTTCGTTTTCGCGGTCGGCATCGTCTGTAACGAGAATTATCTCGCCACGCCGCAACGATTCAAGGCAATCTTCTACGGAATCGAAATGAATGTCATTCATGTCAATTTTTCTCAAGTTTGATTATTGTCGCATGCCCGTTTAAATCACACTCTTGAGCATCAATATCTTCACTCCAAAGAAGTGATGTCGCAAGGATCTCGTTCTTAACGTATTGCGCATGTTTTTCAAGAGCGTCTTTCAGTTCGTCATCGGCTTTGACCGTAACCGTTATGCGCTGAACGACCTCAAAGTCGGCCTCCTTGCGCATTGACTGAACGTGACTGACAAACTCACGCGCAAGCCCTTCGGCAACGAGCTCTGGGGTAAGCAACGTTTCAAGGCCGACGACAACCGCGCCCTCAGACGCGACGACGAGGCCTTCCTTGGGAGAGCGTGTAACGAGCACATCGTCAGAGGTAATCTCAATACCCTCAATCTCTTTCGTCCAACCGTTCCCAGTTCCCAGCTCCCCATTCCCCATATTCGCGATCGCTGCGGCGACGGCTTTCATCTTCGGCCCGCACTTTTTGCCGAGCGTTTTGAAATTCGCCTTGAAGCTGACATTGCAAAGCTCGGTCTCATCCGCAATAAACTCAACGCTCTTAACATTAAGCTCATCCTCGATCAAAGCTTCAAGCCCTTTAACGTCACCGCCCGCCAATTTGAGCGCCGAAAGTGGCTGGCGCACTTTAAGATCATTATCAGCTCTTAAGCGGCGACCAAGCTCAACGACCGCCTGTACATCCGACATGCGACGCTCGAGCGGCAAATCGCGCGCTGAGGCGTTAGCCGTCGGGAAATCGCAGAGATGAACAGATTCCGGATCGCTCTCACCCTTGAGATTCGTATAAATTTCTTCGGCGATAAACGGCGTAAACGGAGCTGCGACTTTCGAAAGCTGAACGAGAACATACCGCAAAGTTCTATATGCCGAAAGCTTATCCCCGTCATTCGTCGACTTCCAGAAACGGCGGCGGGAACGGCGGATATACCAATTGGTAAGATCCTCGACGAATTTCACGAACGGGCGGACAGACTTCTGCAGATCGTAATTATCCATCGCCTCCGTAACATCGGAGATAAGCGTTTCCATCGAAGAGACGATCCACTTGTCAAGAACGTTCTCTGATTCGGGGAAGGCAACCTCCTTATCATGGAAACCGTCAACGTTGGCATAGGTCACGAAGAAGGAATATGCATTCCACCAAGGGATAAGCAGATCTCGCATAATCTGCTTAACGCCGCTTTCCGAAAACTTGAGCGACTCAGCCTTGACGACCGGCGAATAAATCATATAAAGCCTTATCGCATCGGCGCCGTAAGTATTAAGCATCAAATTCGGATCGGGATAATTCTTTAGCCGCTTTGACATCTTCTTGCCGTCCTCGGCCAGAATAAGTCCGTTTACGATAACGTTTTTATAAGGAGACTTATCGAAAAGGCACGTCCCTAAAACCATAAGAGTGTAGAACCAGCCGCGCGTCTGATCGAGACCCTCGGCAATGAAATCAGCCGGGAAGAAATCATCAATACTCTTCCCCGTTCCCTGTTCCCCCATATAATGCTGCTGGGCATAAGGCATTGAACCCGACTCAAACCAGCAATCAAGAACTTCAGGAGTGCGATGGTAAGTTTTACCGTCTTTCTTAATAACGATCTTATCAACGAAATGCTTGTGAAGATCAGTAACTTTCTCACCCGAAAGTTCTTCAAGCTCTTTAATAGAGCCTACGCAGATCATATCTTCAGGATCATCATCGTTGATCCATACAGGAATGCAGCTGCCCCAGAAACGGTTGCGCGAAATATTCCAGTCGCGCGCTTCCTGCAGCCAGTTGCCGAATCGCTTCTCGCCGACGTATTCCGGCGTCCAATGAACAGGAGCATTGTTTTTAACAAGTCTTTCGTGGAGATCTTCGACTCTCACATACCAAGCATCAATCGCACGATAAATAAGCGGCGTATCGGTGCGGTCGCAGAATGGATAAGAGTGAACAATCGTCGCCTGATGAACGAGCTTGCCCTCGGTCTTGAGAAGCTTAATTATATCCTTGTCGCAATCTTTACAGAAACGCCCCTTAAACTCAGGGATCGCCTCGGTAAACGCGCACGCGTCATCAAGAGGATCGACAAAAGCCGTCATACCCGATTCTTTGCATACGCGGAAGTCGTCTTCACCGTATGCCGGAGCTATATGAACAAGGCCTACGCCGTCATCAGTCGTGACATAATCATCGTTAGTCACGCGAAAAGCGCCTTCGGATTTCTTATCGGCGAAATACGGAAAAAGCGGCTCGTACTCGCAACCTTTAAGAGCGTCGCCCTTGCCTTCCCAAACGACTTCATACATCTCTTCTTTTTTAAAGATGAACGGCAAGCGGGCCTTTGCCATGACATAAATCGGCCGCGCCTGATCCGTCACGTCACGAACGGCGACATAATCGATTTTTGCGCCGGCGCAAATCGCGAGGTTCGAAGGAAGAGTCCAAGGCGTAGTAGTCCAGATAAGGAAATAAACAACGCTACCCTCGCCCTTTGCCCGCAACTCTTCGCTCGTGATTGAAGTGGCGCGAACACGGCAAGTTACAGTTGGATCTTGAACGTCTTTATAGTTATTGCCTGCCTCAAAATTGGAAAGAGGCGTAGAAAGCTTCCAGCTGTAAGGCATTATGCGATGTGACTTATAGACGCGGCCCTGATTCCACAACTGCTTGAAGACCCACCAGATCGTCTCCATAAAATCAGGGTTCATCGTCTTGTAGTCGTTTTTGAAATCAACCCAACGTCCCATGCGTGTTACCGTCTTCTCCCATTCATCGACATACTTAAGAACCATGGAGCGGCACTGCTCATTGAACTTGTCTACGCCAAGAGCCTTAATCTCTGGTGCTCCAGCAACGCCGAGCGCGTCCTGCGCAAGAGCCTCAATCGGAAGACCGTGAGTATCCCAACCGAAACGACGCTCCACATATTTGCCGCGCATCGTCTGATAACGCGGAACAATATCCTTGATGATACCGGCTAAAAGATGCCCGTAATGTGGAAGCCCCGTCGCAAACGGAGGCCCGTCATAAAATCTATATTCGCCCTTGCCTTTATTTTTCTCGAGCGACTTTTCAAATGTCGAATTTTCTTTCCAAATCTTTAGAATTCCCTCTTCCATCTGAGGGAATGCGACTTTGTTAGATACTGATTTGAACATTATATTCCTCTTTTCCGGCATATTTGTCCCTATTGGTACTATATTATACCAAAAAGGTGACAGGTTGTTTTAGCCGCAGTCGACTTAAGTTCACTTTTACTTCGAAAAAATTTCTTTACCAGAAAAAGGCAGCAATTCATTAAGGCGCTTTACAGATTCCTTAGACATCGTTTTTTCCGTCATAGGAACAATAACGGTACCTATGTCTTTAAGGCCCAAAGCCCGGCCATATTTCACTTCCATAGAAAGAGGTCCGTTGCGGCCGACCGAAATGAACGCTTCAACTTTTTTTCTTCTGTTTTTTCCATTGTTCAGAAGTTTGTCGTTTTTAAGCGTCGTGTAGCATTGAATCGCCGTATAAACCGCAGGATCGATAAATATAAGATCTTCCGCTATCAGAGAAGAATATCTGCCATCCTTTCTAAGATCCGCGGCGGCCTTCTTGAATTCCGACAGGACAAAGGGATAATGGGTACAGCCGAGTATTACAGCTTTAATGGGAGCCTTGCCGCCGTTCACACGATGCGATTCGACCATGGCGATAAAATTCGTTCTTGCGCAGTCGTTTACGCCTCTTTCATCGTTTTCTACAGCCTCTGCAAGTCCGATTCCGCCGCGATTTACAATTTCGCAGCAATCAACATTTCTTTTCTTTAGTTCAGCGCGCAATGTTCTTTCGTAAACACCCGACGCTATCGTGCCTGGAGTTGCGATTACCGCAACAGCAAATCGAGGCATACCTTCCTTGACATTAAGCGCGTCCATAGTAGCTTCGACTCCGGCATTAACGACACCGATTACTTTCACTCCTTTTGGCTTTGCCACACAACGAGCATCTTCAAGTCCGTAGGCGGTAGCTGTATTACATGCAATAACAACAATCTTGGAGGGCTGATGAGATTCTTCAGAAAGAACAAATTTGGTGTCCCTTACAATAAGCTCACGTAAAAAATCGGCTTTCCCTTTAGCTCCATAAAGACCATAAGGCATATTTGCCTGATCGCCGAAATAGACGAAATTTTCGCCGTCAAGATCGGGTTTCGAATCGGGCGTATGCTCGCCTGTAATATTGTTGTATTCATCTATACTGAGAAGCTTCTCTAATACCGTAAGGCCGCCCGTTCCTGAATCAAAAACGCCAATCGGCCTATTCGCGGCTCTTAATGTAAATATCGATGCACATGCAACAATTGAAAAAACGAGAATTTTCATTTAACCACCTTTTATTTAGTAAAATGTCGTTAGCATAGTCGTGATAATTCAGGTCAGACCTATATTATCACTTTTCGGGTAGAAATAAAAAAAGCCGGCGTAACCGCCCCTTGCTGGTGGTTGCGACCCGTGGGGAAGCAACCAAGCCGAGCGACTGCGAGGTAAGAGCGTCCTTAAGGACGATGACGGCTTTTTTTATTCCATACGACAGTATGAAATAAAAAAAAGCCGGCAGCGTCCTACTCTCGCACGGGCGAGTCCCGCACTACCCTCGGCGATGGAGCCCTTAACTTCTGTGTTCGGAATGGGAACAGGTGTGACAACTCCTCTATGGCCACCGGCAAAAAACCGTTTGATAATGTTTGAATGTTGGAATGTTAGAATGTTTGAATGATTTCAACTTTCTGACATTCGGAAATCTGAACATTATTTTAAGTTGGGAACTAAAGAGAATTACAACCTTGAGATGCGATTTGATCTCACTTTGAAGTGAAGTTTTGTTTTAGTTGTTAGGAGTCAGGGGTTAGGGGTTAGTGCAATACTAACTACTAACTACTAACTACTAAGCACTAATAAATAAGCTAAGCCGCACGTCATATTAGTACCGATCAGCTCAACGTATCGCTACGCTTACACCTTCGGCCTATCAAGGTCGTGGTCTACAACCTGACTTTAGAGACTTGCGTCTGGGAAAACTTGTCTTGGGGGAGG
>CAJGDE010000053.1 GCA_904502135.1 Kiritimatiellia bacterium
GAACGTATTGTCGCATTATCAATAGAGAAATCAAAACTTAAAACTAAAAAGGATCCAAATCCGCTGCGCGGATAAAGTAACTTTGCATTCAAATTCACTCTTGCTGAAGAGTGAATTACGGTGAATTACGCAGATGCGCCCGATATCGCACTTATCCCGGCTTAGGGTTTTATCGGGAGCGATATTTTGGTAAAATATCTCCTATGTCCCATTTTATCAACATTCTAATATTCATCTTCGCGAGCATTCTTGCGGGGTGCGCTGTTGTCTCAAATGCGCGCCAAGAGCAAAGGAATGTCGCTGATAAAACTTCTTGTGATGCGCTCTGCAAAACAAACAGCATCAATCTCACAAATCTCAGTTTAGAAAGCTTGGTGACAATAGCGCTTTCGAATAGACCTTCGGTCGTTTCCGCCAAGCTTGCCGTTGAGGATGCGCGGTTGGCTCTTAAACAATTGGCTTCTGACGCGCCCGTCGTTTCGGCAACGCCTTGGACTGCGGCTAAATCTTCCGTCAGCGCGAGTCATTCGGAGTCGTCGAAAATAGCCGATGATCTTGATGATTTGAGGTTTTCTACGGACGGCTCGTTTTCGGGGTCGATTTCATTAAGTCTTCTTGTTTATGATTTTGGCCGTTATGGAGCGTCGGCCTCGGCTGCGGCTGAAGAAGTTGTTTCCGCCGAAAAATCTCTCGTCGATGTCGGGTTTAAGGTGTTTGAAGAGGTTTCGTCAGCCTATTTTACGCTGCACGAAAAGGCTGCGCTTCTTGAAGTAGCTTATACAAACGAGTTTGAATATTCGGAACATCTGAAACGCGCCGAAGATTCGCTTGCGGTGGGCGAAGCAAAACAGCTTGATGTCACGCGGGCGAGACTTGATCTTTCGCGCGCCAAAGAGGCGATGATCGCTTCTTCCAATGCTGTTATAACGGCTGGTGCCGAATTTTTGCGGGCGATGGGTCTTGATGCGGTGCACGGCGATTTTTATGAGGTGTTGCCGCCGCCCTCGGATCGTTTAGGCCTTATGCGAAAGGCGTTTGCGTCGACTTCTTTTTCCGCAGACGAGGCCTTTTCTTTTGCGCAAACAAATTCGCCCGCCATCGCCATCGCGCGCGCGCGGTTGCGCTCGGCCAGTTCAAGAGTGGATTATGCGATAGCCGATTTAAGGCCCAGCATTTCGGCCGGCGCTTCGTTGAAATTCACCGACCCCGTTTGGGCGTGGAGCTGGGCCGTGGACGCGGCGCAGTCGCTCTTTCAGGGCTTTAGAAAAACGACGGCTGTCGAGCGCAGCGTCGTTTCAATGAAGATTGCCTCAAGTAATGTCGATGAGGCGCAGCAGGCCGTCTCTGAGGCGATAGAAATCGCGCTTGCCGACCGAGACAACTCCCTTAAGGCCCGTGATACCGCCCGCACTTCTCTCAGGCAGGCGCGTGAGAATCTTGACACCGTCAAGATGCAATATCAATTGGGTGATGTCTCTCGAATAGAATTTACCGAGGGCGTTTCGGCTTTTGTCGATGCGCTTGGTTCAAGTATCAGCGCTTTCTATGGTCAGCAGCGTGCCGAGGCGCAGCTTTTCTCGCTGCTTGGGTTAAAACCAGTATACAGTCAATCTGATGTAAGGGGGTTGAATGAATAGTCGTTTCGTCGTATCAGCTTTATTTCTCCTGGCGGTGGCGGGCTGCGGAGATGTCGATCTTAAGCGAAAGCCTAAAACTCCGGAGTATCGGTTTGCGCCGATCCAGCGTTCGGATGTTGTCAGAACCGTTGAGGCCACCGGCACAATTACGCCGCGAAAGGCCAAGAACGGAATTCCTGTCGGAGCGCAGGTCAACGGCAAGATCATAAAGCTGTTTGTCGATTATAATTCTGTAGTCACGAACGGTCAGGTCGTGGCGCTTATCGACCCTCAGGTCTATGAGGCTAATTACAAAAGCGCTGTAGCTCAGCTGCATGTCAATAGGGCTAATGTTGAGGTTCGTGAAGCGGCGCTTAAGTCCTGCGAAGCGGAACTTGTGCTGGCTGAAAAAGTCCATAAAAGAAAAGCGGCTCTCGTGGAAAAATCCATGGCGCCCGTTGCTGAGCTTGATAATGCCGTTGAGGCTCTTCTTAAGGCAAAGGCCAGTTTGGAGAGCGCCAAGGCTTCATTAAAGAGCGCCAAGGCCTCTGTTCAGCAGAGCGAGGCCGCCGCCGATCAGGCGAAAGCCAATCTCGACTATTGCACGATCGTCTCCCCCGTAAACGGAATCGTCATCGACCGGAAGGTGGAAGAGGGCGAGACTGTCGTCTCCTCGATGAATGCCGTTCCTGTTTTGACGATTGCTGAAGATTTGAAATCCATCTGGGTTGAAGCTACGATTCCCGAGGCGGATGTCGGCAATATTAAGGTCGGGCAGAGAGTGACGTTTACGGCGGATGCATACCGGCGTCGTTTCACGGGCAGCGTGAAGCAGATCCGCAGAGCCGCCACGACGACCAATAACGTTGTTACATATCCGATAATTATCGAGGCTGAAAACCCGGGCGAAATACTCTTTCCCGGTATGACGGCGACGCTTTCGATTGAAACCGCCCGTGCGGATGACGTGGTTGTGGTAAGCGCGGCTGCTTTGAGATTTAGACCTAAAGAAGAAGATCGCGCCAGCGGCGAACTTCCGCGCGGCAGAAAGATCTGGTTTGTCGGTCCTGATGGTAAGCTAACTCCTTTTGTCGTTGAAGAAGGTGTGAGCGACACGGCGTTTACCGAAATAAGGAACGGAAAAGACCTTGAAGGCAAGATGGCGGTTGTAGGCTATGTCACAGCCGCTACGCGGGCGCATGGGGATAAGACGGTTAATCCTTTCAGTCCAAAGTACCCGCAGCGCAATAAAAACAAAGGCACAGCCCCGGAGCCGAAGAAGTGAGCCACTTAATCGAGATGCGAGACCTTAAAAAGGTCTATTCGCAGGGCGAAGAGCCTGTATATGCGCTCGCCGGCGTTTCCGTGACAATTGATGAAGGAGAGTTTGTCGCGATTATGGGCGCGTCCGGCTCGGGGAAATCGACGATGCTTAACATCTTAGGGTGTCTTGACTCTCCTACGAGCGGTTCGTACCTCCTTGACGGAATTGAGGTGGCGAAAAGGACTCCGACAGAACTTGCGAATATCAGGAATAAGAAATTGGGTTTCGTTTTTCAGAACTTCAATCTTCTTCCTCGCACAAGCGCGATCGAGCAGGTTGAATTGCCCGATCTCTACATGGGCAGACTCTCGCGATCGGAAAGAAGACTCAGGGCCAAGAGCCTTTTAGAGCGTGTCGGTTTGGGCGGACGCGCTTTACATACGCCGGCTCAGCTTTCGGGCGGTCAGCAGCAGAGAGTGGCGATAGCGCGAGCTCTTATGAATGAGCCGCCAGTGCTTTTTGCTGATGAGCCTACGGGCAATCTCGACACGAAAAGTTCCATCGAGATCATGAATCTTTTTAGACAGCTTTCAAACGACGGCATTACCATTGTAATGGTGACGCACGAAGATGATATTGCCGCATATGCCAAGCGCCGCCTTGTAATGAAGGACGGGGTGCTTATAAAAGACGATAAGCAAGCTACACTTTTACAGTAGATTTTTTTATGGCGACTTTTGATATAACGATTGATGGAATGAAAATCAAGGCCGAAGAGGGCGACAGCGTTCTTTTGGCCGCATCTAAAGCCGGAATAGAGATTCCGAATCTTTGTTTCATGAAAAACCTTGAGCCTTATGGCGCGTGTGGAGTGTGCGTCGTAGAGGTGAAGGGAGTCGCGAAACTTCTGCGCGCATGTTCCACAAAGGTATTTGAGGGGATGGAGGTTTCTACCCGAAGTGAGCGTTCTCTCAAGGCGCGAAAGCTCGCTATGGAGCTTATGATGGGCGATCATGACGCGGATTGTCTTGGGCCGTGCAAATTGGAGTGCCCCGCTCATACGGATTGCCAGAAATATGTAAAAGAGATTGCTCAAGGTCGATATGCCGATGCGGTGGCTACGGTGAAAGAGACGTTCCCGTTTCCCTCGTCGATCGGCAGAGTCTGTCCGCATCCGTGCGAGAGCGCCTGCAGGCGAAGACATGTCGAGGAGAGTGTTTCTATTGCGGCGCTGAAAGCCTTTGCGGGCGATATTGTAAGAGAAAAAGGTCTCGGCGTAAAACCTTCATGCGCTCCTTCAACGCATAAACGCGTGAGCATCATCGGTGGTGGTCCTGCGGGGCTCAGTGCCGCTTACAGGCTGGCGCGAAAAGGGCATGAAGTTACTGTTTTCGACCAAATGCCCGAGATGGGCGGGATGCTGCGTTACGGGATTCCGGAATATCGTCTGCCTAAGGCGGTTCTTGGATCGGAGATAGAAGAGATTTCGGAGCTTGGTGTAAAATTTGTCAACAATTTCAAAGTTGGGCGCGACTCGACAATAGAAAAGCTTCGGGAAGAATGCGATGCAATGATTATTGCCAGCGGTGCCTGGAAGTCGTCTTTTATGGGCATTGAAGGCGAGAAGCTTGAAGGCGTTTTCGGCGGTATCGATTTTCTTCGGGCCGTTTCTCTCGGGCAAAAGCCTCTCATCGGCGAGCGCGTCGCGATTGTCGGCGGCGGCAATACGGCGATGGACGCCTGTCGCACGGCTGTAAGACTCGGCGCGAAAGAAGTGTATGTCATCTATCGGCGCACGCGCTCTGAGATGCCGGCGGAAGAGATAGAGATTATAGAGGCTGAAGAAGAAGGTGTGGTATTCAGATTTTTACGTTCGCCTCTCAGCATAACGGCGCAAGGCGATCGCGTGGGTGCTATTCATCTGCAGGTTATGCGCCTTGATGGAACGGATGAGCGCGGCAGACCCCGTCCTGTGGCGATTGAGGGTGAGGTAGAAACAATCGCTCTTGACAGCGTTATAATCGCCATCGGTCAGACAAATGACATTGATGGGTTCGAGTCTCTAACTCTTACGAAGAGAGGAACGATCGAAGCGTCAGCGAAGGATTTCTCAACATCGCTTGAAGGCGTCTTTGCGTGCGGTGATGCTGTAAATCGCGGAGCTGGCATAGCAATCGAGGCGATCGCCGAGGCGAATGAAGCCGCTAATGCCGTCGATGCATATCTTAAGGGCGAGGCTTATTCGCAGGAGCGATCTATCGTTTCAGCTCGCACGGTCACAGAAAAGGATTTTGAAAATTATCCTAAGTCCGCCCGGGCGAAAAATCTCGTGCGTCCGAGTCAAGAGAGAAAGGGCGATTTCGGGGAAGTCGCTCGTGTGCTTGATGAAGAGACGGCGCGCTCGGAGGCGAAGCGTTGCCTTGAATGTGGCTGTCACGATTATTCTGAATGCAGGCTTATTCGTTACGCGAAGAAACTCAAAACCGATGTTGCCCGTCTTAAAGGCGAGTATCACCCCGGTTTTGTGGAGGAAAAGCTTCTTTCGATCGAGAGAAACCAGAGAAAGTGCATTACGTGCAACCTTTGCGTGAGGGTCTGCGAAAGCGTGGCGAAGAAGGGCGTTTTGGGGCTTGTCGACAGAGGCTTTGCTACTGTTATCAAGCCGGAGTTTGATAATGATGAAATACTGTCGTTTTGCAAAGACTGCCATGAGTGTGTAAATGCATGCCCGACAGGCGCTTTGCGCTTGATAGACAGGTAAGATTTTCTGTAACAAAAAAATAATATAAGGAGTTTAAATATGGATATTCATATGCAGGAACTTTTGCAAGCCACCATTGATGAAGGCGGAAGCGACCTTCATATTCGCGCGCATATGCCGCCGGAGCTGCGTGTCCATGGTGAACTCCTGCCGCTTGCGGACGAGGCGTTGAGCGAGGAGGATAGCTATAATCTCGTTAAAGAAATAGCTACCGAAGAACATATGCGTGAGGTGGAGAAGAATGGAGGCGCGGACTTCGCGATCGCCCACCCCGACGGAACGCGTTTCCGTGTTTCCATTTTCAAGGAGCGCAAGCGCTACGGTGCCGTTCTGCGTCAGATTCCAAACACGCTTTTGACGATGGAGCAGATTGGTCTGCCGCCGGTAGTGAAAGAGCTCTTGTTCAAGCCGCGTGGTCTTATTCTCGTTACGGGACCTACGGGTTCAGGTAAGTCGACGACGCTCGCTTCGATGCTCAATATCATCAACCAGGAGCGTGGCGTTCATATCATAACGATTGAAGACCCGATCGAATTTTATCACACCTCTTCGAAGTCTCTCGTCACGCAGCGTGAAGTCGGCGACGACGTGCCATCCTTCGCAGAGGCTATTCGCCGCGCGTTGCGTCAAGACCCTGATGTAATTCTTGTAGGCGAAATGCGTGACCTTGAAACGATCGCCGCGGCGATTACGGCCGCCGAAACGGGCCATCTTGTTTTCGGTACGTTGCATACAACGGGCGCTGCGGAAACGATCGACCGTATTGTTGACGCGTTCCCGACAAATCAGCAGGCGCAGATCCGTACGCAGCTCGCCGCAGGCCTTCAGGCTGTTATTTCTCAGATTCTCCTGCCCAAGCTCGATGAAAACGGAGAAGTCCACGGTCGAGTGGCGGCGTTCGAAATCATGACATCCACCGATGCCATTAGAAGCCGTATTCGCGACAATAAGACGAACATGATCAAATCCGATCTTCAGACGGGCGCTAAGTTCGGCATGATGACGCTTGACGCTTCGTTGATGAATCTTTATAAAGAAGGGCTTATTTCTTATGAAGATCTCATCACCAAATCGCAGGATCCAGACTCCGTTGTGCAGAAACTCAAAGAAGAAATGGGCGGTTAAACAAAACTTTTCAAAAGCCGCACGCTCTTTTTTCGGGGCGCTAATAGACGGTTAAAAGAGGTTTCATCCTTTATTTGCTGGGGTGAAACTTCTTTTTTATGCCGTGAGAATAGCATCGCTTTAAATTGTTCAATCTATAGAAAACTTAAGACGGTCTTAAGTTTTATTTTTAAGATATTTGCGATAATTATCTCGTCGTCAAAAACAAGAAACGAGGAGATAAGCGATGTTGGCGAAATGTCATTCCGCTACAATAAATGGCGTAGAGGCTACGAGCGTTGAAATAGAGGTTTTTTCAATGCTTGGCACGAGTCAGTTTGCGATTGTGGGGCTGCCTGATCAAGCCGTGAAAGAGGCTAAAGACAGAATTCCTACGGCGCTTAAAAATTCCGGTTTGTCTTCAGGGAAGGAGTTTGACGTTACGGTTAATCTTGCTCCTGCCGATGTGCGCAAGGAAGGCCCCATCTATGATCTGCCCATAGCTATTGGTCTTCTTCGCGCCACAGGGCGGCTTAAAAATGAATATCTTGATGAATATGCGCTAGTAGGCGAACTTGCGCTTTCTGGCGAAGTTCGTCGCGTCAGGGGGATATTGCCCATTGTGATGGAGATGAAACGCATAGGGCTTAAGGCGGTTCTTGTGCCGAGCGAGAATGTTGATGAGGCGAGCGTTGTGCCGGGCATAGATGTAATTCCTATAAAAACGTTGCGCGAGGCTGTTGAGTATTTGAACGGTGATTTGGTTATAGAGCCTGTGTTTTCAGATTTGAACAAGCTTGTTCACCAGTCGAATTTGAGGGCGTTAGACGATTACGCCGACGTGAAAGGGCAGGCTCTAGCGGTTAAGGCCATGGAAGTGGCTGTAGCAGGAGGTCATAATATTCTGCTTATCGGCTCGCCGGGTTCGGGCAAAACCATGCTCGCCAGGCGCGTTCCTTCGATATTGCCGCCTTTGACGGTAGAAGAAGCTCTTGAAGTTTCTCGCATACATTCCGTAGCCGGGGTGCTTAAAGGCGGAGGGCATCTTGTTACAAGTCGTCCGTTTCGGGCCCCTCATCATACCGTCAGTTCCATTGGGCTTCTCGGAGGCGGGGCGCATCCTGTGCCGGGGGAGGTTTCGCTTTCTCATAGGGGGGTTCTTTTTCTCGACGAATTCGCGGAGTTTCCAAGAAACGCTTTGGAGGTGCTGCGACAACCTCTTGAAGATGGCCATGTCGGAATTTCGCGTGCTTCCGCCGCGTTTGATTTTCCGTCAAAGTTCATGCTCGTTGCTGCGATGAATCCATGTCCGTGCGGATATCGTAACGACCCTGATCATGAATGCCGCTGCTCTCCGAGAATGGTTCTGAAGTATCAAAGTCGCGTTTCAGGTCCGTTGCTTGATCGTATAGATATGCATATAGAAGTGCCGCCGGTATCCCCTAAAGATCTTCCATTTCTTGAGCAGGGCGAGTCAAGCGCTGAAATAAGAAAGCGGGTGATGGCCGCACGTGAAATTCAGTCTGAACGCTACCGCGATATACCTTTTGTGCATACAAATGCCGAGGTTAAAAGCCGTGATCTGGCGGAGGCCTGCAGGCTTAGCGAAAAGATGAAAAAAGAATTGGTGCGCACCATCGAGCGATTAAAGCTCTCTGCACGCGCTTACGATAAGGTTCTTCGAGTGGCGCGAACGCTGGCCGATCTCGACGGGGCGTTGGATGTGCGGCAAGAAGATATTATGGGTGCTAGCGCCTATAGAAAGTTGGATGAAGAAGAAAACTCATATTGGATTTGAATTTCTCTGAACGGTTCAGAGGGTAAAACAAGGAGTAAAACAATGCAAGTAAAAAAATCAGAAAAGCCCACACCGCGAGGTGTATATCGCCCAAAGTTCACATTCTTTCACCCGAATCCCAAGGGGACAGGGACGGCGGTGTCTATGGAGGTTCATCCCGCGCACGACAATATTGAAGGCAGTATTTTTCTTTCTGCAGCCAATCAACTTACAGTTGGTGATAGAACGGGCGATGCGCCCGTATACCCCAGATTCGATTGGGAGAATAAGATGACTGTAAGACTTTGTTTTGAGGATTTGTGTCAGATATTGCTGGTTCTCAGAGGGCAGTGCGAATCGATAAACGAAGGCAGGGGCCTTTTTCATTCAACATCGGAGTTCAACACGCGTATTGGTTTCAGGCATCTTATAGAGCCGGTTTCTGGTTATTCATTGGAATTGTCGCGTATGCCAGTAAAGCCTGGCGCTTGCGAGCAGAGAGCGAGGATTCTTTTCACGGATGCGGAGGCGTTCGGTATTTCAGAGGCGATATCGGGTTCTATGGCGACGATATGTTTCGGTATGCCCATGGTAATTCGAAGAGACGAGGCTGCGGTGAAAGAAAATTGCGCCCAGCAGAATCAGAAATCGCGTTATGTCGCAGCGTGAACTGATCAATAAAGGTGTTGCCAACGGCCGATGGGGCGAAGCTGTCGCCGTAGAGTTTCTGCGGCGGCACGGGTTTGAGATATTAGAAACAAACTCTCGCCCCTTTAAAAAAGATCAACGCCTTGAAATAGATATAGTCGCGCGTGACAAGAAGGAAGAGACGATAGTGTTTGTCGAGGTAAAACAACATTCAAATCTATCGCCTTATCAGCGGCGTTTGAGAAGGGTCGATTCAAAGAAAAAGAAAAATCTGCGGTGTGCTTGCAACGCTTGGCGAAGATGCAACAACTTATGCTCAAGTCCGTATAGATTTGATGTTGTTGAAATATATGGTGAGCCTGGCTACAGGCCTATCATAGATCATATATCGAACGTTCGTCTTTTTGTCCCCGGCGAACGTTTTGTCAGGTGGGGATGAAGAAAGAAGGTGTCTATGTTAAAAAACAATATATGTTCAGCTCTTGAAGATGTTATGCGAGTCATAAAGAAGGAGTTCGGCGAAATGTCGATTATGCGACTTGGCGACAAGGCTGATGAAAAGGTTGAGGCCGTGTCGACGGGCGCGCTCTCCCTCGATCTTGCGCTTGGCGTCGGGGGCTTGCCTAAAGGGCGTATCGTTGAATGTTACGGCCATGAGTCGTCCGGTAAGACTACGCTTGCTTTACACGTTGTTGCCAATGTTCAGCGAGGTGGTGGCACGGCGGCTTTTATCGATGCGGAGCATGCGCTTGACCCTGGGTATGCCGCGAGGATAGGCGTCGATCTTGAAAAACTTGTCGTCTCTCAGCCCAGTAGCGCAGAAGAGGCGCTTACGATCTGCGAGCAGCTCGTAAAATCAGGCGCGGTGGATGTCGTTGTAGTCGATTCGGTAGCTGCGCTTACGCCGCAGGCTGAGATTGACGGCGAAATGGGCGACAGCCACGTCGGTCTTCAGGCTCGGCTTATGTCTCAGGCGATGCGAAAGCTTACAGGCACACTCGCCCAGACAAATACGCTTTGTATTTTCACAAATCAAGTTCGTGAAAAAATCGGCGTGATGTTCGGCAATCCCGAAACGACGCCTGGCGGCAAAGCCCTTAAATTTTATTCGACCTGCCGGTTGCAGGTTCAGCGTATAGGCGCGATTAAAAACGCGGCCGGTGAGATAATTGGTAATAGAACGAGGGTTAAGGTCGTTAAAAACAAGGTGGCGCCGCCTTTTACCGAGGCGGAGTTTGATATTTTATATTCCTGCGGCATATCGTACGAAGGTAGCGTCCTTGACGCAGCCATTGCCAGGGGCGTAGTTGAAAAGCGTGGCAGTTGGTTGTCGTTTAACGGCGAAAATATAGCCCAAGGCTCCCTTGGTGCGATCGAGTACCTTAAGGCACATTCGGAGGTAGTGGGCGAGATGATCGAGCGCATCAAGGTATCTCCGCCCGTTCAAACGAAGAGCGGCGCGAAGAAGGCCGCTTAATTCGACAGCTTTTCGAGTTCTTCGGCGGCCTCTTCCCAATCAGCGGTGTAACGGTCGATTTCGAACTGAATCGTGCGGACCTGTCGGTTCACTTCGGCGAAATCGGTCGTAGGCGTCGGGTTGAAGAGTTCCGCTGAGGCCTCGTCGAGAGCTTTCTGGAGCTCTTCGAGCTTTTTCTCAGCCGTTTCAACGCGGCGCTTAAGCTCTTTGATCTTGGGGGCCATTTTGGCTCGCTCTTCCGCGCGTTGGCGGCGAAGCTCTTTTGATGAGATTTTTTGTTCGCCGCTCGCTGATGTCTCGTTTTTCGTTTGCCTGGCGACAGGTGAAGAGTTCTGAGACTTTGCGGCCCGTTCATCTTTTTTCTCGCGGTAGTAGTCGTAGCCGCCTGGATATTGGCGAATTCCTTCAGGCGTTATTTCGAGTATGCTCGTGGCGACGGCGCGCACGAATTCGATGTCGTGAGAGACTAAAAGAATAGTGCCTCGGTATTTGCCGAGCGCGTCCTGAAGAAGCCGCCGCCCGTCCAAGTCGAGGTGGGTGGTCGGTTCGTCAAGAAGCAGAAAGTTAGGTGCAGAGAGAAAAAGTCTCAGGAATGCGAGGCGAATTTTCTCTCCGCCGGAAAGTACGCCAGAGGGCTTTTCGATGTCGTTTTCGTCGAATCCGAAGGCCCCGAGCTGATTGCGAAAGTTTTTCTCGTTCATGCCTGGCGGAATCGCGTTTTTCGCGTTTCGATAAACGCTCACGTCCGGCGGTATCGTTTCGGCGAATTCTTGGCTAAGATAGCCGGGTATTACGTTGTGCCCGATGACGGCCTTGCCCGAGGTGGGGCTGCGCGTTCCTGCGATTATGCGCATGAGCGTTGTCTTGCCGAGGCCGTTATAGCCGATGAGCGCGACCTTGTCGCCGCGCGAAATGTTGAACGAGATTTTGTCGAGTACGTTGCGCGATCCGTCGTACGAAAACGTCAGTTCTTCAGCGCGGAACATCTCTATGCCGCTTGGCGGCGGCTCAGCGAGACGCAGTCTGCCGGATTGTGTGTACCTTTTGGGCAGGATTATGCGCTCTTCGTCTAGTTTATCAATCAGCTTTTGGCGGCTTTGCGCCTGGGCGGCTTTTGTCGCCTGAGCGCGAAAGCGCTCTACGAAGCGCTGCAACTGCTCTCGATGGTGATCTTGGTTTTCCTTTGCGGCTTTTAAGTGTTCGTAGCGCACCTCGCGTTCGTTGAGGTAGTAATCGAGATCGCCCTCGTATCGCGTGACCGTTCCCGCGTCCACCTCAAGCGTGATTGAAGTGAGCGTGCGCAGCAAAAATCTGTCATGTGAAATCAGCATCAGTGTGCCGTCGTAGGCTTTAAGGAATTTCTGAAGCCAATCAACTGCCGGCAGGTCAAGATAGTTTGACGGTTCGTCAAGTAAGAGAAGTTCAGGTTTGGATGCCAGCACTCGCGATAATTCGGCTCTCATTCGCCAACCGCCGGAGAAACTTTTGAACGGTTTGGAGAATTCTTCGGTGGAAAACCCAAGCCCCCCAAGCGCTACCTTTACGCGTGTTTCAACGTCATATCCTCCAAGGTGTTCGAATTGACTCTGCAGTTCGCCGTAGCGTTTAAGCGAAGAGTCGTCAAGATTTTCCTCAAGCCGCCGCATTTCGCTTTCAATTTGGCTTAACCCGGGAATACCTCTAAGCGAATATTCAAGGAGCGTTTCTTCGTCGTAGTCAGGCTGCGGATTTTGTCTGGTCCATCCGATGCGAGGATTCTGTTCTATGATAAGCTCGCCGCTGTCGGTTGACATTTCTCCGAGTACAATTTTGAAAAGAGTTGATTTTCCGCTCCCGTTCGGCCCAACAACGCCGATGCGTTCGCCTTTGTTTACTCTGAACGTGACATCTGTTAAGACGTCCTGATGTCCGTAATGGACAGATATACCTTTAAAATCAAGCATGTATCATCCGATCGTTTTTAAAAGCGCCGTGCATCCCGCAAGGACGTCATTGTACGTGTCGTCAAAATTCCCCGTGTACCATGGGTCGGCGACATCTCGCGAGACGCCCGTCAGCTCAAGCATTTTTCTAAGTTTTGTCTGATCTTCAGGGTAGACGAGCCTTTTAAGGTCCGCCATATTGTAAGAGTCCATCCCGATGATAAGATCATATTCGGCTGCTTTCTGTGCGCAAAGAAGCCATGCTGAGCGAGGAGAGAAGGGGATCGAGTTTTTCGTCAACACGGCTTTTGTGCCTCGATGCGTATCGCTGCCTATTTCATCTGTGTGAAGTGCTGCCGATTCGACGATAACGTTTTCAATGCCCTCTTTTTCAAGAAGGTGTTTCATTACAAATTCTGCCATCGGACTTCTGCAGATATTGCCGTGACACACGAACAGAATCTTCTTTATGTTTCTCATAATTGAAGATTATACCATAAACCTCGTGGTCCCATTTACTTAGCGAGGTAAAAAATGATATAATCCTTGACGCAATTTTTGCCTAACAGGGGGTGATCCGGTTTCGACGGAGCACGTTGAGGTCAGATTGCGCGTCGAGGACTCCGTTGGCCTCGTAAAAAAACGGAACAAAAAGTAATTGCGAACAACGATTACGCTCTTGCCGCCTAAGTAAAGGCCGCATGTCGAAGCGCCGATGTCTGCTGAGCGCCTAGGCATAATTTAGCAGGCCACGTTTAAGGGGGCTCCGCTCGCTCGCTTAAAGGTGCCGAATCGAGCGGATGAGGGAGGATAAGCCCGCTTGGTCGGCGTACCTCCTTCGAGATTAAAGGCCAGCTACACGCGTAGACGTTTGGTTGATTCTGTTTCGGACAGGGGTTCGACTCCCCTCACCTCCATATCAGGGAATAGGTAATAGTGAATAGGGAATAGGTGTGGATAGGTAGCCAAAAACCTATTTCCCTGATATGGAAACTATTCGTTATTCACTATTCACTATAATCTAAACCGGCAAGCAGAAAGGCGCACAACATGAAAGACAGCATTTTGCTCACGAA
>CAJGDE010000054.1 GCA_904502135.1 Kiritimatiellia bacterium
CAGATTATAGGGTTATTTGCTTTAAGGCAGAGTTAATGCAACCCCTATGGATAAGGCAGATTCAATGCAACCAGGCAGAATGACAAAGTAAATGCGACTCCCCGCTTCGCGGGCAGTCGCATTTACTTTGTCTTGTCACCGCTTACCTTTACATAGATGACAAAGAGCAGAAAGTATGGCATAATATGTAGCATGAAAAAACTTCTTCTCGTTCTTTCTTGTTTTTGTGCTACGCTTGGCACATCTGTAGTTTCAGGGACGAGAATTTAAGGAGAGAATAATAAATGAAATTGAATCGAATCGTGTTTACAGTGTTTGTACTAAGCGCAGTGTTAAGAGCTGGCGCAGAGATAGATCCGGACTACTTTCGCCCTGTTAGACCAATAGGTGTTGGCGGTCAGGCTGCATGGAATGTAAGATCGGTCTTTTTTATGTATCCGCCGACATTTGATTTTAAGCGTTGTGAAGGAGCGCAATCTTATCGTTTTACCGTGAAGGATGAAGCGGGAGTTGAGCGGACGTTTACGGGTAAAACGCCGAACGTTTCACTTGCCCCGATATGGAAAGATTTGCCTATTTCGGGGTGGATGGATTTACGCTGCGAAGCGCTTGATGCACAAGGCGCAGTTATCGCGAAAGCGGGAGAGCGAAGCTTTTGGAAGCAGGCGCCTTTTCGCGCGGGAACATATCAAAACAAGAAGCGTTCTGCCGATGAGACTTCCAAGCGTATTGCCCGCTATATAATGAGTTTGCCGATTGTGAAGGCGAATTATTTAAGCGGAAAGCCTGTTCCTAAAGAAATGGTGAATGTAAACAATCAGGTTTTTGTCGCTTATCCGTCGAAGATGGGTGCGGCAGTCGTTTCGGCGATGGCGAAGATTGCGCACGGCGATACCGACGAGGCAAAGGCGGCACTTAAGCTTGCAGAAGGGGCGGTTAAGAAGCTTATGTCGGTTACAGAGAGCGAAGGGAAAGTTCTTGCCGGATTTCCGAGGACATACGAGGCGCATGAAGGGCTTTCAAAGCATCCAGAGAAGATGGTTCGCTTGAATAGCGGTAAGATTATGCTTGTTTATCCACGCGCTGTCGCTAATGCTTATCTTGATCTTTATGCAGTTACGAAAGATGAGAAACTTAAAGCTGCTGCTGTGAAAATAGCAGATCTTTATTTGAAACTTCAGGGAGAAGACGGTTCGTGGCCGTTAAATGTTTGGATTGAAAATGGTAAGAGCGTCGAGAAAAATAGGCTCGTCCCAGTTCACATGCTCGGTTTTCTTGAGCGGATGTATGAGCTTACCGGTGAGAGCAAGTATCGCGACGCGGCAGATAAGGCTTTCGCGTATGTCGACAAAGGGCCTCTTAAGTCGTGGAATTGGGAAGGGCAGTTTGAAGATGTTGTGCCTACTGAGCCTTATCGCAATTTGACGAAGCATGACGCTTGCGATACGGCGATGTATCTCGTAAGGCGTTTCCCAAACGATGAGCGTCGCCTTCAGGAGGCTCGAGAGCTCGTCCGTTTCGCGGAAGACCAGTTTGTCTGCTGGGAGCGGCCGATGCATGGCAAGAAGGATCCGCGCTGCACAATGGCCGTATGGTGCTGCGAATCGTGGCGCTGCCCGGCTGTCCTTGAACAGTATAACTGCTATGTGCCGATTGATGCATCCGCCGCCAAGATGATCCGCACATGGCTTGCGATGTACCGCGCGACGAAAAATCCGCTCGATCTCGCGCGTGCCTGTACGCTTGGTGACGCGATTATTCGCGAGACGCGTGATAATGGGTATCTTCCGACATTCTGGATGGATTCGTGCGAAGATTGGCCGAACTGCACTCTCGCTTCAGCCGCAGCGCTCGCGGAAATACATTTGGAGAAGTCAAACATAAAAAAGTAGGTCTGACCTACTTTTTTATGTTTGGTAATTTATAAAAGGAAAGAAATTTAGATTTTAAGATGAAGTCTACGATTGACTGTTACGCGATAATTTTGGCCGGGGGCAACGGAGAGCGGTTGTGGCCGCTTTCTACACCTGAGCGGCCTAAGCAGTTTGTATCTCTTTTTGGCGGCAAGCCCCTGATCCGGCATGCGGCCGATCGCCTTAACGGCGTTATTCCGCCAGAGCGTATCTTTGTTATAACTGCAAACCGCCTTGTGGGAATGACACGTAAAGCGCTGGCGCATATTCCAAGGCAGAACATTATCGGTGAGCCTTGCCGACGCGATACGGCAGCGGCGGTAGCTGTCGCCTGCGGACTTGTCAAGAAGGTCGGTGGTGATAAGGCTGTTGGATGCATCTTGACGGCCGATCAGCTGATGACGCCTGTCGGTGCGTTTAGACGCGTTCTTAAGGATGCCGTCAAAGCGGCGTACAAAAGCTCATCTATCGTGACAATGGGCATAGTGCCGGACTATCCGGCTACGGGATATGGGTATATCGAATGCGGAAAGACCATCTCGTTTAAAACAAGAACGTCTTTTCGTCAAGTAAAGCGCTTTGTCGAAAAGCCAAACGAGAAGACGGCCAAAGCGTATTTACGAAAGGGCGGTTTCTGCTGGAATTCGGGGATGTTTATCTGGCGCGCAGATTCGCTGTCAGAGGCGTTTATGATGGCATCTTCGGATATCGCAAGTCTCATCGACAAGGTGGCGAAAGCGAAGAATGTCGCATCTTTACTGAAACGGGAATACTCTTCTGTTCGCGCGATATCGTTCGACTACGCCGTCATGGAGAAGATTGACGACATTATTGTCGCGGAGAGTTCCTTCAAATGGGATGACGTAGGCTCATGGGTATCGGTAGGAAATCATTATCCGTCTGACGGTAAGAGAAACGTCTGCATAGGCACGACTTTGCTTCATGAAGTGTCGAATTCGATAGTCGTTGGATCGAACGCTCATGTCACGGCCTTGATCGGCGTTAACGATATTGTCGTCGTGCATACCGGCGGGGCCACTTTGGTATGTGCAAAAGATCGTGTTCAGGATATTAAGAAATTGTTCCGGTGAACCTAGGTACCTCTTTTTTGGTATAATGTTGCAATGACATATCGGCATAAAACAGAAGGGAAAAAGATATCCTTGTTAGGCTTTGGAGCCATGCGCCTGCCGACGGTTGACGGAGGTCATGCCAACGGGTGGGCTATTGACGGCTATTCAGGCAAGGCTATAGACCAGGCTCTTTTCAATTCGCAGGTGAAAATGATGCTTGATAAAGGGCTTAATTATTTTGACACGTCGCCTGCATATTGTCGAGGGGAATCCGAAACATGCCTTGGAATCGCTCTGGAAAAAAGCGGTTATGACAGAGAAGATTATGTCATTGCCACGAAAATGTCGAATTTTTCGCCTACGCAATATTCTCTTGCCGCCTGCAAAAAAATGTTTGGCGATTCGTTGAAGGCTCTTAGAACGTCATATATCGATAATTATCTTCTTCATAATGTCGGTAACGGAGGTTACGACACGTTTAAAAAGCGGTATCTGGAAAATGGTGCCGCCTCCTGGTGTCTTGATCTGAGAGCTCAAGGGAAAATCAGAAATCTTGGCTTTTCGTTCCACGGAGACAGGCGGGCATGGGATTGGTGCATAGAAAACCATTCTATCTATAAATGGGATTTCGCGCTTATTCAAATGAATTACGTCGATTGGCTTCACGCCAAGGAGCTGAGCGATAAGAATCTTGACGCCAAATATCTGTATGACACGTTGACCTCGCTTAAAATTCCAGTAGTCGTGATGGAGCCTCTGCTCGGCGGCCGCTTGGCGCGATATAACTGGGCGCTCGCCAATAGGCTTACTCCTCTTGATCCGGAGGCCTCTTTGGCGTCTTGGGCGTTGAGATTCTGCGGAAGCTTCGATAACGTAATGTGCGTTTTGTCGGGAATGACATATTCAGCTCACATCGAAGAGAATATTGAAACATTTTCGCCGCTTAAAAAACTTACCGACAAAGAACTTGGCTCTCTCGAAGAGGCGGCTGTTGCGTTTCTCGCTTTAAATACCATCGCCTGCAATTGCTGCAATTATTGCATGCCATGTCCGTACGGTCTTGATATCCCGGGGATTCTGACATTTAGAAACGAGATACTCTCTTCGAAAAAGAAGCTTAGGCCTAAAGAAATTATCGCGGCTTATAAAAAAGCGATACCGCAGCCTCTTAGACGGGCCGAGCATTGCACAGGTTGCGGAAAGTGCAATTCGCATTGCCCGCAATCGATAGATATTCCTAAAGAAATCGCCAAAATAGACGCGTGGATTGACGAGGTGAAGAATGCGCTTGTGTAAGTTAATCGTTTCAGTGCTGTTTTTATCTGGCGTTATAGCGGCGTTTTTCGCGGTGCCCTTTACAGAGGCTTTTGCCTCATTCCAGTTTACCCCGGCGCTCATCAGCGCGATGAGGCCTGATAGCTGGCTGGATTTACTGCCTCTTGCAGGCATCGTCGCATTGACGCTTCTTTTCGGTCGCATATATTGCAAGGCGCTCTGCCCGCTTGGCATCCTGCAGAGTCTGGTCAATTTTTTATTTCACCCTAAAAGTCATGTTCGGCGTGTTTGCACACGTCTTGCAGTGACGAAAAAAATCATGGTGGTCAAGATTTCCGTTCTTGCAATATTTCTTCTTCTTATCGTCTTCTCGCTCGGCTCATTGGCCGGTCTTATTGACCCTTATTCGATTTTCGGGAAAGCTCTGACCTTGACAATGCCATGGGCTTTAATAGCGATAGCGCCTCTTGTAATAGCCTGTGCGGGAAAGGGAAGAATTTGGTGCAATTATATCTGCCCGGTGGGGACGGCTCTGTCTTTTGTCGCGAAATATTCTTTGTTCAAAGATAAAATCGCCCCCGGATGCTCTAACTGCAAGGCCTGTTTCGCTTCTAGCTCGTGCGTGAAGGCTGCCTCAAAAGAATCTGATGACGGCGTGACGCGCAGAGAAGCCGTAAAGGGTTTCGCCGCAGTTGCGGCGCTCGAGGCCGGCAAGACGACGGATGGCGGTTTTGCGCCTGTTTCTCTTCCTGGTAAGCCTAAGCGCCCGAGCAGTGTTCTGCCGCCTGGCTCTGGCAAGCGCGATGATTTTTATATGAAGTGCATCGGCTGTCAGCTGTGCGCCGCCGCCTGCCCAGAGAAAGTCATAAAACCTTCGACGTCGCTCGCGTCGTTCGGTCGGGTTGAACTTGATTTTCGCGAAGGCTATTGCCGTCTATCCTGTACGAAGTGCGGCAATGTCTGTCCGACGGGAGCCATTTCAAAACTACAAAAGGAAATGCGCGCGCATATCCACATGGGGCACGCGATTTGGAAAAAGGATCTTTGCGTGCGTACTGTTAACGGTGATAATTGCACGGCATGCATACGAAAGTGTCCTGTTCAGGCGATTCACCTCGTTCAGGGCTTTCCCGTTGTGGATAAGGCTTCCTGCATCGGTTGCGGAGCGTGCGAACATGTCTGCCCGTCGCGTCCGATGCCTGCGATTTTCGTCAAGGGCTTTGATGTTCAGCGTCATATCGTGCCTATGGGCGAGAGCGATCTTTTATCCGAGATGCAAAAGCTTGTGGAATCGGGCGAGTCGATAGTCGTCGCGCGTCACGGCGTTATCATCGCCCGCGAAAAAGGCCGTGGGCTTAAGCCGGCTATGAATATGCTTGATGCGAAGAAGCTTTCTAACGCCGTCGTCTTTGACAAGATAGTCGGCCGCGCCGCGGCGGCGATATTTATTGAGGGCGGTGTCAAGAAAGTTGCGGCACTGGTGATGAGTGCTCAGGCGAAAGAGCTTTTGAGCCTTTATGGCGTTGAATCAAAGGCGCTGAAAGTGGTGGATCAGATAGAAAATCGCTCTAAGACGGGCAGCTGCCCGATGGAAAGCGCGATAGAAGATTTGAAAAAAACAGATAAAATCGTAGAAAAATTAAGAAAGGTTATAAAATGATGAATAGCATTACATTCGGTCAGGCATGGGCTTACGGCGGTTTTTTGATGTGGGTCTTAGCGGGTTTTTCGATTCTTTCATTGGCGGTAATGCTTTATCTTCTTATTGCGCATAGCCGCTTTATTGTCGTTCCGATGGCGCTAAAGCGCATTCGCGCCGCGCGCGACGGCGAGGCGGAAGGCGGGCGCATTGCGGAAAGACTTATGTCGTCTGTAGATTGGCTGGCTGATATCGCCGCCATCGCGCCGCTTGTAGGACTTCTCGGAACGGTCCTCGGAATGTTTCAGGCCTTTGGCGGAATCGCAAGCGATGTTTCGGCCGGAGCCAAGCCCGTCGTTCTCGCTCAAGGTGTGTCGCAGGCGATCGTCACCACGATTTTCGGTCTTATCGTCGCGATTCCATCGCTTATCGGATATGCGTTCTTCCGCCGTCGTGCAGCAAGGCGCATTGCTGAAATCGAGGAGGAAGCATGAAGTTTAAAGTGAAAGCAAGACGCTCTGCGCCGCAGCTTGCGCTGACATCGATGCTCGATGTCATCTTTCTTCTCCTGTGTTTTTTCGTGACCGTAAGCGTGTTTTCGCAGTGGGAAAGTGAGATCTCGATCCAATTGCCAAGCGCCACTACTGCTCAGCAGCCGGAGCGCTTGCCGGGAGAGATTATCGTCAATCTTTCCGAGACTGGCGCTGTTACGATTAACGGCCGTGTTATGCCGTTAGACGAGCTCAAGGAAAGGCTTTCTAAAATTTCAAAGTTTTATCCCGGCCAGCCAGTCATCATTCGAGCCGATCGTGACACTAAGTATGATCATCTCGTCAAGGTGATAGACACCTGCCGAGCCGCTGATGTCTGGAATTTCTCGCTTGCAACCGAGGGAGAGACGAAATAATGATATCATCGCTTTTGATCGCGACTCTTGCGGTTCTGCCGGCTGACAGGTTGGCTATGGCTGATCGTCTTTTCAACAAGGGCAAATACAGCGAAGCGGCCGCCGAATATATCGCGCTCAAGGATGAAAAGTCCATTGCGCAGGATGAGCTTTTGTATCGTTTCGCGGAGTGCGACAGAGCTTTGGGGAAAAACGAGTCTGCGCTTAAGCTTTACTCCGAGATATTCTCCCGTTATCCCCATTCAAAGCATTCGGATCGTTCACGCTTTATGTATGCTATGGGCATTAAAGGGGCGGAGCGTCTTCGTATGCTCTCGGATCTTGATTCTCCGAGTGTGCCGCTTGATATCCGAACAGCCGCGCTATATCATCTCGGGGTAGACAAGTCGGACGCGGCAATTTTGGAAAAATGCGTTTCGCTCGATCCGAAAGGGCGTTATGCGATGTATGCCTCGTTAAGGCGAGCGACAATACTTTCATCGTCTGTCAATGCCGCCGATCGCCGAAAGGGTATAGAGCTTCTTTTAAGCGTGGCGTTCGGAGCCGAAGGGGAAATCGCCGAAGAGGCGCTTTATCTCGCCGCTGTTGAGAGCTATCGTGAAAAGCGTTACAATGAGGCGGCAAGTCTCTTTAAGCGTTATATCAAGCGGTACGCCAACGGGACCAGAAAATCCGATGTTGAGGTGATGGCCGCGTGGAGCGATTACCTCTCGGGGCGTCACGCGGAAGCTTTCAGGCAATGTGCCGATAAGCAGGGCGACGATTTCGCGTATATCCGCGCGGCCTGCACATATCAGCGCGGAGAAGACGACAAGGCTCTGGAGTTGTTTAAAAAATATTTAGACGAATATCCATCAGGTAAATATCGCGCCGACGCGCTTTTGCCCATAGCACGAATTGAATTTAAGGCTGCGGAAAAATCAGGAGACAAGATATCCGCGATGGAGAGCGCAAAGCGCGGATATGAAATATCAAAACTTTCGAGCGATCATCTTCGTTTGGCGTGGGCATACGAAAATGCCGGCAAGAGCGAGGAGGCGGCGGGAGAATATCTTAAAATCGCCCGTAACTATCCTAAGAGCCAAGAAGCGTGTGAAGCGCTTTACAGAAAGGCGATGATGGACGCCAGAGAAGAGCGCTGGTCGGCGGCCGAACTTGCTTTGGCGGAAGCGCTTTCGATTGATAAGGCTCCGTCGCGTAAAGCGCTGATGCTTTATTGGAGAGGGGTTGCCTCCATACGTCTTGGTCATGAAGAGAAGGCGATGGAGTATCTGAAAGAAGCTCTAAAGCAAAATCTGTCTCCTGATGAGGCGCGTGAAGCAAACCTTATGATAGCCGATTTTGACTTGCGCAACGGTCGAGAGACAGAGGCTAAGGCAACATACGAAAAACTTATCTCAGAGGGAGCTCTTGAGCGGATGAGCGCGTCGAAAATTTTTACCGTTGGCCGTCTTGTTGGCTCCGAGAACGCGAAGAAGTGCGCAAAGGCGCTTATAGGCAATGACCAAAGCGAATGGAAGCAGGCGGGCTACATTCTTTTGGGAGAAAGGGAAGAGGCGGCCGGCTCTTTTACATCTGCGATTGATTCATATCGAAAAGCGATGGCCCAGACGGCCAATATAGCGCAATTGGCCAAAGCGTCTTTGAGTTTAGGCGCGTTGGAGGCGCGTCTTGGAGAATACGGCAAGGCTACCGAGACGCTGAAGAAGGCGGTTTCGCTTAATTCAGACGATTCTTCGGCAAGAGCTAAGGCTTATGTCCTTTTGGCGGAAAATGCGTTTAATACGGGAGATATCGAATCTGCCAAGGCGTACGCCACTGTGGTAACGGCGCTTTATACCGACACCAATCTTCTTTTGCGCGCCGAGCGCATTATCAAAGCGGGGGAGAAGAAGTGATGAAGCGTGACGGATTGGATGAGATTCTTTTTGTCGCAATCGTTTTGTCGATAATAGCGCACATAGGAGCTATGTTTTATGTGCGGCCAAGGGTGATGACTAGTATTGCGTCCGGAGTTGCGAAAATTGAAAAACGCCAGCCTATGCGCGTGACCCGCGATTTACCGCAGCCGCCGCCTGTCAGGATAGAGGCGGTAAAAGATGTCGATGCGCTTAAGGATGCGCCCGAGGCGGCCGGTATGGCGGCGCATGCTTTGGAGGATGTTGTCGTAGAGAACGAGAAATTTACGGCGACGCCTGAAGTCGATCATCCGGACGTCGCGCAGCTTGATCCGTTGGAGTCCGTTTCATTTGACATTAAACCTATCAGCATCGACAAATCGTCACATTCGCTTTCTATCCCGATAGAGAGCATTGAAACGCCGAAAGTCTCGTCCGAGATTTCGGCTCCCGCCCAACTGCGGCAGGATAGAGATGTGTTGAATGCGGCAGCTCCTGTTCTGGCGGCGCCCGGATTGGATGAAATGCAGCTTTTTTCTCCCGGGAGAATCGACGAAAACACTAAAATCGGCAGAGACTTAGACGATGGGCAGAAGAAGGATGACGAGAAAAAAGTGCTCGAAGAGAATCTTGCCAAGATGCAGGAGGAGATACGCGAAAAGGTTGACGAGAAGGTCGTGGAGACGGACAAGGCGGCCGTCAAAAGCCTTATTGACGGCGGCCAGGCCGAGGAGCTTGCCAAGTTTGTGAATACGACTATGTCGTCGGCCAAAAAGGATGGCTGGGTCTATTTCAAGGCGATGATCGCCGCCAGAAGCGACATGCAGGTAGTCCCGAAAGATTTTGTGATTCTTATTGATGCGTCAGGTTCTATAGGGCCGGTTAGAATGGAGTCGATAAGGAAGGCCGCTAAAAATATTTTACGAAGCGCTGCCAATTCCGGCGACAGATTTAATTTGGTGGCGTTTCGCAATCGTTACACCTACGCCTTCCGCCGTTGGCAGGAGTGTACGCGCTCGTCGTTTGACGCGGCCGACAAGTGGCTTGACGACGTCGCTTCATTCGGCAGAACCGATGTGTTTTCAACGATACGTTCTGTTCTTACTTTGCCCCGCACTCCTTCAAGGCCGCTTATCGCGCTTGTCGTTACTGACGGCGAGGCGAATGTCGGAGTTAAACATACGGCAGAAATTTTATCGAAGTTCACGAAGCTTAATGACGGTCTCGTGTCCGTTTATATGTACGGAGTCACTTCTTCCGGCAATCGCGAACTTATAGATCTTCTCACGCGCGGCAACAGAGGAGAGAGTTTTGTTTTCGGCGGGCGTATGAAATGGCGCGCAGGCTCTGGGATCGAGGGTCTTGCTGGACGCTTTAGAGATCCTGTGTTAAGCGATATCCGCGTGATATTCTCTGCTTCCACGAAGGCTCAGGCGTATCCGAGACTGCTGAAGAATCTCTACAAAAACGAAGTTCTTGAACTTGTCGGGCGAGTGCCGCAGGGGACTGAAGATATTTCGTTTTCTCTCAGGGGCTTAAGCGGTAATGTTCCGTATGAAGGATTTTTCAAAATGCCGCTGAATATTGCTCCTGAGGACAATGAGATAATTGATCTCTGGCACAAAGAGCGCGAGATAGATTTAAAATTAAGAAAGGAATGAATAATATGTCAAAACCGGTTGTAGGTATCGTAATGGGCTCTTCGTCAGACTGGCCGCTCGTAAAGAAAGCGTGTGATACGCTTGATAAGTTTTCGGTCGCTTATGAAACTCGCGTCATTTCAGCTCATCGCACCCCGGAGGAGGCGATAGAGTATTCCAAAAGCGCGGAAGGTCGCGGGCTAAAGGTTATTATAGCCGCTGCGGGCGGTGCTGCACATCTCGGTGGGGTGCTTGCCGCAGGGACGGTTTTGCCCGTTATCGGAATTCCTGTCGCAGGTGGCGCGCTGAATGGGCTTGATGCGCTTTACGCAACTGTGCAGATGCCCGGCGGCGTGCCTGTAGCTACAGTCGCGGTAGGCAGCGCAGGGCCTGTCAACGCGGCGCTTCTTGCTGTTCAGATTCTTGGAACTGCCGATGAGGAGCTGCGCGCCAAGTTTCACGAACATAAAAAAGAATTAAAGGATAAAGTCGTTAAGATGAACGACGAAATTCACGCTTGAGATTTTTCAGGCGTTGTAATTTAAATCGGGGTAGGCCGCTTCAAGCCAATCCGATTCAGAGATGATCGCGCCCGCCAGGCGCGATTTTCTCTCTAAGATTGAGTCTATGCGTTCTTCTAAAGTTCCGGAGGAGATAAAACGGTGGACGAAAACTGTTCGGGTCTGTCCGATTCGATGGGCGCGGTCGGTAGCTTGATTTTCGACGGCGGGGTTCCACCATCTGTCGAAGTGTATTACATGAGAAGCCTTCACGAGATTTAGCCCATAGCCGCCGGCTTTGAGGGATAGGACAAAAGCGCGATGGCCATGCCTTGAAAATTCGCGTATTTCTTTCTCCCGCGCCTTTGCGCTAAGTCCTCCGTGAAGGAAGCGCGATTTCCCCAGGCCGAATTCAGAGAGAAGTTTTTTATGGATGAGTGCTCCAATTTTCGCGTATTGCGTGAAGATGAGAACGCTCTCATTGTTCTCGAAAATGGAGCGGACAAGTTCAACGAGCCGATCTATTTTGCCGCCTTTCAATTCGCCTGTTTCGTCAATTATTCCATCGCAGATAAGTTTAAGTTCGGTTAAAAGCGCAAATATGTCACCTTGGGTTTTCGGGGAGACTTTAAAATCCTGCAAGGCCGCATCATACAAATATTTTTGCTGAGAATCCAGAATGCAGTATTCGTTGATTTCGCGTTTCTCTCCGAGTTCTCCAGCTATTTCCCTGTCACTTTTAAGCCTTCTCAGCAAAAATGGTTCAAGGGCGTGCTTGAGCTTTTTCCCGGCAGAACCGGTTTCGTTTTCTGCCATTGGGCGGACGAAGCGTTTGCGGTATGAATCGTAGTCGCCGAGAAAACCAGGGTTCAGAAATTCTTCTATCGACCAGATGTCCGCCAGGGAGTTTTCTATCGGAGTGCCGGTCAAGGCAAGACGCAGTCTGGGAGTGAGGGACTTGACGGCTTTTGCAATGTGAGTGTCGTGATTTTTGATCGTTTGCGCCTCATCAATCGTCATGGCGTCCCATTTTACTTCTGAAAAGGAGGTCTGATCGCGAACAAGCAGGTTGTAGCTTGTGATTGTGACATCGCAGGAATTGGCTGCGTTAAGAAAACCGCTCGCTCTTCTTCTGTTTTCGCCTTGATGGACATAGACGGTGAGAGAGGGGGCGAATTTTTCGAACTCGTGCTTCCAGTTAGAAAGAAGCGTAAGAGGCGCTACGATCAACGTTTTAAGGTTTTTGCGTTTTGCCTTTGAAAGAAGAATCCATGCTATCGTCTGGATTGTTTTACCTAGACCCATGTCATCGGCTAAAAGTGCGCCGAAACCGTTTGAGGTTAGAAAGTTTATCCACTGTACGCCTCTTGACTGGTATGGTCTAAGATTTCCCTTTAGCTTAGTTATGGATAGGGGGGTGGGACGATCTGAAGGCGTTTTCCCGTATTGTGAAGATTCTTTAAGTCTCGATATAAGGCCTCTCAGCCAACCGGATGTCTTTACTTTTTCGATCTCTATATCGCCTATCCGGCCGATTCCCATGGCAAAGGTGATGGGCGAAATGTCTTTACGCAGAGAGCTTTTTTCAAGCGCCTGCAGCGCCTGCTTAAGGATGTTGCGGTCGACTTCGATCCATCTGTTTCTGAAAAACACGAGCGATGAATTCTGGTCGAGAAGAAATTTTATTTCCTCGGCATTTACTCTCTCGCCTGCGACTTTGATGACGATTCTCGCTTCTGGCGGTGCGTCAGAATTTTTTTCTTCTGGCGTGATGAGCTCAGCCTCCGCGCTTATAGATTCTTTTATGTCGACGCCTTCAACCGTGTAGAGCGCGTCTCTAAGACTTCTTGCGGCGCTTCGTATGAAACTTTCGGCTTCAGCGCGCGAAAGTTCTACGGTGAGCTTGCCTGATTTAAGTTCAAGTCTTGATAGCGGCTGAAAGATGTACATCGCCTGGCCGAGCGCACGATAGGAACTTAGTGATTTCGGTACATCGGTAGAAATTGTAAATGGATCAAATCTAAAAGCCGTGTTACGGCGTGAGGCGATATCCTCTTCTGCAAGACCGTTCCACTTTCGAATTTCGGCGGCGAAAGATTCCGCTTCCTTTTCGTCCCAGATAACGAGCCCTGTGTCGCTTTTAAGAGCCATCATCCAGGCATCGTGGATCGTTTCGTGCTTTTGATCTTCGGCATCTTCGCTCAAGCGGGTGACTGCGGCGCGGCGGACGAATTCGTCAACCCACGGGTTGTCGTCGCATAAGATCGCGCGCCATCTGGCGTGCCAGCCATCTTCTTCTTTGATGAAGTCGGGGTATATTTTTCCGTCGGCGACGATGCGCAGTGCTTCGCGTTGTTTCGGGGTGAGTTTCATCGCGCCTTTTCCGTAAGAGAATCAAGCGAGCTTAAATTCGCAGATCACGGTCGTTCCGGAAGGTATTTTCGATTGTATGTTGAATGTGTCTGCAACGCGCTTGGAATTTGCCAGCCCCATTCCCGCGCCGAACCCCATCGATCTTATCCAGTCGTTCGCCGTTGACGTGCCGTCCTGGCACGCCCATTCCACATCTTTAATTCCTGGGCCCTTGTCTTTGGCTATGACGGTGGCCTTTTCACGGTCAAGGATGAAGGTTATCGTTCCGCCGAGGGAGTGGATGCAGACGTTTATTTCCAGCTCGTACGCGGC
>CAJGDE010000055.1 GCA_904502135.1 Kiritimatiellia bacterium
CGCCTTTGAAATCGCAGGAATATCAAGTTCGCCGCGCGGACCTTGCATCGCGATATTGAGCTTAGGATGGATTTTTATATTCTTAAAGTGCACATCATAAATGCGATCTCCCCACTTCTTGATGAAGTCTACGGGGTTTGAACCAGAACGAGCGTCATGGCCGATGTCAAGACAAACACCGATGCGCTTATCACGCTCACCGATGCGCTTCATGGCCGATGTCGCCGTCGGAAAGAGCTTCGGAATATCTGGCCCGTGATTGTGGATAGCGTACTTGATATTATATTTCTTAACAAGGCCATCAATAATATCGAGCATCTTATCAGATTCTACGCGCGTCTTGCCGTCTTTGTCCATCTCATACGGCACACCGACAAGAACGCCAACACCGTATCTTGAGCAGAACTCAAAAGCCTTGATCGCGGTTTCCTCGTCAGCCATATAGACCGGCCCTGCCGCGCGGGCTTCGACACCGGCGGCTTTGAGCTTTTCCTTGAAAGCCGCGATTTCTTCGTCCGTCGCGTCAAGCTTGAGATGAAAATCTTTGATGCAAAGGTAATTTACATCGATTTTCTTCATCGTTTCAAGCGTCTCGTCGATTGATTTCTTATAAAACGTATAGCCGGCTATGCCGAGTTTGAACGGAACATCCGCTACTGCGTTAAATGCCAATGCCGACAATGCGGCCAAACAAACGATTTTCTTCATCTTTTTTACCCTTGTTAGATTGTGTAATAACACTCCCAACCCTTGCGCGGCGCAGGCCCGCGGAGAAGCGCGTCCGCGATATCATCGCCGACAACTCTCTTTGTTGAAGGATCGAACTTGATATTGCGGTTAAGTCTCTGTGCTATGACACCTAAGCAGAACACCTGCGAAAGAGGAGCCGTACGCGAGAACGGAGAATTAACCGTCTCTTCACCCTTGACCGCCATAAGAAAGTTCTTCCAGTGGTTGCTCTTGGGCTGCGTGTAGGCGGGAAGATCCTCTTTGGCCACTCCGATCTTAAGAAGCGTCGCGCTGTGCGAGCCGCCTTCCCATGCGGAGCCGTCGCTGAGTTCGAAGAAGCGTCCGGGAATAAGCTTCTGGGCAGCCTTGGCTGTAGAGCCGGTAGCCGGAGGAATATCTCCACCCCACGCCAAATACTTATAGCCTTCGGGAAGGCGCGGTATGTTTGAAATTCCTTCGTACCATTCAAGATCGATTTTAGGACGCTTGCCCTTCGCATCGAACGTAAAGGTCAGCGTATCCTGCATCGGATACACATAAGGATTCCACCCCTTCACATTGTCGATCTTGACTTCGCTCGGCAACCCGAGATCGAAGAAGCGGTGCATCGTGTCCATCGTATGCGCGCCCCAGTCGCCAAGACAGCCCATGCCGAAATCATACCAGCATCTCCACTCGCCCTGAACGAAGTCTTTTGAGTAGGCGTGAGGAAGCGCCTGCGAAAGCCAAAGATCCCAATCGAGAGTTTCAGGGATTTTTTCACCGACGGGGAACGATTTGACATTGCCGTTCCACTTATGCCAACGGCGCGGGTTGTTCATGTGCGCGACAACTCTCGTAAGCTTCGACACATCGATGATCCCCTTCTCGACATACTCGCCCATCTGATAGGGATTGGCGCCCGAATGGCCCTGGTTGCCCATCTGGCAGATACCCTTGTACTTCTTCTCCGCCTGCATGAGAAGCTCGCACTCGTAAAACGTATGAGCGAGAGGCTTTTCAACATAAACGGGGATTCCGCGGCGGATGGCTTCCATCGTCGCGCAGAAGTGCGAGAAGTCGGGTGTTCCGACGAGAACCGCATCGATCTTTCCATCCATCTCATCATACATCTTGCGGAAGTCGCGGAACTTCGGAACGCCGGCATAAGTCTTAAGCGCATTAAGAGTCTGCTTCCCTCCAAGGTCGGTATCACAGAGCGCGGCTATGACGCACTCGCCCGTTTTCATGAACTCGACAATGTCATTCCATGCCTGGCACCCGATGCCGACACACGCCAAGCGGACTTTCTGCGTTGGATTTAAACTCGCTGCCGCCTTGGTGGCACACCCGGAAAGACCCGACATCGCTCCGGCCGCCAAAACGCCTCCGACAAAATTACGTCTTGAAATATTCATATTGCTCCTTTTTATCTTTATTGTTTTAAAGGTTAAACTCCGAAATATGATTTTGCGTTATTGTAGGAAATATCCTCAACTATGCCGCCGAGCCACTTAAGGTCGCACGGAATTTCGCCGCGCTCGACCTCCTCGCCGAGCTTGCGGCAGAGAATACGTCTAAAGTACTCATGTCTCGTATACGAAAGGAACGAACGCGAGTCCGTGAGCATTCCGACGAAATTGCCAAGACACCCGAGCGCGCCGAGCGCGTCGATCTGGCGAGACATACCGTCTTTGTGATCGAGGAACCACCAAGCGCTGCCGAGCTGAATCTTGCCGCGGTCAGGCCCTTTCTGGAAGCAACCCATGATCGACGTAAGAGTCTCGAAGTCGTTAGCGTTAAGAGAGTAAAGAATAACTCGCGGCAGAGCATCAGCCTTTTCAAGTCTGTCTAAAAGCTTTGCCAGCCCCATCGCGTTGCGCGAATCGTTGATTGCGTCATACCCGGTGTCGGGGCCAAGCTTCTTGAACATCTTCGTGTTAAGATTTCTGATGCAGTTGAAATGCAGCTGCGTCGTCCATCCCGCCTTGGCGTCCATCTTGAGACATTCAAAAAGAAGATCTGCATAAAGCCCCTTCTCAGGAATGTCGACAATGCCGTAGTCCGACAGGACACAGCCGTTCTTCTCGAAATATTTATGACGCTCGGCGAGATGCTCCATCGGGTCTTTCTTCTTCGCAACCGCCTCTTTCAAAATTCTATCCGGACGCCATGCTGGAAGAACTTTTACGCCGAAAGGTTCAGCGGCGATTTTCTTGTGCCATTCAAGGCTGTCGTCGGGGTCATCAGTCGTGCAAACGACTTTGACGTTCGACTTTTTCATAAGCCCCTGCGCCGAAAAGCCCTTCGTTTTAAGCTTGGCGTTGCACTTTTTCCAGATGCGCTCGGCGCTTGCCGAGCAAAGACGCTCGTTAATTCCGAAATAGCGCTTAAGCTCAAGATGCGACCAGTCGAAAAGAGGGTTTTTGACAAGCCTCTCCATCGTCTGGGCGTACTGCATAAACTTTTCACGCCATGAAGAGTCGCCGGTAATGAACTTTTCATCCACTCCATTTGAGCGCATCTGGCGCCACTTGTAATGATCACCGCCAAGCCACACTTCGGCAATGTCGCTCCAACGCTTATCTTCAGCTATTTCTCTAGGCTGAAGATGGCAGTGATAATCGATAATCGGCATTTTCGCCGCATGTGAATGATACAGCTCTTTGGCGACTTTTGTCGTCAAAAGAAAATCTTCATCCATATATTTTTTCATATCTCTTATTCCTTTGGAGTTTCTGTATTTTATCAAATCTTGTTGTCTAAGTGTGCAGATTCTTCTTTAGAAATCGCTTGAATCACATACAAGCGACTCCATTATATAATCCTTTCGCTCCGGAGTATTTGACCCCATATAAAACTTTATCGTCTTCTCTACATCGACATCGTCCGCGCATGTCACGGGAGTCAAGCGCATTTTTGGCCCGATAAAATCCTTGAACTCTTTCGCGTTCAACTCTCCAAGCCCCTTGAATCGGGTGATTTCGCACCCTCGGCCGCACTTCTTTATCGCCGCTTCACGCTCTGCGTCAGAAAAGCAGTAATACTGCTCTTTCTTGTTTCGCACGCGGAAAAGCGGCGTTTCCAGAATGAAAACGCGCCCATCCATTATAAGCTGGCGGTAAAAGCGCATGAAGAACGTTGTAAGAAGCATTCTGATGTGAAGCCCGTCGACATCGGCGTCGGTAGCGAAAATAATCTTTCCGTACCTGAGATTGTCAAGCTTCTCCTCAATGTCGAGCGATTTGATCAGATTGAAGAACTCCTCGTTCTTGTAAAGAATATCTTTGTTAAGGCCAAAAGTGTTAAGGCACTTTCCGCGCAGGAAGAATACGGCCTGATTCATCGCATCGCGCGCATTGCCGAGAGTGCCGCCCGCAGACTTGCCTTCGGTGAGAAAAATCATCGTCTCCTCACCTTCGGCTTTTCCCGTTTTCTTGTTGATCTTGTCGAGCTTCAGGTGATTCTTGCAGTCCTTAAGCTGCGGAACACGCACTTGGGTGGCCTGCGTACGCTCGCGGGCCTGCTTCTTTATCGTGTTAAGCTGCGAGCGGATCTTGCCCGTCTCCTCGATTTTGGCGATGAGCTTTTCCGTTTCCGCCGGAGAGCGGTGCAAGGCGGCCTCGATCTCTTTTTTCATCTGCTGAACGAGTTCCGCGCGGATGTCGTTCATCACGAATTTGATCTTGGTCTGACCCTCGAAAACGGGGTTCATGATCCTAAGGCTCACGGCCCCGATGAGCCCGTCGCGGATATCGTCGCCGTCGAACTTCTTCTTTGGGTCGTAATCGTTAAGCGCCTTGGTCAGAGCCTCTTTAAAAGCCGTCAAGTGAGTGCCGCCGTCTGTAGTGTACTGACCGTTGACAAACGAGTGATAGCCTTCGCCGAAGCGGTTGGTATGCGTAAAGATAATCTCGAGATTCTTAGTCTTTACGTGAAAAGGCTGATAAAGCTTTTCAAACTGCGCTTCGTCGGCGATAAGATCCTGAAGGCCCTTATCAGAGCGTATTTCCTGACCGTTAAGCGATATCGTAAGGCCTGCATTAACGTAGCAGTACATGCGCATACGCCTTACGACGTGCTCCTCCCTGACCTTGAAGTGCTTGAGAACCTTTACGTCAGGCTTGTAACGAGTATAAGTGCCGTGGCCGTCGGAAGTCTTGGCCTTGCCGCGCTTTTTAGATTTTATCCGACCCTCTTCGAAATACGCCTCGGAATATTCACCGTCACGATATGAACGCACCTCGAAAAACTCGGAAAGAGCATTGACCGCCTTTGTTCCGACGCCGTTCATTCCGGCGGAAAACTGAAAACTGTCGGAGTCGAACTTTCCGCCGGTATTCATCTGACTTACGCAGTCGACGACCTTCCCGAGCGGTATGCCCCGACCGTAATCCCTTACACTCGTCTCGCCCGTATCATAATTAACGTTAACGTCAATACGCTTACCCGCGCCCATCACAAACTCATCGATGGAGTTGTCTATAACCTCCTTCATGAGAATATAAATGCAGTCGTGATACATCGCGCCCGTCCCGGGCTCGCCGACATACATCCCGGGACGCATTCTTATATGCGTTACCGGGTCAAGCGTTTTAATTGAACTGTCCGCGTAGTCTTTCGCCATACCGTTTTCGCTTCTCAGAGAACCTTTTTAAGTCTTTCGATCGCCTCAATCACATTCGCGCGCGAGTTAAAAGCGCTGATACGGATATAGCCTTCGCCCGCCTTGCCGAAGCCCGCGCCGGGAGTCGTGACGATATTGGCCTCTTTAAGAAGTTTATCGAAGAAGTCCCAGCTGTCGCCCTTGACATCGACCCAGATATAAGGGGAGTCGACTCCGCCCGTAACGGTGTAGCCAAGAGCGCTCAACGCCTCTCTGACGAGCCTAGCGTTCTCAAGGTAGAAGTCGATAGTGGCCTTCGTCTGAGCCTGCCCTTCGGGAGAATAGATGGCCTCGGCCCCGCGCTGGGTTATGTAGCTCGCGCCGTTGAATTTCGTCGTCTGGCGGCGCGTCCACATCGCCTTGAGATTAACCTCGCTTCCGTCCGCCGCGTACGCGACGAGCTCTTTGGGAACGACAGTATAGCCGCAGCGGATGCCGGTAAAGCCGGCCGTCTTGGAATAACTGCGAAATTCTATCGCGCACGTCTTGGCGCCCTTGCACTCGAAAATCGAATGAGGGATGCCGTCCGTGCGAATGAACGCTTCATACGCGGCGTCGAAAAGAATGAGCGACTTCTTCTCATTGGCCCAGTCGACCCATGCCTGAAGCTGCTCGAGCGTCGCCACGGCCCCGGTAGGATTATTGGGATAGCAAAGGTAAACAACATCGGCATCGCACCCCTGCGGGCCCGGAACAAAACCGTTTTCGGCATTGCAGGTGATGAGAGAATAACCACGCCCCGCCATGACGTTGGTGTCTACATATACTGGATAGACGGGATCGCCCACCGCTATTTTGACGTCATCGGCAAAAAGCTCCTGAATGTTGCCGCAGTCGCACTTCGCGCCGTCTGAAACGAGAATTTCATCCGCGCTGATGTCGATGCCGCGATCCTGAAAATCTATTTTCGCGATCTTCTCTCTCAAGAACTGATAGCCCTGCTCCGGGCCGTAGCCGTAGAACTTCTCGCTCTTGCCAGCTTCATCGTCGACAGCCTTGTGCATAGCCTCGATAACGGCCGGGGCAAGCGGCTCTGTCACATCGCCAATGCCCAGACGAATGATTTTGGCGTCGGGATTTGCGGCCTGATGGGCGCTGACACGATGGGCGATTTCAGCGAAAAGATAAGTAGGCTTTATTTTCGAATAATTTTCATTTACGTGTAACATTTCTTATACTCCTTTTGAATTTGAAATTTTAGGCAAGAACGCCGGCGAACAGGCCAGCATCGCGCAAAACAGCGTAAGCACCGCACTCGAACGCAAAGGACAATCGCCGAAAGCGTGTACAAGCGTAGAGACGGCACCTGCAAAAATGCAAAAAATCGGCGCGGGGATGACGAAAATCTGCACTGGAGCAGGGGGCTGATCTTTAGGCTTCATAAACCGCACTGCCGACACAAGCTTTTTCCATATCGCAAAAACAGGGGAAACAAGAACCATAATTATGACGACGAAAATCCCATACCCCACAAGTCCGTGCTCGGCGAGAAATTGAAGATGGTCGTTATGCACGTATATTCCGCCGACATGCTGCAACTGCTTCAATTCCGTTTCGGTCATCTTCTGCAGACAGAAATGGCGGTAACCCCAGCCGCCGCAACCGAAGAGGAAATTGTCCTTCCACAGTTCTGTAGCAACACGCGCATGGTACTGGGCCTTGCCGGTGACGCGGGAAAGGACTGTGTCAGCATCAAGGGTATTGAGTTCATTCTGAATATTCTGCGGCATGAAAACATGTGCGCAAAACGCTATGAAAATCAGTATACCGAGGCTTAAAACGCCTTTCTTAACGCGCTCGGCACGCTTCATTTTCGCCAGAAAAGAAATAAAAGTATGCAGGAAGAATATGAGAGCAAGCGACGTCACCGAGATGATAGCGGCGCGTGAAAGAGTGTTTAGCGCGGCAAAATAAAAGAAGACGGCGGGAATCAGAAAATAATGCTGCTTCCAGAAATAGCCGCGCTTCATGGCGCTTACGCCTGAATCGTCCTCTCTTGCTTTTTTACGTACGCCGTCGCACTTCCAACGCCAAAGCCCTATAGTGATTGCAAATAGCGTGGTGAAATAATCGCCCGCCATGTTCGTATAACCGAAAGTCGAGAAGAACTGCGCATTGCTTGAAGGCGAACTATCGAGCCAGAGCGGCCCGGGAGCCCCTAGCGTTTTCTGAACAAACCCGAGAAGAGCCAAGGCGCAACCGTTCCACACGACAAGCTCAAGAAGAAGAATCTTTCCGCTTCTTGTAAGCGAATGCTTGATTACAAGAACGGGCAGGAGAGCTGCGGCAAACCAGAAAAAGACATTTAAGTGCTCAATACGGTTTACGCAGAACGGTATAAACGGCACCGGCGGATTCGGATTTGCGCCAGCGTCGATGAGGGCCCTGTCGCAGTTCACGCAAAGCGCATTGTTCGCAAACGGTATTATAAGAAGCCCCAGCAAAGAAAACACAAGCCATGTAAGCGGGTCGCGCTTTAAATCATACCACACGCGCTTTCTGGCATCATAGATGGTCTCAGCCTCATGCTTCTGAGGGAAGAAGAACATCACCTCAAGAATGAACAAAAGAAGCCACGGCACGATCGGAACTAAATATTCGCCCATCGCCCCGCCGTAAAGCCAAGCGACAATCGTCATTGAAAACGACAAAACTATCACCGCGAGATTATTATAAAGAAACGACATATTCCATCACCTTTCTTACTGCATCTTTCTCTGATACTTTACAAACGGCATTTCCCTTGACGAAGAGAAGAAACTCCCCATCCGCCCCGCATAAGGCCACATCTGCGCCCTTGGCCTCTCCAGGGCCGTTTACGGCGCACCCCATGACGGCCACGCGGGCGAGAGGGCGCGAAGGATTCATAAGTTGAAATCTTTCCAGCTCTTCCTCTACAAGGGAGGCTATTTTAAAAACATCTACTTTTGTGCGCCCGCACGTCGGACAGCTCGTAATGGACGGGCCTTTTTCCCTTAAACCTAACGAGCGCAAAATCTCCAAACCTACCTTTACCTCCCGCTCGATGCTGTCGGTAAGCGAAACTCTAATCGTATCTCCTATTCCATCGGCAAGAAGTATGGCCAAGGCTGAAGCGCTTCTGATGGTGCCGGGGATGAGAGTGCCGGCCTCCGTAACGCCTAAATGCAAAGGATAATTTACTTTTTCGGCAAGCTGCCTGTAAGCCTCCACCGTAGTGATGACATCTGAAGCCTTGACCGATATCACGATATCAAAAAAACCTTCGTCCTCAAAAATCTTCACGTGCTTCAGCGCGGAAGAAACGAGCGTCTCGCCTTTCTCAAGGCTGCCGCCGTTAACGCCTATGCGGATAGGTACGCCTTTTGACTTCGCGGCGCGCACGACGCTGGCTATCTTGTCACGCGAGCCGATATTGCCGGGGTTAAGCCTTAGCGCATCGGCGCCTGCCTCCAATGACGCAAGAGCAAGCCGATAATCGAAGTGTATGTCAGCTACGAGCGGTAGAGGGCTTTTAGGGCGAATTTCTCCGAGCACCTTCGCCGCTTCAAGATCGGGTACCGTCAAGCGAAAGATGTCGCACCCCAAAGAAGCAACCGATTCGATTTCGCGAATCAGAGAGGCCGCGTCATGCGGATTGACGCTCGCCATCGTCTGCACGCTGACCAAAGCGCCTCCGCCAAGAGGCACATTGCCGACCTTCAGAGCTCTTGTTTCACTTCGCTTGTACATCTACGGTATGTTCCACGTTTGTCGAGGCCGGAGCTTCAGGCTTATAGGTATGAATCTTCCAGCTGCGGTAGCTGTCTCGCATTATCAAAAGCCCCATAAGTCCCATAAGAATCACCATAAACACCATTGAAAGATGTTTTACGATAAAGTCCGGCACTCTGCGACGAAAGACAATGGCGAAAAGCGCGAACAAAATAAGCCCTCCGTCCAGAACAGGAATCGGCAGGAGATTAAGAATTGCAAGGTTGACATTCAAAAAGCGCAAAAAGCCGATGCCGTCCCAAGGGTCGCGCCGCACCTGACGGTACAGCCCCTCGGCTATCATGATAGGCCCGCCCAGCGCCTTACTCGTAGCCTTCGCCTCTTTCGGAGTGACAAGCCCCTTAAGCACTCTAAAAATCGACCCCGCGTCCCACTGAAGCTGTTTAATGGGATTGCGATTGGGCATCCAGCTCGCGGCCATCGTGGTGTTGGTAATGCTAAGAGCCATTATGTAATACGCCCCCGTAACTTTATCCTGCATGGGCGTTACCTTAAGTTCAACAAGCCCAACCCCTTTGCGCTCAACCTCAAAGAGAGTCTCTTTGCCGCCGGAAATCTGAACTTCCGTCTGCATATCGGTCCATGTGCGGACGGGACGCCGGCCTACGGACTTTACAACATCGCCCGCCTTTAGCCCGGCTTCATGCGCAGGACCTTTTTCGGGGACTGAGCCAATTACAGAGGGGAGCTCTCCAAATTTCGCGCCCGGCACCAATGACAGAATGCACGCAAGAACCACCGCAAGCACAATATTCATGAAAGGACCTGCGAAGGCGACCAAAAGTTCTTTCCAGGCGGGAATATGGGCTTTTTTGGCCATGGTGTTTTTATCGCCGCCCTCAAGCGCTTTCGTTCCTTCGGGATCGACATCGGGAATCGAAACATACCCGCCTAAAGGTATTGCCGAAATACGGTATTCTACGGAGCGCCATTTCTTCTTCCAGAGGGCAGGACCAAACCCGATCGAAAACGCTTCCACCCTAAGTCCCAGTTTAAGCGCTACGATAAAGTGTCCGAATTCATGAATAAAAATCGCAAAAGAAAAAAGAAGGACGCAAAGAGCAATGTATCCTATTGTAATAAGAATTTCCATTTTTAAATCTTTCTAATCGTTTATTTTATGATTTCTCTACTCTTTCCTCTTCAAATCGTAATGAAATGAGTTTATATTATACCAAATAGATGAAGTCTAGGCTATCAAATGAGCTCCGGCGTCAACCGGCACCGTAACGCCGGTAACAGATTGGGTCTCAAGAAGGAAAAGAACCGCCTTAGCCACATCCTCCGCTGTAGGTCTATTCTCGAGCAATGTGTCCAAAGCCTTCTCATGAACGCCCGTCGGCGCCAATACGGGCCCGGGGGAGACGGCGTTGACTCTCAGAGTCTGAGCGAAAAGACAAGCCGCTTTTTTAGTAAACTCAAGAAGTTTGAACTTTGTGTTGAGATAGGCGTCTTTCACGCTGTCACCCGTGCGCAGCTCTTTCATCGAATGCACTTCACAGTCAAGGATATTTACGACGGAGCATTTTCCTACGCCTTCTCTGCCGGCCAAGAGCATTGTGAGCTTTACGGGAGAATCATAATTGACTCTTGTCATATCATCAATCTCTCCGGTAAAAAGAGCGGCGTTGTTGACTATGGCGCAAAATCCGTCGTCAAGTCTAAGAGCTTCAAGATACAGTTTCGCCGCTTCCGACGGCTGAGACAAGTCCGCTACTATATCGCATGGCGCATCTTCCCTGTGAGACGAGGTGATAACTCTCCACCCGGAGCGCCTTAAAAGATCGGATATCGCCTTTCCAAGGCGCGTAGTTCCTCCCGTAACAAGAACCGTCTTCATAGAACCTCCTCCACATGAGCCTCTCCGGCAAAGACTTTTTCACCGCCGACATCCAGCGAGCCGTCTTTCTGAATGCCGCCGCAGACTCCCTCGACGGGGCTTGGATCGTCATCGGTCTGTCTGACGGCGATCGCTCTGCTCTTGAGAAAATCAATCATCGAAAGCTCTTCATACAGCGCCTCAAAACCGAGCGACACCCATTTTTCGTAACAGACGGCAAGCTCCTCAAGAATAGCCCCGCGAACGACATCCACCGAGAAGGCCTTGTTTTCAAAGAGCGCAAGACTCGTGGCGCGAGAAGCTATCTCTTCAGGGAATTCTTTCTGCATGACGTTTACGCCAACGCCTGCGATCAAATTGTCGCCGTGGCGCTCACAGAGAACGCCTGCGACTTTCCGGCCGTCAACAAAAATGTCGTTAGGCCACTTCACAAGCGCGTTATGGCGAGTTAAAAAACGGTTCAATCCCCGCGCTACAGCAAGCCCCACAACAAGAGGAAATGTCGATGCGCTCTCAAGAGAAAGACTCGACACGTCCACAACGGCGCTCATCGCAAGATTCATTCCCGCCGTAGAAAGCCATTTATGACCTATTCTCCCTCTGCCGGCTGTTTGAAAATCGGCAGTGAACACATCTCCATGACTGCCTGATAGCGCATCATTATTTGTCGAGCAGGTCGTCTCTTTATGAAAAATACGCCAATCAATCATTTCGATTCAGCATATCTGATAGTTTTTGAATCTGCCCCTGTCATAGGGTCTTGGCACTTCCGCCACGTTAAGCTGCACATTGCCCTCAAGCCTGTCGTAGCGGGAATAAGCGGCGATAAGACCGTAAAGAAGCGATCTGTCGTCCTCGCTCGTCACCTTCGGCACAAGCGCCGTAGGGCCCGGCACATTGACAGGGTATATAACCTCTCCAAGATGGGTAAGACCTTTTAAAATCGCATTTTCTTCTCTATCGCGCCCAAGTATCACCCCTGTTGCGCCAGGCAATCTAAAGCGCCGCGCCGTTGAAAGAAGTTCGATAAGCTCTCTATTCTCAAGCCCTTCATGCTCCATCAGATCTTTGAGCTTGCGGCAAAAACCTTCTTCCGTCAGCTTGCAGCCGCCAGCGGGCGAAGGATACTCTTTTATTCCAAATTCTTCCGCGAGCAGAATCTGTCTCTCGCGTCCTCGCCCAGAGATATCAAGCAGTTTTTCCCGATCCAAAAGCCCTTCTTTCTCGGGAATTGTAGGCTCGAGAAGCTTAGCGGAAAGAGGCCTTACAAGACGCCCTTCAAGACCTGAAGTTCTTTCTACAATACCCAAAGCCTGTTTGTTCTGAGACATCGGCCTTTGGCCTTGAACCTCGCCTGTGGCGACAAAATCATACCCAAGCTCAACCATAAGTTCGCCTGCACGCCGTATCATTGCCGCATGGCAGTCGATACATGGATTCATCGCGCCCCCAAAACCATGACGAGGCGCCTTTACGAGAGAAAGGATGTCGTCTGTAAAATCAACGGTATGAAGTTTTACTCCAAGAGCTTGAGCCGTGCGCTCGGACTCGGAGGTGTCGAAAAAAGGTGAAGCGAAGCAAACCGCCTCGACTTGGGCTCCCGCGCGCTCAAGAATCTTGATCGCGAGCTGACTGTCGAGCCCGCCGCTCATAAGAGACAATCCTCTGCAATTAGCCATTGTCAGAATATCCGCTTTCTGGACAACACGATGAATACGGTCGCGATACCTACCGCCAAAACTCCCGATATCCCCATTACGATGCCAAAGGCGTTCGGATGCCCTGCAAAAGGCAGCGTCTGAAGATTCATGCCGTAAATGGAAGCTACCAACGTCGGCACGGCAAGAAGAATCGTCGCGGCCGCAAGGTACTTCATGACGTTGTTAAGGTTGTTGTTGATGAGAGAGGCGAAAGTATCGAGAGTTCCGTTAAGAATGTTAGCGTGAACGGTCGCCGTCTCAAGCGCCTGCTGATATTCGACCATCGCGTCTTCAAGAAAATCGCGGTCATCCTCCGA
>CAJGDE010000056.1 GCA_904502135.1 Kiritimatiellia bacterium
AAGGACGCGCAAATCGCCCATATCAAAAGGCGAGTACCGTTGGGCGAAAAAACGCCGCACGTTGACAAGGCAGGAACGCAAGCAAGACGGAAAGGGAAGTAAAAGACAACACTCTACAGCAGTTGCACAGGTAACTTACCGCTTACCTTTTATATAGTCGTTAGTGCTTAGTCGCTAGTCGTTAGTGATTCGCGGTAGCGGTAGTAAGGATAAAACTATCCACTCTACACCTACACCTAATCTCTACACCTAAAACTAAAAATTCCACTCTCGAACTCGAACTATCAACTCAAACTCGCCCTTCTTCACCTTCACCTCAAACCTTCACCTAATCTCTGAACCAACATTCAAACATTCCAACATTCCAACATTCTAACATTCAAACATTCTCCTCTTATACTGCCGTATGCCCTAAAAGGTCTTTGAGCGCTGCAAACTGATGTTGATCGCACATTACAACGAGAGTATCGCCTATCATAAACTCCCATTCGGCTCCGATATTTCGCGTAACTACGCCAGAACGAATGACCGACACGACATTAGCCCCCGTCTTTGCGCGTATATTCAACGACACGACATTAGAGCCTATCGCCGGCGACAACTCACCGAGTGTAAGCTTATGAACGGTATTTTCTGGAACTGAAAAAAGAATATGTTTAACATCCTTCTCTTCGCTTTCTCCGACCTTTGTCGCTTCGGAAAAGCGCACAAACGCACGATGCCCCGCTTTCGCGAAAAATCTCCAACCGACGACAGCCGCAACCGCCAATACAGAATATACGGCAAGTTTCGCCCATGTTTCAGCCGGCTGAATAGGCACATTAAGCATCACCATCCAAACGAATAACCCGCCTATAGTCAAAATCGCGACAATATGATTTACGACGTTATGAACCGCCTGCTGCCACTTTGAAGCGCCTCTATCTACGAGCATATCCCCGAGCGCCTCTCCAAGAGTCCTAGCTATCCTGAAAACGGGGGCAAACATTACAATCATGATCACATTCGCTCCAAGGCAGAGGAAAACCTTGTCATGATTCTCGAAAAATTCTGAAAAGCCCGACCAGTCATAGCGGTTTAGCATGGAAGCTATAATAACAACCGCAAGTTCAATTACCGCGATAACTACCAGCTCTACGAGCGCTTTCTTGATTTTAGCGGCCGCCTCCGAACCGCTTGAACCATGAAACTTCTCAATCAATCCACGATAATTGGCGAGCCACTTCGCTATACTCGACGGGCATTTTCTCTCGACGAAATCCCCGATCGGATCTGAAATGCGAATCATGATAGGATTGAGAATCGTAGTAAGAAGCGACACTCCGACGACGATCTGATACATTTGACTGTGAGAATCTTTTGTCGTGGAAAGATATAAAAGCGCCACCATATACGCGAACTCGCCGATCTGCGCAAGCGAAAAGCCCATCTGAACAGATGTCTTCAAAGTTTGGCCGGAAATCATGCCGCCGATAAAGCAGTTCAACCCTTTGCCGAGCACAACCAATAAAGACAATGACAGGATAAGCGCGATATTGTCCCAGCAGGCGGCAGGATTGACAAGTAGTCCGATTGAAACAAAAAACACTGCAGCGAACATTGAACGTAGAGGATCGGCCAAAGCGTAAAGCCTGCGCCTGACATCGCTTGAGGCTCCGAGAATGCCTACAAGAAACGCTCCGAGAGCCAAAGAAAAATTAAGCTTAAAAGCAATCCATGTGACAAAAAAACAGCAGCCGAGCAAAGTTAAGAGCAACGCCTCGTCGTCCTGTCTGCGCCCTACTGACTCAAGGAGCCTTGGCACAAGCACCAAACCAAAGAAGATTGTAGAGAGGAAAAACACGAAAAGCCCACCGAGCGATTTGCTCACGGCCGAAAAAGAAGCGTTTCCCCCGGCGAAACCGGTTATAAGAGCGACAATACCTATACAGATAACATCTTCACATACTGAAGTGCCCACTACATACTTGGAGAACTTGCGGGAAGACCACTTCATTTCATCGATGACCTTCGCTAGAAGCGTGGTGGACGAATCGCAAATGGCGGCGCCAAGGAACAATGACTCAACCGGCCCCCAATGCAGAAATTTCGTACCCACCGTATATCCGAGATATGTCATCACTATCGTGTCGAAAACCGCGGTAGGTAGCGTCACATCCTTTATTTTCTTCATGTCCGATGTCGAAAACCCGAGACCGAGAGTGAACATGAGAAAAACGATTCCGAGCTGTCCTATCGTCTGCACGGAATTTTCATCGACAAGAAAAGACCCGCCCCACGTATGGCGGCTCATAAGAATGCCGGCCAAAATATAACCTATAACTTTCGGCCATTTCAACTTGGCGAAAAGCACCGACACCAAACCGGCGATGGCCATCATCATCGCGAGATCCTGAATAAGCGCCGATTCGGACATTCCTATTTTTCCTTTCTAAAAAATCATGGGATCGCAGCGGCAGCCACGACCCCAGACTTCATACCTAAGCCTCAATAAGGACTTACTTGGTAACTTTGCGGCCCTGGATACCTGCGGCCTTGGCTGCATTAGCCTTGGCCTTTTCACGCGGACGCAGAGAGCGTACGGCTTCGCCGGCCTTCCACATTTCGCTATCGTGCATTTCCTGAAGCTTCTTGGCCATGAACTCCTTATAGTCAGCACGGCCCGTGTCGCGAATTACCTCGCGAGCCTCCTGCATCTTCTTCGTCGACTCGTAGAGCTTCTTGAAGACGGGCTCGGTAGCCTTGCGGAAATAAGGTCTCCACTTAAGAGCGCCGTGCTGGGCGGTCTGGGAGCAGTTGGAATACATCCAGTCCATGCCGTTTTCATCAACGAGACGAGCGAGCGACTGGGTGAGCTCTTCACACGTTTCGTTGAAAGCCTCAGACGGGCTATGACCATTCTTGCGCAATGTGTAATACTGCGCTTCCATAACACCGCAAAGAGCGCCCATCAAAATACCACGCTCGCCGACGAGGTCGGAGGTGACTTCATTTTCAAACGTCGTCGGGAAGAGATAGCCGGAGCCGACCGCGATACCGATGGCAAGCGTCAACAGAGGAGCGTTACCGGTAGCATTCTGAGCGACTGCGAACGAAGAGTTGATGCCAGCGCCATTAAGGAAGTTGCGTCTGACGTTTGTGCCTGAACCCTTAGGAGCGACCATGATAACATCAACATCAGGACCTGGCTTCACGCCGGTGAGCTTATTGTAGACATAAGCAAAACCGTGAGAAAGATAAAGAGCCTTGCCGGGAGTTACGTACTTTTCAATCTTCTTCCAAACTTCTCCGACGGAACCGTCAGAGGTAAGAAGCATAATGACATCACCCTTTTCTGCGGCCTCTTCAATGGAGAAAAGCGTCTTTCCGGGCTTCCAGCCATCCTTAATGGCGCGCTTCCAGGAAGAATTCGCGGCAGTTGACTTGCGCTGACCGACAATGACATTTATCCCGTTATCACGCATATTGAGAGCCTGAGCAGGCCCCTGAATGCCATAACCGATAACAGCGATAGTCTTGCCCTTAAGGACCTTCTGCGCCTTCTTAAGCGGAAATTCCTTGCGCGTTACAATGTTTTCGACGGTATTACCAAACTTGATCTTCATTATTTTACTCCATTTAAACGCCTTATCATAGCGTTTGATTTGAAATTATATCAAAAATCACACAAAAACAAAACACCCTATTTTCTTTTAACTTAATCGCGGAAAAATTTCATGAAAAAGCCGAAGAAACCGCGCGAACGGTACTCGTCTCTTAAAAACTTAGAGCGGTTCGTGGTAACCGTAAGAGCGCCGCGCTCAAACGCAAGAAGAGCCTTATCAAGATCATCAATAGTCCAAACGTGAAGCTCGAACCCGGCCGCCTTTATGGTTTCTACAAATTCTTTCGTTACGACTTCCGGATCGAAACGGATATCAACACCGTCAGCGCCGATTTCTTTAAGCGTCTTTATAATGCCATCTGGCGTACGGGGAGCGCCGATCTCTCCTTTGGGAGCCTTTTCTCTGGCGTTGCAAAGCCAATACACTTTATATTCCGGCATCATCTTATTCAATTCGGCGCAGACCTTTTCTTGAAAACATATAAAAAGAGCAGTCTCGGGCGTAGCTACGGACTGTTTCGCGAAAATGTCCTTGATGTAAGGCACAATCTCAGGCCCCGACTTGATCTCCACATAAATTTTTCTGTCTTTTCGCGCAAGAGGAAGTATCTCCTCCAAAAGTGCGGGGCGCACGCCTTTCCACTTCTCGCCCTTCCAGGCGCCGGCATCGAGCTTGCACAATGTCTCTTCCCACGAGGCGTCTTTGCATTTGCAATTCACACCTGTCGTGCGCTTTAAATTGCCGTCATGAAAAGAGAATACGCGCAAATCTTTCGAAAGATAAAGATCGCATTCAAAACCGAAACCCCGCTCAACGGCCATTTCAAAAGCGGGCAGAGTATTTTCCGGAGCATCATACGATTCACCGCGATGAGCAATCAAAGTGTCAAACGCAGGCTCTTTTATCTGACCTGACTTTTCCGCCGTCATGCACCCTGCTAAAGCAGTAAATGCAAGTGATGCCGCCAACAAGTTCTTATTCATTTTTTTCTCCTTTGTTTTTTATTTGAAATTTTTCTTACGCACGCTCCTCAAGCTCCGCCCAGCGCTCGACAGCCGCCTCAAGCTCGGCTTGCGCCACAGAAAGGCGCTCACTCGTATATATGCGAGCGGCTACAAGATCAGCCTCGATCGCCGCGATCTCACCTTCAAGCTCTTCGATCTTCGCTGGCAGCGCCTCCAATTCGCGCTTTTCATTGAACGAGAGTTTCTTTTTTTGAGTCTGATCGGCCGGCTCTTTCTTTGGGGCTGCCCCTTTCTGCTCCGCCGGCTGAGGAGGGAGGGTAACTTTTCTCTGTCTGAAATAATCTTCATATCCGCCGGGATACGGCTTCACGGAACCGTCACCTTCAAGAACGAATGTGGATGTGACGACATTATCAAGAAACTCCCGGTCATGCGAAACGAGAAGCAATGTTCCTTTGTAAGCCAAAAGCTGCTCTTCAAGAAGCTCCAACGTCTCTATATCAAGATCATTGGTCGGTTCATCCATAACGAGCAAGTTGGCGGGCTTTAAGAAAAGCTTGGCCAGCATCAGCCTTGCCCTCTCGCCGCCTGAAAGGGATTTCACGGGAGTTCTCACGCGCTCGGGAGTGAAAAGAAAATCAGCGAGATATGAATATATGTGTTTTCTCACTCCCCCGACGACCACCTCATCGCGATCGCTTGCGATATTTTCGGCCACGGTGGCCTCGAGTTTGAGTTCCCCGCGAAGCTGATCTAAAAATGCAAGCTCCACGTTCGTGCCGATCGTGACAGAGCCTGACGTCGGTTTAAGATCCCCCGTAAGAAGTCGTATGAGAGTCGTTTTCCCAGCACCGTTCACACCGAGAATACCGATGCGCTCACCTCTTAAAACATCTGCGGTGAAGTCATCGACCACCTTCTTTTCACTTCCGGGATAAGAAAAGGAAACATTTTCGATTTTTATTACCCGAACACCGCCTTCGCGAGCCGTATCAAGTTTTATGACAGCCTTTGAACTCGCAACGCGACGGGAAGCGAATTCTTTACGCAATTCCATAAGCGCCGCCACACGCCCTTCGTTTCGCGTCGTGCGGGCCTTTACTCCGCGTCTTATCCACGCCTCTTCTTTGGCGAGTTTTTTTGATTTGCGCTCCCAATAGACGGCTTCATCGGCAATCAATTCCTCCTTGCGCTTGATGAAAGTCTGATAATCACAATCCCATCCAGAGAGTTCTCCGCGATCAAGATCAAAAATCCTGCCGGCAATACGTTTCAAAAAGCGCCTATCGTGAGTGACCACCAAAAGCGCCATGTCGCGCCTGCGCTTCAGCATCCCTTCGAGCCAATCTATCGTCTCTATATCAAGATGATTTGTCGGTTCGTCCAAAAGAAGCAGATCTGGAGATGATAATATAGCTTCTTCAAGAATCTTCTTTCTGCGCTTGCCGCCAGAAAGGCTGTTGAAACCCTCATCACCGGGCCTGTCAGCGGGAACGGCTTGCGAAACGTAAATCGTCTTGAGATTCGGAGCTCTTACTATCTCGCCTTCATCAGGCTCTATTTCGCCGGCAATAACCTTAAAGAGCGTTGACTTTCCTTCGCCATTGCGCCCAGTTAAGGCCGCGCGAAGCCCCTTGGTGATCGAGAGCGAGACGCTATCTAGTATCTTTGGCCCGCCGAAAGCCAAAGAAACGTCTTTAAGCGAGAGAAGAAAATCGCTCATTTCTCCTCCGTAAGATCGACGGTTTTCACGTTAAACCTGTCCGCGAGAATTTTAGACAGCGCGCGAACTCCGAAAACCTCGGTTTCATAGTGACCAGCGCAGAGCATTTTCATCTCAGAGTTTTCGCAAGCGATGATATCACCCCATGACGCTTCGCCCGTAAGATACAGATCACACCCGAGCTCTTTGGCCTTCTCGGCGAAATCCCCAGCGCCCCCAGAGCAGACGCCAAGCTTGAGCGCTCCGCTCATCCCTTTGATCTCAGCCTTAACCTGAGGAAAGACTTCTCCTATGCGTTCTACCTGCGAAAGCTTTCCGACAACGCCTATGACATTGCCGTGATAAGAAAAAGCCTTCTTTATCTGCGTCATCTTAAGAGCGCGCGCAATCTCCCAGTTGTTGCCGCATTCTTTATTCGCATCAAGAGGAAGATGCGAAGCGTAAAGCCCGATTCCAGATTGGATTGCAGCGCTAATGACATTATACATAGACCCCGTAATCCGCTTTATCCCGCCGCCCCATGAAATACCATGATGAACAATCAACAAATCCGCCCCGACCTCATCGGCAGCACGGATGTTTTTTACGCTGGCATCGACGGCGAACGCCACAGTACCTATCTTTTGCGAACGCGGTGAAATCTGAACGCCGTTATTTGACACGTCGTCAAACTTGGAGACCTGCAGAAATTCATCAAGCCAGGAAATCATCTTTTTCATGCTTTACCCTCAACAGTTACTATTGTCCAACCTCGCTTCGTGGAAAAATCAAGCTTGGCGCCGATTCTTCTAGCGCGCTCATTCATCCCCTCCAAACCGAAATGCCCTTGATCAGGCCCGGGCACACTTGATCGGTCGAACGCCTCTCCGTCATTGGCAATGCACAAGCGCCACCAGCCGTTATTAAGAGCGTTGGAGACAATCGCTATTTTCCTCGCTCCGCCGTGTTTCGTGGCATTGCCTATCGCTTCTCTGATGATGAGAGAGAGATCCCGCAGCTGAGAGGGCGTCATATCCTGTGGAAGTCCCTTGATTCGAGACCTGACCTTAAAGAGCCCCTTTCTCGTTTCCGTCAAGGAAAGCTTAGCTATCGCCTCGCATGGATGAAGACGCATCATGTCGTCGTTCTTAAGCCCCCAGACGATATCTCTCATCTCATGCTTCGAGCGCAAAAGAACATCCTGCGCTTCCTGCAGCGTCCGGTCGACGACATCGGGAAGATTGTTCTGCGGCATTCGCGCAAGCTTAAGAAGCATCCCCGCGCCCGCGAGATTCTGCTCTATCGTATCATGAAGATCGTCCGCCATGCGCTTTCGCTCGCCCATCACAGCCTCTGCCCCAAGACGCATACGCTTATGCCTCTCGGCAAAAAACGCCAACACCAACAATCCTACGCCAAGAATGACAACAACAAAAATAAGCCCTGTCATAATGCGACGCTCGCGCTTTCTGACAAAGTAACCAATGTCAGGCTTGAGAATAACATCTTCTGGCGATACGACACAGATTCTAACTCCTATCACATAACGATCGCGACCGAAGAGAACGCTTTGATCGAGAAATAATTCCGCAACGCCCTTTACCGAAACCTCGGGATGCGTCGTCTTGCAGTCTTCGATGAAATCGGGAATTTCCGATATCGCCACGCTGACCGGTAGACCCTTTATATCAAGCGAAAAACCGTTCTCCGTAAGCCCCATGGCTCTGCCTGTAACTTCGACACGAAGCCAATTTATATCGCGCTCGCCGCCTTCCGCGTAAACCAGCTGATCCGACAGGGCCGATCGCGCCATCGGCAATTGCGAAGAGCCTACCTTCTTGAGATCGGCCGCTTCGAGAACCAGCCTGCCCCCCTCGAGAATCGGACGCCCGGAAGCCGACACGACGTCGCCCGGCTTTGGCGAAATCGTCTTGTTGTGCAGAATCTTGAGCGCCTCGTCACCGTCCTGCAAAAAGAAAAAATCATCTTTGGCGAAAGTGACCGTACCGGAGACGCTCGAGACCCGAGGCATTGACTTAAGCGAATGTTCTATACGCTCTTCAATTTCACGGCGTGAATCGCGTGAGAAAAAAAGAGTTGCGAGAACTAACGCTATTTTCAGCATCTTACTCGAAAAGCGGCGTAGAGAAATATCTTTCGGCAGTATCGGGAAGAATAGTTACAACGCTCTTGCCGGGGCCCAGCTTCTTCGCCAAGCGCAAAGCCGCCGCAACATTCGTCCCTGACGAAATACCCGCCAGAAGACCTTCGTATCTTGCGAGATCACGCGCCGTCTGAAGAGCCGTCTCATCAGAGACGATTTCAATGCGCGAATAAATCTTCTGATTCAGATTCCCCGGAATAAGGCCGTCGCCAATACCCATCTGAAGATGTGTGCCGATTGTTCCTCCTGCGAGAATCGCAGCGTTCTCCGGCTCTACAGCCCATATTTCAATGTCGGGGTTTTGAGCCTTCAATGTTTCTCCTATGCCTGAAAGCGTACCGCCCGTTCCGATGCCCGAACAAAACCCATGGATGGGTTTGGCCGCCTCCTGCATTATTTCAAGCGCCGTATGATGGCGATGAACCTCGGGATTGGCGGGGTTTTCAAACTGCTGAGGCACATAAACATTCGCGGAAGAAGAGCGCATCTCCTGCGCGATACGCACACACTCGGCGATTGCATCGCCGATATTCCCGGCGTCATGAACGAGTTTTACCTCGGCGCCGTAATGACGCATGAGCTTTCTGCGCTCTTCGCTTACGGAATCAGGCATTATGATAACGACCTTGTAACCGCGCACGGCTCCGACCAGCGCCAGCCCTATTCCCTGATTGCCGCTCGTTGGCTCGACGATCACGGTATCAGGGCCGATAAGGCCTCTTTTTTCGGCATCGAGAATCATATTCCACGCCGTGCGGGTCTTTATTGACCCGCCGACGTTAAGAGCCTCGAACTTGACAAGCACCTCGGCCATATCGGGCGTGGTCATGCGATTGAGCCTTACCAAAGGCGTGCCGCCTAGAGCCTCAAGAATATTATTGCAGATCATCTTACATTGCAGCGGCGAGAGCAGCCGCAAATTCAGAGCATTTAATTTCCTTCGCGCCTTCCATCTGACGCGCGAAATCGTAGGTTACTGTCTTTTCGGAGATAACCTTGTCCATCGCTGCGATGATCTTATCGGCGGCCTCCGTCCAGCCCATGTACCTCAGCATCATTTCGCCAGAAAGAATGAGTGAACCGGGGTTGACTTTATCTAAGCCGGCATATTTCGGCGCCGTTCCGTGGGTCGCCTCAAAAACGGCAACTCCCGTCGTGTAATTGATGTTGGCGCCAGGAGCGATGCCAATGCCGCCGACGGTCGCCGCAAGCGCGTCTGAAACATAATCGCCGTTAAGGTTGAGCGTGGCAATTACGTCGTACTCTGCAGGGCGCGTCAAAATCTGCTGAAGGAACGCATCGCAAATGCAGTCCTTTACAACAATTTCATTGCCGGTTTTGGGGTTTTTAAACTTGCACCAAGGCCCGTTATCGATAAGCTCGGCGCCGTATTCACGCTGGGCGAGCTTATATCCCCAATCACGGAAAGCGCCTTCGGTGAACTTCTGAATGTTGCCCTTGTGAACGAGAGTGACGGACTTGCGGTCATTATCGATAGCGTATTCGATCGCCGCTCTAACGAGTCTCTCCGTTCCTTCGAGCGATACGGGCTTTATGCCGATTGACGCAGTACCTGGGAAACGTATCTTTTTAACGCCCATTTCACCGAGAAGAAAAGCTTTGACCTTTTCAACTTCAGCCGTGCCGTTCATCCATTCGATTCCGGCGTAAATATCCTCGGTATTCTCGCGGAAAATCACCATATCGGTAAGTTCAGGGCGCTTTACGGGAGAAGGCACACCTCTAAAATATCTGACGGGCCTTAAGCACACATAAAGATCAAGTTCCTGGCGCATGGCTACGTTGATTGAACGGATGCCGCCGCCGACGGGAGTTGTGAGAGGCCCTTTTATCGAGACAAGGCAATCGCGGCATACATCGAGAGTTTCTTTCGGCAGCCATTCGCCTGTTGCATTAAACGCCTTTTCACCAGCGAGAACCTCCTTCCATTCTATCTTGCGCTTACCGCCGTAAGCCTTCTCAACAGCTGCATTCCAGACAACCATAGCAGCTTTTGTGATATCAGGACCGATTCCGTCGCCTTCAATGAAAGGTATCACAGGATTTTCGGGAACACAAAGCTTCCCGCCGACACATGTTATTTTTTCGCTCATAGGCGAATATTATAACATTTTTTAAGCCTTCGTGCCGCTCTAATAGCCATTGACGGCGACGCTGTCGTTATGATACTATAAAATATCTAATGCTTACAAGTGCTCTTTTCTCGCTCCGCGACAAGGTATTGGGAGCATTCATCAGCGGAAATATAAACGATGCTCAGGAGGCATAAATTATGATGGAACGGCGTGATTTTATTACTGGGATGCTTGCGGGTGCGGGCTTCGCGTCCGGGTGCAGGATGGTATCTCCTTTTATGGGCGGCGAAAGCGCGCGTCTAAAATTCGGTGTGGTGAGCGACGTTCATGTGAAACTTGCCGCAGACGGACGCTCGCTCGCGCCAGGCTACGATACACAAACGCTTGAGCGGACTTTTACATACTTCCGCGACTGCGGCGTAGATGCAGTTATGATTGCAGGCGATATAGCTGATATCGGGTTTGTATCAGAACTTAAAGCGGTCGCTGATACATGGTTTAAGGTTTTCCCCGGTGACAGAGCGCCAGACGGGCGCAAAGTCGAGCGGCTTTTCGTATTTGGCAACCATGATGCATACGCGCTTCAGAAAGGCGGTGATATATTCAAGGATCCCAAGGTGCTTCAGCGCGAAGCCATTGAGGCAGATCCTCAAAAAGCGTGGGATTACTGCTTCCATGAAGAGTGGTCGCCGTATTTCAAAAAAACAGTCAAGGGATTTGATTTCTTCTGCTCGCATTGGCAGAGCGGTGTTTGGTGTAACGGCTATGCCGAGACAGGGTGCTCCGGATGTGCAGATGCGTTTCGTTCGGCGATGGAAAAGTGCGATCCGGCAAAACCGTTTTTCTACGTTCAGCATCCGCATCCGAGAGATACCGTGTATGGACGAGACGCTTGGGGCGTTGATGACGGCACTTCAACGCGGCTTCTTTCCGCCTTCCCTCAGGCGGTCGCGTTTTCGGGGCATTCTCATGAGCCGCTGACCAACGAACGGGCGATTTGGCGCGGTGCGTTCACGTCGGTTGCGACAGGCTCTTTGCGGTATCTGTCGGCAAATCCTATTTTCAATCGCGCAGATGTCGCTGGGTACGAGAATGGCGGCTGCGATGTATACGCTCCGAATGTGAATCGCGCCGATAGAGGCATCTATTACGCCCGGTACAATGCGCCGAAGTCGATGAGTGTTGAGGCGACGTGTCGTGATATCCGTGTCGGTCAGATTGTGAGTGTCTATGACGATCGAATTGAGTTTGAGAAGCGCGAATTTCTTAGCGGTATGAAGCTGAGTGAGGATTGGGTAGTGGAACTGCCCGCCAAAGCGAAGAGCTTCGCAGTGCGCGCTAAGTCGGCGAAGACGGCCGAATTTCCTGCGGGCGCAAAAATCAGTGCTGTACGCACGAGCGCGAAGACGCGAGGACTTAAGCGAAACGAAATCACCATTGAGCCGGAAGAGAAAGCGGCGATTAGGTTTGAGTTTCCTCCGGCGAATGTCGGTGGTCGCGTCGCTGAATATGAGATATCAGCGGCCAATTCCGGCGGCTCGGAAGTGCGCGTGCGTATATGCGCCACTGGCGGATTGTATCCGAAGAATCATGCGAAATTCTCGAAGAATGTTGTCGCGACCGTTTTTGCCGACAGATTCCCTGTGGGTACGGAGACTTTCTTGGTCACGCCGCTTGATTCATTTGGCAACGCCGGTAAGGCTCTTAGCTGTAGCTTGAAAATAGATTGACCGTTCCACAAATCCTCTAAGAAATTCTACTTCGATTTGAATTTCTCGGCGACAGTACGAGCGGCAAGCTTGGGTCTACGGTAGCTATCGAAAAGTCCAGCGAGATTTTCGGCGAACGGCTTTGTGCGCACAGTTGCACCGGAACGATAGTAGCTGTTGGCGTCTGCAAACTGCCAAAGCGTAAGTCCGCAAATCTCATCTTCGGCGAAAACAGTATCGATGATAGTGCCGAAATACTCCGCCTGAAACTCCTCTGTCCATTGCGCAGCCGTAGGGTCACGCTGTCCATAAACGCCGCACGTTCCCATTTCAGATACGATGATCGGCTTCGTGGGATAGAGAGAACGATAACGCTTTAAATTGGAGCGAACCTCCTTCTTCATAATTTCGCGAAGCTCCTCTGGTGTGCCCGGGTCTGTTCCAATCCATCCGGGATAAGCGTTAAAGGCTACAATATCGGTGTTTTCATTTGAAATATCAGTATTGTTGTATGAGCAGGCGAAAGTAACAAGTCTTCCGCTGTCCTCAGCCTTTATAGCAGAAATAAGCTCATCCGCAAGACTCTTTCCATCCTTTGATTCGCTTCTAAATTCGTTCATGAATCCAAATATTATGACGGAGGGATGATTAAAGCTTGCCTTCACCATCTCGCGCGTCTGATGAACTTGCTGCGCACGGAAAGTTGTGTTCGTAAGTTCGCAAAGCGCCATCATAGAATG
>CAJGDE010000057.1 GCA_904502135.1 Kiritimatiellia bacterium
GTATCTTACTAATACCATCGGTGTTACGGGACTTCCGGACGATCTTTCGACCTACGAAAAGCGTATGCAGGCGGTAAATGCCATTAAGGAGAAACTTGAGGCGATGACGCAGCAGGCTCAGGAGGATATGATCGACCTTCAAACTCTTATCAACCGCCGCGATATGACATTTAACACATCGTCGAACATCGTTAAGGCGATGGGTAATTCAAAAAACAATTCTGCAGGGAAGATGATTTGAGGAATTTAAGAAAGCGAGTGAAAATGGAAAAAGCTAAATTGTTAATCAATGAACTTGCGGAATTGACTTCTACGGAAATCAATTTTACAGCAGATAACATTTGCGAAATCGTCGTAGAAGATCGTCTGATTCTTTTGCGCTACCGTCCCGAAGATGACGATTGGCTTTATTTCGGGGTTGTATTCGAGAGTGAAGAGCTTTCGCGTGAAATCCTTGAAAAGGCGCTTTCGTTCAATCTTTTCGGTGCTGAGACTTTAGGGCTGCATCTTGGAAGGTTTAATCAATCTTTGATTCTTTCTGGTACGAGCGAAATGGAGGGCTTAAACGCAGAAACTCTCGCTCAGAAACTCCTGTTCTTAGCGCGTCAGATAAATGTTCTTTCTGAAAAGTTAGGTGATAATGAATCATCGCAAGAAGAATCAATATCAGTTGTATCTTCTCCTTTAGATACAGTATTTATGCAAGTTTAAGCAGAAGCAATCGCTATGAGTCAGACCGAAATTTTTGTTGTTCGTCCTAAAAAAAGTGCAAAACGACTTCTGGATTCGTCCATAAAAAGTGCAAAACTATACCAATATTCGTCTATAAAAAGTGCAAATGGTATTGATTAACAACGCATGATTGTGATATAATGTGTTAAAAACTTTACAAGACGAGGATTATGGATAGATTTGCGATAGAAAAATTAAATAAGTGGCGACAGGGCCCTGATCGGAAGCCTTTGGTGCTTGCTGGTGCGAGGCAGGTTGGGAAGACCTGGCTTTTGAAATCCTTTGGACAAAAGGAATTTTCGAATATCGCGTATGTGGCATTTGACGGTAATCCAGAACTTGTAGATTTTTTCAAAGGTGGATATTCCGATATTAAACGCCTTATTACGGGACTACAGGCCGCTACTGGTGTGACGATTGTTCCAAATGAGACGCTTATTGTTTTTGATGAAGTGCAACTTTGTTCCGAGGCACTCACATCGCTTAAGTATTGGCAGGAAAACGCGAGCGAGTATGCCGTTGTTGCAGCGGGATCGCTACTGGGGCTACATCTTCAAGCGGGCAGTGGATATCCAGTCGGGAAAACTGATTCGATGACGCTCTATCCAATGAGCTTCGGGGAATTTCTTTTGGCTGTTGGAGAAGGCGGGCTTTGGGAGATTTTAAATTCAGATGATAGAAAAAATTACGGCTCGTTTGCCTCGCGTTTAACTGAACTGCTGAAGATTTATTTTATCGTTGGCGGAATGCCAGCGGCGGTGACGGCTTTTCTCCGCAATCGTAATCCCGCTGATGCGAGAGATGTTCAACTTGGGATTCTTTCAGATTATGACCGCGATTTTGCGAAACATGTTCCGAAAAATCAATTATCGAGGATTCGCTCGCTCTGGCGCTCATTGCCAGTTCATCTTGCAAAGGAAGATAAGCGGTTTGTTGCATCTGCTGTCTCTGGCGTGAAGCAGGCGCGGGATTTGCGCGATCCGTTTGTCTGGCTGGAAAGTGCCGCTCTTGCGTATCGTGTATGGAATGTAACAAAACCGGCAATTCCGCTTGCAGCCTATCAAAATCATCTTTTTAAATTTTTTGGATTGGATGTCGGGCTACTCGCCGCGCAGTCATCAATTCCGGTCAAGGCGCTTTTGGAAGGGAATAGGCTGTTTACCGAATTTAAGGGTGCTCTTGTAGAGCAATATGTTCAGCAGGAACTGCGTGCATCGTGTGAGATGAATCCATTTTACTGGTCGCGTTCCGACTCGCAAGCTGAGGTTGACTTTGTTGTTGAAAGTGATGACGGACCTGTGCCGATAGAAGCGAAAGCAGAACGCAATGTCAAGGCGAAAAGCCTTGGCGTGTTCAGAGAAAAATTTGCGCCTCCCATTGCGGTTAGGACATCGCTATCTCCTTATTCGAGAACGGACGGGCTCGTTGATATTCCGCTTTATGCATTGTCAACATTAAAAACGGAGCTTGTATCTTAAAGGTGCGCTAATGATTTGAACGAAAGGAATCTGCAGGCAATGAATCTCGGTGAACTTAGGCTTTTTCAGTCAGCGGTTAACATGCACAGCGCTGTCGATGCAAATGCGCGTGTTGGCATATCAAATCAAGAAGAGAGAGGCCTTGCCGGTCGAAATGTTGTGCTGCTTAAGTCCGATTCCTCAAAGAGCGAGGATAATACAGAAGTGCGTCGCGCATTCAAGACGGCGTTGACGAAAGCGTTCAATGTCTCGCGTCTTGACGATCTTCCGGATGATGTTAAAAAGGTGCTTAAAATCAGCGATTTCAAGGAGTCTAAAGATGGCGGTATTGCGAGCACACGGCCGCTGACGATGCGGCGCATCCGCGCGGTGATGGGCGCCGTGCAGAACCACGCAAAGGCGGCGGCGAGCGATGTTCATGAGCGTACAGCAATCGATACCGCGTTTGCGTCAGGTCTTCAAGATACGACGGTTGTCGAAGATGTGTTTAGGCGTTTGAATATCGCTTCCGGGCGTCAGCCTATGAAGATACAGATGCCGCTCCATGACAAGGAGGTTGATGTTCCGTTGTCGGCACTCTCGGCATACACGAAAGGAATCTCCGCTGAAAATCTGCCTGTAGAGGTTGATCGGTTGAAAGAAACCCTGGAGTCGGATCTCAGGGCCGGGCGCGAAATCTATCTGCAGCTCATGTCGGGGCGGACGGCTACGGATTCGCCCGCCGCTCAGCGCACCTTGCGCCTTTATCTTTCTTTTGCGGCATTGGCAAATGGGAAAGGGCTTTCGAGCCGTGTAATCTCCGTTCCCGATCCGGAAGGGAGATTGGCCGCCTATCTCAACGGGAAAGCGAATGTTGTCAGCGTAGCGGCCAATGACACCATTACGGGATCTTCTGCCAGGTTGATGTTTGTCAGCGATCTTAATCTACCAGGTGCGCCTGTATTCCCGCGCACGCCTATGGATGTGAAGGCCCGTTATGTCTGTATAGAGAATAACCGGTTTTCATCGGATCTCCTTAAGCGCAATGCGTTCAGCGAAACAGGGATGAGCGTTTCTCAGATGTGTACGAACGTCAAGGCTGAATTTTGCCGACTTGTCGCTACCGAGGAAGATGAACTCCGCGCGGCTGTTGAGAAAGAGATCGGACGCTACGATGACAGCACAGCGGCCGGCCGTGCCGAGATCGAGAAAACGAAGGCCCGGAACGATCTTTTTGAGTATAGGTGCATGCTCAATGAATTTCTGTGCTATCTGCAATCCGACCGTGCGGATCTTGACCATCCGGAATTTAGAATCGGTGATGAAGTTGTTCTCACGCAAGATGAGATAGCGAAATTTGCAGGTGCGATAGATGCTGAATCCGTCGACCCTCAAGCCGATGCGCCGATTGCGCCGCAGGATAGACGCACCGAAATAGGCGCGCCTGAAAGTGTGGAGAGCGCTGACCAAGAGTCATCCGTTCCCACGCGCAAGTGGATTGTCGATCTGATAGGCTCGTGTGGCGTGCATAAGATTGAAGAGGAATGCCGTGACGGAGTCCGCGCAGGTGGCAAGAGAGAATTGCAAATGGTAAATCCCCTCCAGGAGGGCTTGCGTTCGTTCTATATCTGCATGTCGCGAGGGTGTGTGCCCGGAATTACGAGGGATCACTTGCACGGTCTTACGTCTCTTCTTAGCAAGGAGATGGTGGATGTGCCTGAGCAATGGATGCGACTATTTGAAGGGTGCGACAAGCGTCTGTTTCTCGACCTTGCCTGGTACATCAAAAGTGGATGCGTTAACGTGGATCTTGGCAGCAAGCCGATTTGGGAGGCGTTAAGGTGCGGCGTCATCAATCACAACCTGCCAGAACCGATCTGCCGGAATCTTGGTGACTTTTTTATGTATGATCGTATAGACGATAGCTTCAGCAATCGTGTCAATGCGAGAACTTGTCTTAATGCTGCTCGTTTGACCAATGCCCGCGATCTGTCAGCCCGTGCGGCGTCGACCATGTGGTCGTTTGGCACTCGCGATATGGGTAAGATTTTGCGCTACATTAAAGACTGCGGAAGCGACATCAACGAAATTTCAGTCGAGCAGCTGCAAAAACTCTCGGCGATTGCAGTTTTGGCGGATAATAGGCTGGAGGATGCGCCCCTGTTTATCCAGCGCCAGACAGGCAAGCAGCCTTTAGATGTGACGACCGACGATCTTATAAGGCTGTTCAAGCTTAAAAGCACGGATGATCTTTCAGACAAGGGAAATAAGTTTACGGGCGCGGCCAAAGATGCGGCTGACATACTCAAGGGCGATAAATTGCCGTCGATGACTTCCGCTACAGGCAAGGATGTCTTTAATTTGATTTCGGTCATGCGCGATCTTTCAGAAGGTCGTGCGGGAGATCTGAAGAGCGTGGATTTTCTCGGGCAGAAGGTTTCGTTCCGCTTGAAGGAATCGGGCGTGATGGTGTTTAATGTGGCGGGATTAGAGTTTCGTGCAGCCAAAACGGCGCGTGAATTTGTCGAGATGTTCGAAGATGACGCCCTCGGCCATGTCGGACAGTTTGGCACGCATATCGTCATGAAGATGCTGCCGCAGATACGCGGCGCCGAGCTGACGGCAGACCCTGTACTCCGCAGCCGTTCGCGCGAGTTATGCTTACGGTTCATCAAAGGCGCCATCGGCATGGATCCGTCCGCATTCGCGAGCGTCGGCACAAAAGAGCTCTTTAAGATTGCTGAAGGCGTCGCCGATGGCCGCTATCGGCTGCATACTGGAGAGGTGTCGGAAAGAGCCGTGAAGACGATGCTGGAGCGGTACATCAATCCTAGTCTCATGACGAGTGTTGAAGCTGCCGAAATGTGCAACGCGCTCGAGAATCTCGAAATTGTTCCCGTCAGTTTCACCTCACGCGTCGGACGATCCAGCGCAGATGTGTCGCTTTCGGGCAACAATGTTAAAATTGTACATGACTTCCTTTCGGATGTCGTCATTGAAGAAAACGTTCTTGACTTTGACAAGAGCCGTGTCGCCGACTCTGGCAATCCTGATCTGCGTGTAGTCGGCATCATGCGAAAGCATGTCAAGGCGCTCGTCGCCCTCATTCGCGATCCGTCACTTCTCGCGACATTCCCTATGGCCGTTTCCGGCGGTTTTTATGACGCGTTCGCTTTTGTAAGTGAATCCCTGTCGGAGTCGCTTCTGCGCACCGTCTCGGACGAGATGCTGGAGGAGATTATTTTGTTTCTTCTCAATACCGCTGAAAAGCCGCAAGGCGAATGGGCATCGTCCGTTGATGTTTATGTTGAAACGGCGGCAGCGAATCCTGTGGCCCGTACCATGGGTAGCGCAGCCTTGCTCGCCGCGCTTCACAAACTGACCGCTGGTCTAGACGGGTTTGAAAGCCGCATCGATCAATGTGTGCGCACAGCGATGGGAGAGATTCAAGAGGCGATTGCGCAGGCTTTTGAAGGGGTAGCTTCTAAACCGGCAGGCACATCGGCTGATCCGATTTGGGCCATGGAGCTTGAAGAGATTGCCGCCGAATCTATGACGGATGTTTCAGGAGGATACGGCAGGTTTATGAAGAATGTCCTTTCCGCCTATTTTGCAAAGTCATCTATCCAGGAGCAGCGCAGAATGGTGGCAAGCATGATTCGTCAAACAGATTCAGAGTCTTCACAGGCGAAGATGTTGGGAGGGTTGTTCAAGGGAGCAGGGCCTCTTCTGCAGAAGATGCTTCAGGGAGTGCCGCCTGGGGCTCTTGGCGCTGAAATGGCTGAAGCGTTGCAGGATGTGAAGTCCAACCTTCTGCCGATTCCGGATGTGTTCGTGAAGGCAGGCCTTAATAGCATCATTGAACGCTCTCAGGGGCGGATTAAATCAATTGAAGTTACGCGTTCGCTTGGGGCGGCATCGGTGGGACAGGCCTTTCTGTGCCGGATGGTCACGGACGAAAATCCTCAAGGCGAGGAATGCGTGGTGAAGCTTCTCAGGCCGACGGTCAAGACGGCTATTGCCCGGGAGAGGGTGATATTTGAAGCGGCCGCCTCCGACGTTCCGGGAATGTCGCAGACATTCGCCGGGCAGCTTGCCCGAATCATGGAAGAGTTGGACTTTACTCTCGAGGCCTCCAACATCAACTTCGGGCGCAATGTCTATGAGAGCCCGATGTACTTCAGCCAGAAAAGCGTTTTTGACAGCAGTACACAATCGGTTTTCATGGACGATATCCATTCGATGGAGGTGCACCCGCTGGCGACGCCAACGATGGATTGTCTCGTTCTCAAAAAAGCGCCGGGCGAAACGTACGACCGATATATGGCGTCCGTGCGTGAGAAGATCGGCGAGGTGAAAGGTCAGTTAAACAGTGCCTTGCAGGCAACGAACATCGTTCAGTTGTTTCAGTTGAAGGATTCACTTGACACACTTTATGGCCAAGTTCTCAAGCGTCAGAAATACCTCGTTGATTTGACGAAAAAATGGGTGCAGGAGGGGCTTTTCGGTAACGGGTTCTATCATGGTGATCTCCATGCCGGGAACATCATGACTGACGGCGAGGGGCTGACAGTTATTGATTTCGGAAATGCCACGCATCTGACTGACCTGGAACGCGCCAATGTGCTTAAAATGATAACTGCGGCTCAAGTCGGGTGGAACGACATGTTTGAGTCGTCCTTTAGAGAACTTCTGACGGATAAGGGACGCGCGGACTTTGATCTGGCCAATAAAGACAAGGCCATTACGAAGGATCTTGCAGAAGTCCTTCATAGGGGCTCGTTATCGGATATCGGCATGCGCATCTCGGCGGCTCTGCAACTTCTGCAAAAGCACGGTATTGAAGTGCCCGGTTCAATCTACAACTTCAACCAATGTCAAATGCGCTTAGGCGGCACGGTGAATGAAATGTGCGATTTGCTGGACGAGATATCAACGCTGATGTCGCAGATGTCACTTCCTCCTGTGCAGGAGCCGGTTGATAGGGGCGATGGAACTGCGCATCCCGCAGGTGAGGTGACGAGAGATGTGTTTTCGTTGATAGCCAATGTTATGAATGCGTTTGGATCTGATCGATTAGGTCCCGCTATTGAGGCGTTTGGGAGAATTGTCAATCAGCTTAAAAGCGATCATCAGAGCGAAGGATCCATAACGAATAGATGGACGGAAGAATTTAGAAACGAAAATTTGCGCCAAGCACTCATTGAACCGTTCATTGAGACGCTCACACAGATTCCTGGTCTTGATTCCAGGACGAAACAAGAAATGACTGATTTCAGTGAAAGGATTAAATCTTCTTACAATGCATTTAAAAATGCCCTCCCGGGTGAAGAACCTGAGAGCATTCTGAATGGCGAACTGATCCCGGTAATCAAGTTGGCGCTCGACAATATATGGACAAGTGCAAAATCCATCAGAGGATTGTCCGCTTCCAGTCAGAAGCCAACTTCGTTCCTCTCTTCTGTAGGGGAAAGTATTTCGGGAAGTCTTTACACGGTCCGAACGACATTAGGAAACAAGAAGTCTCTTGATCTTATGTCCGATATGAACGCTCGGGAGCGCTGGGAGAAAGAGCGCGAGGAGCGGACGAAGGAGAGCGATCGCCGCGTTGAGGCGTATTTCAATGTGAACAGCAGCCTTTCGTGTCTGTCGATGCCTGACAGCAGAGAGCTCCAACGCATACAGAAGGTCGTCAAAGAGTCGACCCTCCGTCTGCACTTGCCGTTCGACCTTCCGGGAATTGACGGAAAAACCGATTGGCGTGGGAATGATAAGAGCCGTAAGAGGGTGTATGAAGCTCTCCATGTTGTCGTCAAAAAACTTGTTTCTGAGCTCGAAAGCAAGAATGTGCTCAACAAGCAGACGCCTATCGGAACACGTATGAGCGCAGTTTCAATTGCGATGCAGTACCTTGTTGATCGCGAAGGCGGTCTTTTTGAGGCGTTCGCAGGCGCTGACAGCAGTGAGAAGCAGCGTATTCTGGATGAAGTCAACGCCTATAACGACAACTTGCGGACAGAGGCGGAAGAAGAGGATCGCATGCACAACCAATGCGTATTGGCGGCGGTTGAATTCCTTTTCACCGGCGGCGGAAGGATAGCGGCGCAGAACGAATAAAATCTAAAAGCCTTAATCATTTGCGAAAGTAATTTATAGAAAAGGAAATCTATGATGACAGTTGATATGCTAAGGGGTCTTAATTCGTCAAGGACAGTCGTTTTTGACAACAGCAATAAAACGCTCAGAGAGGCTGGCATAGGTCATTCAATAGCAAGCTTCTTTGGGACGAAAACTGCAAAAGAGACTAATCGAGAAACCTTGGCGGCGATCAAAGATGCGGTACTTTCCGATGCACGGTATTTTGGTGTTCGCAAAGAAGCAGTGCAGTGGTTTTCTAGTTTTAATGCCTCTGATGCTATTGATAGCACGAAGATTAAAAATCTTGTCACGTATCTTGATTCCATTTCTGAACCCCAACAGCAAAAGGAACAACTCTCTGAGATATTTGCTTTGCATTTGGCAAACAGGGGGTTGCCTGCCGGGTGGAGCGAGCATACGCGCGAGCTGCAAAACTATCTAAGCAGGAATGTCGATTCGTTTATCAGTGATCCTGCGCGTGGGCTAGGAAGCGTAAATCCCTCATTGGTGATTGAGGAACTTTGTCAAACGTTAGAGGTGATAAGCGAAGTTGCCGGCAAAAATTCACGCATTATTGATCTTGCGGCGGCTCTTTTGGCAGGCAAGCCGCAATTGATTGATACGCCTGAAAAGGCGCGAGATGTCATGACTCGCTGGGCTAAAGCTATTAATGGTGGCAATGCAGGAACGAAAGATAATTTTATTGATACGATCTTTTCTGGGTCTGCTGGTGATGACGGCGACAGTAAAATTTCTCTCTTGAAAGACCAGATGAAGATATTACAGTTCTGCCAGAGTGATGAAGTGCCTCAGACGCTGACAGATCCAGATGTTTTTCTTCGTAATTTTACGAATGAAAAAGCCAAAAGCAGGTTAACGAGTAATCTTTCTCGTTCACTGTCACAGTTTGCAAAAGGTGAAGTGACATTCTTTAAAAAGGATATTGTCAGAAGTCTTGATGTCACATTGCCAAATGGAGTCAGACTCCCGCGCGGATATGAATTGGCACGCGAAGAAATCGCCAAATATATAACAGGTTCGAAAGATGCGACATTTTCCGGATTGGATGAGGCGGCCAAGCACAAGGCATGGCTTCTTATGTCGCTCCTAACGCAAGAGATAAAGCAGATTGCAGTTGTCGACGTACCTTGCGCGTGCATTCCTGGTTCCGCGGGATGTTTTTTTAATAGCGCCGTCGATGACGTTCAGTCCTTTGTCGTTTCTGAAAATGAAAACGGTGATTGGGTAATCACAAATAAAATGTTCCGCGAGGTAAAGGAATTGATTCTTTTGCCCGATGTAATTCCTAACGCCGACGCAGTGCCGTTCGGCCGCGGTTCGAAATATGACGCTTCAATAGAAATACATATACCTAAAGCAGAAATCGACAGAATTGCAGCGTTCTCCGACAGCGAGCTTGCCGAGAAAAATAACGCTGTCGTTTCTCTCAATACAGACGTGTCGGTATCATCAAGTCTTCATGTTGCGCCGCCGTTAGATACGGAGAGTGCATACCTGTATGATATTGCGCATCTTCCGGAGTCGCTTGGGTTGACAAACAGTGAAAAGGAAGTTTTTGAATCTGCCGCAAGATATGAAATATCCGCTCGTGGCACGGCAGAAGATGCTTTTGCAGTATTGACAAGGGCTGACTCTTTCGCCCGCCGCCTCATCTCTTATCCGGCGCTTTCTGGCAGTCAGGAATTATACGAACACAGTAAAGAGTTGATGAAGACCTTTGATCAAATATTTGATGCGCATGTAAATGCAGGATTCAAAGAAAAGTATAAGGCGACGCTCGAGCAGTTTATCTTCGATGAGTTGAGCTCAATTGTCGAGTCTGGTAATAAGCTTCCTTCTTTAAAAGAGTTTGAGAAGAGTCTGTCTGTCAAAAACCCCTATTTTGACTTCTCTCGCTGGGGATTCGAGTCGACAGAGATGGTTTATTCGCTCCTTGAGATGCCGGCGAAGTATCGTCAACCCATTATCGCCTCTCTAAAAACATTTTACGAATCTACCGATATGGTGCTTTTCAATCGACTTGTTGGTCAGAGAGATGCGATAGTTAATCTGCATAAGCAGGATAAGTTGACTGTGTCGTCTATCTACAAAACAATTGTGGGTGAAGATGCGCCCGTTCCATTCGCAAAGACCACTCCAGAAGACGAGATAAGCAAGTATTTTCAAAATTCCATATACGGCAGTATAGAACAATATCTCAGCGAAAAACCCGATGAGTATATTGCTTCTTCAGAGACATATTTTTTAATGCGAAATTATCAAATTTCTGTAGAGGAGGCATTTGCGATTGCGCTTAACCGGCGCTCAATTGGTGCGGAGAGCTTAAAACTCAATCCTTATCAACCTTTTGTTTTTCAGCCAATTGGTCGGAATTCAGAAGCTGCGTGTGACCAACTTGCAATGGATATTCCTCGGATGATATATGGATATACCGATGTTAAAACTGGACACAAGGCAAATATACCATCTGGATCGTTTTTCACATTTCATTTGCCTTCTGGGGTGGACGCAACATTTTCATCTGAGCCAATCGGCATGGATGACGAAGAGCTTCAGAAATATAAAAATGGGAAGGCAACAAGCCTGACGAATTTATTAAAGAGATATATGGAGCAATTGTGCGGACAAGGACGAGATAGGCAGATTGCAACCTTGCTTCTTGGTTTAGGGCAGGCATGTAAGATTCCGCTACGGAGTATGTCGGGAATTTATGGTATAGAGGCCAATGAACATTCTCAGGTCAAGATTGACTTGCGCAAGATCGAGAATGGAGATGTGGAGCTCATCGTTACAAACCCCGAAAACTGTCCGTTAGAGTTTGCGTGGACATTGACTGTATCGCCAAATGGAGGGCAGAAGATGAGCGAAATAACTATGCGTCGCGCTGAAAATTCTGCAGTTCGTCCGTAAAAGTATCATTGATAAGAATCGCATGATTGTGATATGCAACTGAGAAAATGTTATAATATCTAAAAAAGAAAGCGCTATAATTATGTCTGTTGAAACTTTTAAAACGCATACGATTGATCTTTTGGTGAATGATCCGAGCCATTCAACTCGGATTCAGGATCATTTTGCAGAAGGGCAGACGAGTCTTACCGCCAATTACTATACGGTCGAGGGCGTGATGAATCCCGACGGATCGCCGCGTGCGCTTTCCTTCATACGACGCTCATGACGAACGTAAATAATATGTAATTTTAAAGGGGTGAAATTATGAATATCACAGTTGATACTCTTCGTGGATTATCAGGCAATCAAGGCATTGTCTATAATGCTCAGACACAGACAATTTCAAAGTCAAGTGTCGGGCATTTTCTTGCCGGTTTGTTTGGCATAAAGTCGGCACAGGCGGTTAACCGCCAAACGTTAGAAGAAATTAAAAAGGCGGTGCTTTTTGATGATCGCTACTTTGGCGTGCGCGAGAAAGCTTCTCAGCTATTATCGCAAATTGATCCGACAAAAGCAATCAAGGTCAGTACAATAAAAAGCATTGTCGATCAACTTGATTCGCTTTCAACGAATGCCCTCCAGCAATCACAGTTGAAGGAGCGTTTTACCGTCCATTTGGCAGCGCGGGAATTGCCGGTCGGCTGGGAGGCTCATACTGATAAAATCAAATCGTATTTAGACCGCAATGTCAGTAGTATGATTAGGTCTGCGGGTTCTGCCGGGAAGGTACCCGTGTCGGTCGAGTTGCAAAAACTCTGCGATGCGCTTTCAGTTGTCAGTGAGAAGAGCGGGGGAGACAAACGGATTATTGATTTTGCCGCAACGATGCTCGTCCGACGTCAGCAAGTTGTGGATACCCCAGAGGCGGCGGGCAAATTGGTAGATAAGTTGAAAAATGTTTTGGCAGAGCTTGATGCGCTTAATAATGCAAATCCCGGAACGCATATTGTCGAGCGTGGTATCAGCATTATGACGGCGATGTCGAGCGTGGTTAAGCCCGGCGTGATGACGGCACTTCACGATGCGGCAAAAATGATCGATCCTGTAATGGTGAATGATCTTGTTCGCAATGAGGGAGGCAATGTCACACTTACGCTGCATAATACACTCAAGAGCCTTTTTGATAAAGTAGCATCAATAAAGATTAATTACCCGGAAGGTGGCGCACTTGATGATTCGGATGGGATGCTCAGCGCGCTTAATTTTATCTTCGGCGATTTTGCCGCTTCGCTTGACGAGGGAAGCCGCAGTGCGCTCTTGCAGAATATGACGAGCAGCGAGGGTGTTAATCTTTGTTCCTTCTATAACAACATAAGCGGGAAAACGTCCATCAACAATTTCAAGATTTTCAATGCGATGGTGAAGTCCTTGCAGGAGTCTTTGGGCGAAAAGCCTGATGGTGTGAAAGTGCCGGAAGAATGCAACTTCTCAAAGATCCCCATGAAAATTATGGGTGAGTTCCCGGCGCAGACGATGTATATTCAAGCACAAGGTGGA
>CAJGDE010000058.1 GCA_904502135.1 Kiritimatiellia bacterium
GGAAGGGTGTTAACATGTTGCAAGACGTAGAACATATTCAATGGGGCGTTGATCGAGTTTGGATTAACTCACGCTGTGCAATTTCATATGATGGCAAAGTCATAGGAAACTGGCAATAGAAACAGGCGATGTGACGACATGGCTTTACGATGAAGCATCAGGAGTCATGACAAATAAAGTCTATGCTGATGGTAAAGGCCCTAAGTATGACTACACGCCTGACGGCAAGCTTGCAAAGCGAACTTGGGCTCGCGGCATAGTCACTTGTGTGGTTAATATGTGAGCTAATTGGCGTGTGAGGAAGCGGGACGGTAGTGACCCGTGTTGAGCTGAGTGAGTCTTTCTTATGCGCCATTCGGCGGACGGGGCGCGAGGCGCAAGTTAGACAAGGAGGGGAGAAGTTTTAAGCGAAGCGATGCTTAGGCAAGGACGCGCAATCCGGCCGCATAAGCGCGGGAGCACGGTTGCCGCGACATCCGCCGCATTTTGACAAGTCACTTATTCAAGGTAACACGCTGTTTTGACAATACCATCTTTTTTCTCACCCGACAATACTCTACAGTAGTTGCATGGGCGACATAACCGCTTACAAAATAACGCGTTGCGCCCCTTGCATTTTAGCGGCATATTATATATACTATTGTCCAATTCAAATTGTTCTTTTGCACACGGCGAAAGAATGAAATTTTGATTATAAATGGAGAAATGAAAACATGATGGGTTATTTGATGGACGGCGGCTGGATGATGCTTCCGCTGCTTATTTGCTCTATAGCGATGGTCGCTGTTATAATTGATCGTGTGCGCGCTTTTAGAGCTGCCTCAAAGCTTGATCCTGCTGCTTTGAGACGCGAAGTTTGTGAAAAGGTTTCGTCCGGTGATCTTGATGGCGCGATCAAGGCGTGTGAGGAATCTGAAGGGCCTGTTGCGGCAGTACTTCTTACAGGAGTGGAAAAACTTAAGCTCATGCGCGCTAAAGGCAAGAGCGAAATTGAGATTGAAGCCGGCGTTACAAAAGCGATGGAAGATTACGCGCCAAAGGCCATGAATTGCCTGGAACAGCGCATGGGCTCAATGGTTCTCATCGCATCGATTTCTCCTCTTATCGGAATGTGCGGTACTGTCACGGGCATGATCAATTCGTTCAGCGTTATGGCCGAAGCGGCGGGTCTCGATCCGGGTGCGGTCGCAGGCGGTATTTCAGAAGCTCTCATAACGACCGCCGCCGGTCTTATCATCGCTATTCCCGGCGTTGTCGCTTACAACATGTTTCAGAAGAAGGTCGAGGAATGGACGATGGAGCTTGAAACATCCGTTGCCCATTTTGCTCAGGCCATTTCACTTTAAGAGAGAATGAAGCGGCTCGGCAAAAAAAGAGAAGGCGATATCAGCCCGGATTTGACATCCTTTTCGGATATCGCCAATCTTCTTATTATCTTTTTCATTCTGACAACTTCCTTGGCCAGACCCTTCGGCAGACAAATGGACATGCCCTCATCGGCGAAGCCTCCGGAGGAGCAGAAGAATGAAGCAGATACGCCGACTATAAATCTTTCGGCCGATCGCATAACTATTTCCGAGAACGGGAAAGAAGGGCGCGAGCTTACGATGGATCAGCTAAGAGCCGAGCTGTGGAAGAAAAATTTTCCTTCTCGCAGCGAGAAGGATAGAGCAGTTGTGCTTGAGACGTCTGATGATGTGAAGTATGAAAGATATTATCAGGTGGCTACCGCGATAGCTGCGGCCGGAGGCGTTGTCGCAATAATGGAAAATTAAGATGGCCATACGCAGAAGAAAGAAACCAAATCTCGTTTTGCCGCTCTCTTCAATGGGCGACATAGCGTTTTTGCTTATTATCTTCTTTATGCTTGCCTCTAATTTTATGAAGACCGGCAATCTTGAGCTTGAGAAACCGGCCGCTCAGGACTTAGAGCAACAGGAGGCCGCCAAAGCTTCAATCATGATGGATGTAGATGCGAATGTATGGTATGAAGGCCAACAGGTCGCAGTCTCTGAAATCGAGTCGCTTTTAAAGCCTTTTACGGAGAAAGACCGTGAATATTTAGTTCATGTCTCAATACATAAAGATTTGTTGAGAAAAGATTACCAGCCGCTTATAGAGGCCGTATCGGCAGCAGGCGTAAAACTGATATTAACAGGAGAAAAAGAGGATTAAGTCTATGGCGAATAAATCAGTGGAGAATTTATCAAAGAGTGATGCTCTTTTGGCGGATATCGGCCGTTCCGTGATGTTCAAAGCGACCGTTATTTCAATTATAGCTCATGCTCTTGTTATGGGTTTGACGAGCATCAGCCTTTTCAACGACTGGCGCACCTACGGCATCAAATCGCCTTCGCAGATAAATGCCATCAGAGCTCAGGAGCGCAAAGAGGCGGATGATGCCAAGCGTAAGGCCGAGGCTGCGGAAAAGGCGCAAAAAGAAGCGGCTGCCGCAGAAGAAGCCAGGAAGATTGCCGCGACAAACAAGGTTCAGTCCTCTTCTTCTGCCGCTGTTTCCGCAGGCGAAGTTACGAAGGATGGTAAGACGCCGCCTGAGGTTCAGCCTTTGCCTCCTAAAAAAGAGTTTGAATACGGTGACGACCTCTCTCTCGATTGATAGCGGAGTATTGTTGACGTGGTTTGTTTAGAGCTCCTATACCGATTGATAGAGGCAATCCATAATGCGATGGCGCGTTTTTTCACGCGCATTTTCGGCGCATTATGGCGTTTTCAGGGGCGCATCCCTCTTAAGGCTAAGTTCTCTTTCGCGTTTCTCCTTTTAGCGCTTTTATCGGCGGCGATCGGATATATTCTGCCAGGACCTTGGTGCAGATGGGCTGGCTTAGATGAAGCGATGATGCGCTATCTCTCGAATGCCGGGCATTTGGAGTATGCGAAATCGCTTAAGATTTTGGCTTATTACGGGGCGGGGCTTTCTTTAGTCGCGGCCATGTTCGCCTGGATAGCGAGAAGCTTTTCATTTAGGCTTCTTGAGTGCGCATGGGCGTTTCAGGCGATTGTCACTTTTCTTGTCTTCCGCTGGACTCTTATTGCGCCGTCAATTCTCGTTTCGTGTGATCACAAGGCGTTCGATTCGGCCATGCGAAACAATCTTTGGACGGGCTCGTTTTTTGTTTTTGCGCTTATAACGCTCCTTTTTGCGGTAATACTTCTTGCGCTTGCCACGATGCGGGTGCGCAGCAGCTATAACCTTAAGACATGTGGCGTTTTCCCGATGCGTGCCGGTGAAAGGCTCGTTGAAAATCTTCGCACTGGCGGGCGCGACCCGAGATTCCGCTCTTCGCTTTATTGGTCGATTTCTCTCTTTCTGCTGGTGATGTTTCTTCCTTATCTCATTTTCTTCTGGGGGTGGGAAGACCCTTACGGGCTGCCGAAGGGGGGCGGACAGGAAGTTCTCCAGCAGGTGAAAGTTAAAAAGATAAAACCGAAGAAGAAGCCTAAAAAATTAACGGTCAATCCCTGGAGCCCATATATTCTTACCCGCATGAATATAGACGATGTAACGACTCTAAAGGAACTTGAAGAGGAGACGCGCGATACATACGAGGCGACTCAGGTTATGGCGGCCGGCAAAGGAAAGGGCAAGGGTAACGGCTGGCCGTCAGGGATGGAGAATTCCGCCGTCAGATTTATTCGTCTTAAATATCGCGGCGGCGATTGGGATCAAGATATGGGCAAGGGGTCGGACTACAACCTGCTTATCAAATTTCATGAATGGACCGGCATGAAAATTGCCAAGGATACTGAAGCGCGTGAAATCACGCGGCTTAGGTATTTCCCGAAGAAAAGAGCGCCACCGTTTGTGTTCATGACAGGCATGAAAGGGCTTTCGCTTTCAGAAAGTGAAGTTAAGATTCTTAGAGACTATTGCCTTAATGAGGGCGGCATGCTCTTTATTGATAACGGCGGCGGTCACTTCGGCCATGCCGTAAGAGCGATGCTAAGAAGGGTCTTCCCCGGAAAGCCCTTGGTCGATATATCAAACGATGATGACATTTATCAGCGCCCATACATGTTCCCGGACGGAGCGCCTCCTTTTTGGCATCATGACGGAACCCGGGCTCTTGGCATTCGTGATGAGGGGCGCTGGGTGGTCTTTTACCATCCGGGCGACATAAACGACGCTTGGAAAGACGATCATTCCGGCGCTTCCAAGGAAGTGGCCGATCAGGCGTACAAGCTTGGCGTCAATATTATGTTTTATGCTTTCAACCGGTATTATCGCCGCCATTTCGGCGATGCTGACGAGCAATGACAGATATGAAAAAGACAAGATTAGCCGCAATAATAATAACAACGCTTGCCTGGTTTTGGACGGCATATGAATGCGACACTTTAGGTATCGCCGTATTTGACGCTTTTTTAAAGCGCTTTCCGTGTCAGTTGTGGATTATGGCGGGCGTTCTTTCATATCTGACATGCATTTGGATGAAAGAGTATCTGCTTACCCGCTCGATCATGGCCATATTTATGCTTCTGCCGGCGGAGCTTTTTAAGTTTACCAGACCCCTCGTTCCAGAAGAAGGGTTTGCCCCGATTCAGATTGTCGTCGCCTTGGCCTACATACTTGCGGTAATCGGAATGTACGGAATGTTTTATCCGTGGCGCATTGAAAAGATTTTAAAATATCTTTTTAAAAGAAAATGAAAAGTCATCTCGTCGGAATAGGCGGCGTGGGAATGAGTGCGCTTGCCGTGGCAATGCTCCGCACGGGGCATGAAGTTACCGGGTCCGATCGAGATTTGACCTCGCCCAATGTCAAGATGCTCAACGCCTTTGGCATAAAGGTTTTTCCCGATGACGGAAGCGGCGTTGATTGTTCCCTTGATGAGATTGTGGTTTCAACAGCCATTGAAGAGACAAACCTTGATCTTGTAAAAGCCAAAAATCTTTCGATAAAGATAATTCACCGCGCTAGCGCCCTTGATCGCACGCTTTCAAAAAAGAAACTTGTGGCTGTTGCGGGTACTTGCGGAAAGACCACCGTAACGGCGCTTCTTGGGCATATTCTTGCCGAGGGTGGGTTGGATCCGTTTTGCGTTAATGGCGCGAATGTCCCCGGTTGGGAAGGGGCCGTAAGATTTGGCGAGGGTGATTTTGCGGTGGCCGAAGTTGATGAATCCGATAAATCTCTTACTTCGTTCAATCCCTATGCCGCGATAATAACCAACGCGAGTGCCGACCATTATTCAAAAGAAGAAATGGATGAGGTTTTTGACAGATTTATTCAGGGTCTTCCCGGGCCTCTCGTTGACGGTCGCACATCGGTAGGGCTTGATAGAGATGAAGAGACGTCTCTTCAGATAAAAAAGACGCTCAAAATGCCCGGTGCGCACAATATAGAGAACGCTCTTGCCGCAGTTTCTATGGCGGTTCATCTTGGCGTAGACAAGAAGAAAGCGATTTCGTCATTGGCGACATTCAGAGGGGTGAACCGCCGCCTTGAGAGATATGGCGAGCGTGTTTACGACGATTATGCGCATAATCCTGACAAGATCAAAGCCATGTGGACGGCTCTTGCTGAGATGTATCCGCAGGGAGTGTGTGTAATATGGCGCCCTCACGGCTACGGGCCCATAAAAAAAATGATGGATCAGCTTGCGGCCATGTTTAATGAGACTATACGCTCTCAGGATAAATTGCTCCTGTTGCCGGTGTATGACGCTGGCGGAACGGCTGATAGATCGGTCTCGTCAGAGATGCTTGCCGAGAAGATCGACGAAGGCAAGTGCGTGCTTGTCGAAAATCATGATGAAGCGTTTCAATATTGTTCCTCCCATGCCGAGCAGTACGGCGCGTTTGTAACCTCGGGAGCGCGCGATGTGAAATTGCCGGCTCTTGCCCTTAGAATCAGCGGGAGAGTTTGATTTTTTTTCAGGAGAAATAAAATGGTTTTAGTTGTAATACCCACGTATGATGAAAGAGATAATGTCACTCCAATGTCTGAGGCGGTGCTTCAGCAGGGAGAAGACTTTGAGATATTGTTCGTCGATGACGGCTCTCCGGATGGAACGGGTGATGTTATCGATTCTCTTGTAAAGAAAAACCCCCGCATTCATGTTTTACATAGACAGAAGAAAGAAGGCTTAGGTAGAGCTTATGTGGCGGGTTTTCTTCACGCGCTTGAATTGGGTGCGCAGAAAATAGTCCAGATGGATTGCGATTTCTCTCATAACCCGAAAGATTTGCCGCGTCTTGTGGAATCAGACGGCGATCTTGTTATCGGGTCACGTTATGTAAAAGGCGGCTCTACCCCAGGCTGGCCATTTAAGCGCAGGCTTATTTCGCGAGCGGGAGGAATTTTCATTCGTACGGTAACGGGTATGCCTATTAAAGACCCGACAGGCGGCTTTAAATGCTGGAAGCGCGAAGTTCTTGAATCTCTTGATCTTAATAGCGTACAAAGCGCTGGGTATTCATTTCAGCTTGAGATGAATCATAGAACATGGAAAAAGGGCTTTACGATAAAAGAGCTGCCCATATCCTTCACCGACCGCGTTCAAGGATATTCGAAAATCACCCCCGGTATTGCGGTTGAATCTGTAAAGATCGCCTTTAAGCTTCGCCAAAACGGATAAAGTCATGTTCAGAGTCGGGTACGGTTATGATTCGCATAGATTTGCGCCGGAAAGAAAATTGATTCTCTGCGGAGTTCTTTTTCCGCAGGAGAAAGGCCTTCTGGGGCATTCTGATGCCGATGTCGCGGTTCATGCCGTTATAGATGCGATTCTTGGAGCGGCAGCCATGGGGGATATAGGCTCGCATTTTCCAGATACCGACGAGAAATATAAGGGGGCTAACTCGCTTGAACTTTTGTCTTCTGTAGTCGATGAAATCGCCTTGGCGGGCTGGAGTGTCGGTAATGTCGATCTTACTGTCATCTGCGAACAGCCAAAGATTCGCGGCCGTGTCGATGAGATGAGGCACAATCTTTCCCGTGTGCTTTGCGTCGGGATGGGTGATGTAAGTGTCAAGGGCAAGACAAACGAGAAACTTGACGATATTGGAGCTGGCTTAGGCATTCAGGCTCATGCGGCGGTACTTTTGAAGCGTAAGTGATGGGTAAGAAAATTCATTTGATCGGAGTAGGTGGCGTTGGGATGGCGGCGTTGGCCGTTCTCTTAAAGTCGCAGGGGCACGATGTTTCAGGGTGTGATATTTCTGGGTCAAAGCGATTGGATTGGCTTAAAGAACAAGGTGTGCGCGTTTTTGATTCTCATAGCCCCGATCATATAAAAGATGTAGATGAAGTAGTAGTGACCCCTGCTGTTGACGCAGAATCTGCAGAACTCGTTGAAGCGCGAAAGATGGGCAGAGCGATAATTTCACGCGGTTTTTGTCTCGCGCAGATCGCCTCTCAAAGACCGACGGTGGCCGTTTGTGGCAGCCACGGTAAAACGACGACCTCGACATTCATCGCCAAGCTTTTGCTCGCACTCGGAGAAGATGTCGCTTGGGCGATCGGCGGGGAATGCGGCGAAATGCCGGTAGCTCGTGCAGGCAAGGGTGTGCTCGTGGTGGAGGCGGATGAATCAGATGCAACGCTCGTTCATTATCGTGTTAAAACACTAGTTGTCAATAAATGCGAATATGATCACCCCGATCATTTTAAGAGCGAGGAGGAGTATTTCAATTGTTTCGAGATCGCCAAAGCCAATGCCGAAGAGGTGATCGATTCCGAGTCGCTTGATCTTGACGGCTGGGTTTTCCCCGTAGCGGGCGAGCATAACTGGCGCAATGCCCGAGCGGCGGTCGAAGTCGCTCTTCGCTTGGGGTATAAAAAAGAAGACATTATAGAAGCTTTGCCGAAGGCGCTTGAGCTTTTGCCGGACAGGCGTTTTCAGCGTCTTGCGGATGGGGTATATACAGACTATGCTCATCATCCTACTGAAATGAAGTGCGCGATAACGATGGCGCGAGAAGTATGCAAGGGGACTCTTCGCGTCGTCTTTCAGCCTCATAGATATTCGCGTACAAAAGCGCTTCTTGAAAATTTTCCGGCTGCGCTTTCAGGTGGCGACGAGGTGATTATCTGCCCTACATACGCAGCTTTCGAAAAGCCCATAGAAGGGGGCGATGAGGCTGATTTGTACTGTATTTGCCGTAAGGCGGGCTTGAACGTTTATCTCTCCCGCAGCGTCGAAGAGGCGTGGACGCATACGGCTCTTTCATCAAAGAAAGGCGATGTGACGCTGCTTCTTGGAGCGGGCGATATTATAAAAGTCGCTTCATGGGTGAAAGAAGGAAGAATTTTGGAAGAAAAGCGTATTTGGCTTGGAGCAGGGTCCAATACGTGGCAAAGCGACTTAAAGACGAATGAGGTGTATGTAAAGAGTTCCTACCGTTCGTCGCAGATAGGAGCTTCTTTATCAATCCCTTGGATGACCGGCATACCCGGCACCGTTGGCGGTTGGATAAAGATGAATGCCGGCGCTTTCGGACATTCGATAAGCGAGCTTATAGAAAGCGTCAAGGTTGACGGAAAGTGGCTTGATGCCGATGAGTGCGGCTTTGGATATCGAAAAAGTTCAATAAAAGGCGAAATCCAGGATTTTAAGTTGAAGCCTTACGAAAAAGACGAAGCGCTATCGAAAGAATACGCCAAAAGGCGTTCAAAATTTCCTGCGGGAACAAAAGGCTCTGTTTTTAAAAATCCTCCTGGAGATTTCGCCGGGAGACTCCTTGAATCGGCTGGCGCAAAAAGTCTTTCGGTGGGCAGCGCTTTTGTCTGGCAATCTCATGCCAATGTCATTGTTCAGCAGAATGAAGATCGCGCATCTGATTTTCTGGCGCTCTCTCGCCTTATGCGGCTTAAAGTTTTTTATCGCTTTGGCGTTATTCTCGAGCCTGAGGTGCGAGGTTTGGACGTAAAGATTTTTTAGTGTTTACTATCCTTGGCGATGTGGTGCTCGCGCCACCGGGTAGGCGACATGGAAAAATGCTGCTTAAAGAAATGCGCAAGTCTATTCTGACTTAAAAAACCTGTGCGCTTGGCGATTTCAGTGATTGACAGTTCAGATTTTTGAAGCAGTTTCTTAGCCTCTCTTACGCGAAGCTCTTCAATTGCCTTATGAATAGAAAATCCTTCTGTTTGTTTGAACCTAAGTTCGGCCAAGCGCTTTGAGATGCCTAAGTGGCTGGCTATGTCAGAGACGCGAAGCCGTTTGTTGTAATTGGCCTTTATGTACGCTTTTATGTGCTTAACAAGAATGTTGCCTGGCATAATAGGTTTTGTGGACATGCGCTCGATGATGTTTACGGGCGATATGTATATCGGTTTTTCTGGCACTAAGTCTCCATCAACCAGTTTTTTAAGTTCTTGCGCGGCTCGAAGCCCCATTTTTGTGTGCCCAGGGACAATGCTTGATATGGGAGGGTTCGAATGGCTTACAAGAAATTCGTCGTTATCTGTCCCTAAAAGTCCGATGTCGTAAGGAATCTTGATTTTTTTTGTGTTGGCTTCTTTCAATATTTCGATGGCGCACTCGTCGCTCGTAGCGTAAATGGCCGACGGCTTAGGTGTTTGAACAAGAATATCTTGGAGTATTTTTGATTTTTCCTGGGCCTCGCCCGATATCGTATCTATAGTAATTTTAAGGCAGTCTTTTTTGTTTTCTTTCAAAGCATCTTCAAAGCCTTTGCTCCTTTCATAGCTCCATCTGCTGTCGGAATTGGAAAAGCAGACAAAAGAAGCGTATTGCCCGTTTGTAAGAAACAGATTGGCGGCTTTTTTGCCGATGGCCGCATTGTCGTTTTTTATAAATGAGGTTTTTCCGTTGCGGTTTAATAGACGCTTGTCTTCTATATTCACCAATACCGTCGGTAGGTCGCTTGCTGCGAGCAGGTCTATCGCTTCATCAGAAATCGGGAAGGTGGCGATAATTCCGTCAAAGTCATTTTGATTAAACTGTTCGCGAAGTTTGGCGGAGAATTCTTCTGTCGTTTGCACCAAATGAATCTGCCAGCTGACGTTGGCTTCGAGAAATTTGAATATGCCCGAAAGCAAATCACGCCCTGAAGTGTGCGAGATTTTTACCGCTACAAGAATATTGATTTGCTTTTTTGAGTTTTTGTTTTTCATGAAAAATGATTATAGCATAGTTCGTTGTGAAAATAAACACGAAATTTTTTGCGCAAAAAAACATAGTGTCGGTTTGACCGGATCGTGATGTTTGTGGTATCATAAAGGACGCTTTTTTTGACATAAGATTTATGTCTTGATTATGGTCAAAAGAGGCGATAGAAAATATAAGGAAATACATATATGATAAGAAAAAACAGAAAGAAAATAAAACTCGCTATGTCGGTTTTGTTAGTCTTGTCTTTCGGGGGTTTGGCAAGTGCCGCCGATTTTATTGTCGTCGAAAACTCAAACGCCAAAGCGGCTATCCGATTAGGGGATAACTCAAGCGGCGCTAAGTTCGCCGCGAAGGAGCTTCAGAGATACGTCAAGGCGATGAGCGGAGCAGATCTTAAGGTCCTTGCGACGAATGAAGTTTCAGCTTCAACCATTCTTATTTCAAACAATCGAAAGGGGCTTAAGCGTGATGAGATCGGCCTTAAGGTCGCCTCCGACGGTTCTACCCTTGAACTTTACGGTGAAGGTCCTCGCGGCGCGATCAATGCCGCTTATGAACTTTTGGAGCGTTGGGGCGTAAGGTTCTTCGGTGTCGATCCTAAGAGCGATAAGATTCCTTCCAAAACGACGCTCTCCGTGCCGTCGGATCTTTCGTACAGCTATGCGCCGCCTTTCGAGCAGCGCTTCCCCGGCTCCATCGCGCTTGACCGCAATGTCGGCCCCGCGTGGGCGGTTAAGCTTCGCGTCAGCCGCGAGTACAAGAAAATCGGCGGTAAGCGCGATGCTCAGATGGGCGGCGGCCATTCCTTAGGCAACAAATATTACATCAACCCCGAGAAGCACTTTGAAGCTCACCCCGAATGGTATGGACTTGTCGGCGGAAAGCGCACGAAGGGCGTTCAGCTTTGCCATTCAAATCAAGAAATGCGAAAGCAGCTCTTAGAAGAGGTAAAAGCTAAACTTAAGGCCCGCAAAGATTCTGGCGCGTTCGATTTGGACGGCATAACATACGTGAGCCTTTCGTATCTCGACAGCAACAAGTTCTGCAAATGCCCCGAGTGCAAAAAACTTCTCGGCGAGTGGGGCGGCTCGCGCGTGGGTCCGCTTCTTGATATCTGCAACTATGTCGCCTCAGGCATAGAGGAAGAATATCCTAAGGCGCGCATTTTAACTCTCGCTTATTGGGATTGGGTCGAGCCGCCTAAAAAGGTGCCGAGCGCTCTCCATCGCAATGTCTATGTCACAATCTGCCAGAACGGCAACAAGGCTCTGCCTATCAAAGTTCAAGATACTCAGATGCGCCGTTTGACCGAATGGAGCAAAATCGCGCCCGGGCGTCTTACAATCTGGGACTGGGATGCGTGTTTCCGCAATTACATTACTCCTCACCCGATTTACCATCTTTACGCAGACGACTTTAAGACTTTCCGCGATCTCGGTGTAAAGCGCGTCAGCACTCAGATGGAACATGGCGCAGTATTTGCCGATTTCGTCGAGCTTCGCACCTACCTTTACGCGAAACTTCTCTGGAATCCTGAACTTGATACCGATGAGATGTCCAAGGAGTGGATCGATCACTGCTGCGGCGCAGGCTCCGTCGAGATAAACGCCTATTACAAGCTTCTCGAAAAGGCGGTATGGGGCGAAGAGCCAAAGAAGCGCAAAACACGTGCGAGAATGCACGGCTACAATCCAGGCAGAGGCTGGCTTAATGCGTTAAATCTCGGCAAGTCGTTCATGCTTTTTGAAAACGCTCTTTCGAAGACGGCTGGTGATAAGTTTACTCACGGCAATGTCCGCTGCCTAAGCGCCGGTATGCTTATGCTCGTTATTGAGCGATATGATGAAGTTAAGTCCGTTTTCGAAGATGCTAAGAAGTCAATGAATGATGCGTCGTTTGAAAATATCAAATTGCCTTCGCGACTTGAACTTGTCGACAGGTTTGAACAGATCGGAAAGGATTTCTACATCTGGTGCTGGCGCGAAGGGCCTCAGCCGCGTGATTTCAAGAGTTTAGTCAAGAGCCTTAAGGAGGGCACACGATGAATTTGAAGAAGGTTTGTTTTGTCGGTCTTTGTTCGCTCGCTTTCACGTCGCTTGCGGACAATGTCTGGAATGTCGGAGCGTTTGAGAAGAGAAAAGGCTGGCCAATCGTTTCAGAGGACGGCACGAAAAAGCTCTACATAAAATGTGCGCCTCAGACTGATTACACATCCGGTATTATTACGATTGATTCGCTCGGCGCAGATGTTTCGGGTGTTATCGATTTAAGAGATATTAAACTTAAATCCTCCAAGGGACTTGTTGATGTAAAATCCGTTTCGATAGGTAAAGATCTTATTCGTAAAAACGCTTCAGTTACCGGATTTTACGCTAACAAGGTTTCATCTGTCGGACACTGCGCCTTTTCTCGCGCCGAAAAGCTTGAGCGCGTAATCTTATCGGGTTCGGCTGATACTATTCCGAACGGCTCCTACGCGACCCATCCTGGGATTCGCAGTGGCGTATTTTCGGATTGTCCCGTTCTTAAGGAGGTCGTGCTCGATTTGCCGCTTAAGCATCTTGGCGATGCCGCGTTCGCGGGTTCGACGAATCTCTCAAGCGATATAACAAAAATCGTCCCGCGCACGATAGAAAGTATCGGCACGACGGCATTTTGGAACTGCATAA
>CAJGDE010000059.1 GCA_904502135.1 Kiritimatiellia bacterium
CGGTCAGGTCCGCCGCGATCCTATGGCGATGCTTCCGTTCTTCGGCTACAACGTCGCCGACTACTTCCAGCACTGGCTCGAGATGGAGCGCACCTCCGCTGATGCTTCGAAGCTTCCTAAGATCTACTTCGTCAACTGGTTCCGCAAGGGCGACGACGGCCGCTTCATGTGGCCCGGCTTTGGCGACAACAGCCGCGTTCTCAAGTGGATCTGCGACCGTATCGACGGCAAGGTTAAGGCCACCAAGACGGCTATTGGTAACCTCCCGCTCGAGAAGGATATCGACCTTTCGAACAACGAGGGTAAGTTCAAAGTCGTTCCTGCCGATCTTAAGGAAATCCTCAAGGTCGACAAGGCTGGCTGGGTTAAGGAAATCGAGACCATCGGCAAGAGCTATGACGAATATGACGCCAAGGCTTCTAAGGACTCCAAGGTTGTCTCCAAGACGGCCAAGCGCGTTCCTCAGGCTTTGCGCGATGTTCTCGCGAGCGTTACCGCTGAACTTACGAAGTAAGCTATACTTCAAATAGTCGAAAAAAAGAGAGCTGCTTTCTGTCGGCTCTCTTTTTCTTTTTTTATTACCTTTAGATTTGCGTAATGTGTAGGCTATTTGGTATAATTTAATGAATTGAAAGGTGTTATAATATGCAAAACACAGAAGCTAACATTTGCGACATTGTCGCTTTCTTAAAGAAACCGCGTGCAGCTTTCACAAAAGCTGACATAAAAAAGTTTGTCAAGGTTCAAGGCGTTCGCCACATCAATTTTATGTATCCGGGTGGTGATGGTCGACTTAAAACGCTTAACTTTGTTCTTAACGATGAGGCGTATCTTGATGAGATACTCTCTTGTGGTGAGCGCGTAGACGGCTCTTCGCTTTTCAGCTACATTGAAGCGTCGAGTTCTGATCTTTATGTTGTGCCGCGTTTTTCATCGGCTTTTGTCGATCCTTTCGCAAAGTTGCCGACGCTGTGCCTTTTGTGCTCATTCTTCAATAAAGATGGTGAACTTTTAGAGTCATCTCCGGAATATACTCTTCATAAGGCGTGCGAAGCGTTTAAGAAGGCGACAGGCCTTGAGTTTCAGGCGATGGGAGAACTTGAATATTATGTAATCGCTCCCGAGTCATCCGTTTTCCCCGCCGTTGATCAGCGCGGTTATCACGAATCGGCTCCGTTCGCCAAGTTTAACGAGTTCCGTCAGAAGTGTATGCATTATATTTCACTTGCGGGCGGCCAGATCAAGTATGGTCACTCCGAAGTCGGAAACTTTACCCAAGACGGAAAGCTTTATGAACAAAATGAAATAGAGTTCCTGCCTTGCGCTGCGGAGGATGCCGCCAATCAGCTTACGCTTGCGAAGTGGATGATTCGCAATCTCGGAGCTGAGTATGGGTATGATATTACGTTCGCTCCGAAAATTACCGTCGGAAAGGCCGGCTCAGGTCTTCACGTTCACATGCGCCTTATGAAAAACGGCAAGAATCAGATGCTCAAGAACGGCAAGATCTCCGATTATGCAAAGCGTGCGATTGCCGGCATGATGAAACTTGCTCCGTCCATCACGGCGTTCGGCAACATGAACCCGACGAGCTATTTCAGACTCGTTCCTCATCAGGAAGCTCCGACGAATGTCTGCTGGGGAGACAGAAACCGCTCCGTTCTTGTTCGCGTGCCGCTTGGGTGGACCGCTAAGGCGGATCTCTGCAAAAAAGCAAATCCGAAGGAGACTGCGGCCGCTTACAATACCGCTGAAAAGCAGACCGTAGAAATGCGCTCTCCCGACGCTTCGGCTAACGTCTATCTTTTGATGGCGGGTTTAGCCGTCGCATGCCGTTACGGCTTTTCGCTTAAAGACGGCGTGAAGGTAGCCGACGCTACTTATGTCAACGTCAATATCCACAAGAAAGAAAACGAAAAGCTTTTGAACTCTCTCGAGACACTTCCGGACAGCTGCGCAGCTTCTGCCGATTGTCTTGAAAAGCAGCGTGCGATATACGAGGCTGAAGGAGTGTTCTCCGCAGCGATGATCGACGGCATCATTTCTGAACTCAGAGCCTTTAACGATCGTACTCTCAGACGTGATATTCAGAAGAAGCCCTCTGAAGTTGCGAAGCTCGTAAAAACATATTTCTATTGCGGTTAAATGAAAAAAGAAAAGCTCATAGCATCCTTTCAGGTCGATCATACCAAGATTCTGCCCGGGATTTACGTCAGTCGTCGCGATAAGATCGATGGCGCGTTTATAACGACGTTCGACATTCGCATGAAAAGGCCGAATGTCGAGCCTGCCATACATCCCAACGCGATGCATACGATAGAACATATTGTAGCTACGTATCTGCGAAACAGCAAATTTGCGGACAAGGTCGTTTATTGGGGACCTATGGGGTGCTTGACGGGCTTTTACTTTATTGTTCATACGACCCACGAGATAATGCCTAAAGAAATCGAATCTCTTATTCGTGCAGCGTATCGTCATCAAGCTACATATAAAGGTGATGTTCCAGGTTCTACAGCTGTCAATTGCGGCAATTACCTTTTACATGACCTTAATATGGCTAAATTCGAGGCGAAGGCTTTTCTTGAGCGCGAGTGGAGATTCGATTATCCCAAGGCTAAACGGGTAAAGACCGATCACGGTGTATTCTTTGACGCGTAACAATCAGTGAAAAAAAAGAAATATCCGGTAAGGATTCCGCGATTTGCTTTGGGCATTCGCGCTCAAGAGTCCAGAGCTGGAGCGGGCAGATCCTGGTGGCATCGCAAGTGGGTTTCCATCCTTGAGTCGATGGGCTTGGGAGGGCGATTGGGTCGAGGAAAAAGTTACGCGCTTTCCGGTCAGATTATCGAAATGAAGATAATCGGTCCGCACGTCGAGGCAAAGGTCGTCGGTACGCGTTCGCAGCCGTATACGGTAACGATAGATTTCCGCATTCCCGAAGGTGCCGAGCGCGAGCGCATAATAGGGGCGATTCGCGCTCAGCCTATGCTTATAGCAAGACTTGCGGTAGATGATCTTTCTGTTGAAGTCGAGAATATTTTTAAATCAGAAGGGTTCGATCTTTTTCCGGGCGGAAAACTCGCTCCTCGGCTGTATGATATGACAACGTCGTGCTCTTGTCCCGATTACGCCAATCCATGCAAGCATACGGCCGCGGTCTTGCTGATTCTCGGTGAAGAGATATCAAGAAGGCCGGCGACGCTCTTGGATTTAAGAGGCATAACCATAGAAGAATTGATAGGATGAAGTAAGGAGTAATCTGTAATGGAAGCGTTAAAAGCTGTATCTGTATCAAAAAAATTCGGACAGGAAAAAGTTCTTTCGGATTTTTCGTTAACTCTTGAGAAAGGGTCCTTTGAGGCGCTTATGGGGCCAAGCGGTTGCGGAAAATCAACCTTTATAAATTTGGCTTCGGGACTTATCGGCATAGATGAAGGCGAGATTTTTATCGGGGATGAGCGCGTAAGTTCAATGAGCGATTCTCAGGCGGCGCGTTTTCGTCGCCGGCATATCGGCATAGTCTTTCAAGACTTCAATCTTCTTGAATCGAAAAACGCTAAAGAAAACATATTGCTACCGCTTAAGCTCGATGGGGCGAAGATAGACGCGCAGATCAATTCCAGACTCGATCGACTTGTAGACGCGCTTGAAATCGCAGAGGTTCTTAAGAAAAAGCCGTTTGAACTTTCAGGCGGCCAGAAACAGCGCGTTGCGCTGGCGCGCGCGCTTTTAACGCAGCCGGACGTGGTTCTTGCCGATGAACCTACGGGAAATCTTGATGTCAATGCCGCCAGAGACGTTTGCGCAGTGCTGAAAACGCTTAACGCTCTTTCGTCCGCGGCGATTCTTCTTGTCACACACGACCCGTTTGTCGCTTCATTCGCGCAAAAGGTTAACTTTCTTAAAAACGGAGCGATTGTCGAGTCGTTCGAAACGAAGGGCGATCCGACGCTTATTTCCCGGAAATATCTTGAGGTGTACGGATGAAGGTGCGTTATTTAGCCGCCGTTTTCGGGATTGCGATCGCTCTTGGAACGGTTGTTTTCATGCGCTCGCTTGTCGCGACAAACGATAATCAGAGTTTGTCCGTGGCAAAGAAACTGCTGGCGACAGTTAAGGTTTCTGAAGGAGCTTATGTATCAGCTTTTGCCGTTGATTACCGTCCCCAAGGACGCGTAATGCAAGGCCCGCCGATAAGAGCGTTTGTCGCGACAGATTCCAAAATCGAAGATGATGGCGTCGTCGTTACAAAGGCTCTTTTTGCCCAAAGAAAGCTTGATGTTCCGCCGATAGGAAGCGATCTTAAATTTGTCGGACGAAAGGGAGCGTATTCGCTTAAGCTTAAAGGAGTTATCGACTGGGATAGGCCACTTAGAGGTTATCCAAACGCTTTTGTCTCCCCCAAAACGGCGGGTTTGATTTCCGAGCAATGGGTAAAGTGGACAGAGAAAAAGGCTGAAGATATATCACCTGGCTTTATGAGTGATAGTCAGCGTAATTTCAACCGGGCGAAAACGCTTCTTCTTTGGGCGGCCGCGTTGAGCGCATTTTGTCTTTTGCTGAATTCTCTTTTATTGTCGATTGAAGACAAGCGCAGGGAAATCGCGATTATGCGGATAGTGGGAGCAGATAGATTTGCCGTCGTTAAAATGGTTTTGCGCGAAGCGCTTGCGCTTTCGTTTGCGGGAGGTGCATCTGGCGCAGTTTTTGCTCTTGCCGCTCTTTGGCTTTATGTCAGTTTTGACAGCGCCTCTTTTCCGAGCGGCATGGCTGTTTCTTTCAAGGCCATTATCGTTGCGTTCATTACGCTTATACCGATAGTTTTGCTCGCGGTAGCTTTTTCATTGAAAAGCGCTCTTAGCGTGCGACCCTTGGAGGCGCAGTCAAAAAGGGAGCCTCGCAAAAAACATCTTGGAATGTTCGTTTCGTTCGCTTGCGGTTTCGGCGCATTTGTCGCCGTTGAGGTGTGGGGCTCTTCTCTGATGAGCGCTTTTATTCCGTCAAAAGAATGGCCTGATGCGATTGTCTCGATTCTTCCTGTCGGCGTATCAAGTTTCGATATAGAAAAACTCTCAGGTAAGATTGAAGGCGTTAAGATGATTAGCGAACTTCAACCGTTGCAGGTAAATATTCTTCCTCTCGAAAAATTATCATCGTCATCAAGATTTTCGACTTCCGACACAAAAGGCGCTAAAGTTCAGCAATACCGAAATGCATTGTTGCTGGCGAGCGACATATTGCCGCAGTTTAAGTTTACTTCATCCTCTTACGCTCAGGCCGCAAAAGAGTTGAAAGAAGGCGATAACTGCGTAATTACCGAAATGATGGCGCGAGCGCGCAATTTAGCTCTTAATGACATACTGAATATCAGGTCGAACGATGGACATGATATTTCTCTGAAAATCGTCGGGATAGTCGATTTGAACTGGCATCTTGTCACAAGCCGCGGATTGCTTAGAGGACTTAATCGCATGCCTGTAAATACGGACGGACCCGTTTTTGTGTCTTTTGATACTATTATGGCTTCTGACAGCCGTCCGGCGGCGATGGTTAAAATGACGCATCTTTGGCTAGATTTCGAAAAGGGTTTTCTTGATAAGCACGGGGTTTTTGAAGCGGGGCGGATAGTTGAAAACGAAATTGTGAGAATTCTAGGCGTCAATTCTTCCGATGTAAATAAAAATACGGTAAGGCTTCATGCGCGTGATGAGATTTCCGACGGGACGCTGGCGCACGGAGTAGATATTATAGGCTCGATGGCGCGCGTGCCTTTTATCTTTATAGCCGTCGTTTCTTTGGGTTTTATCGCAATGCTTGCAGCTTCCGTAAACGCTCGTAGGCGCGAATTTCTCGTATTAAGAGCTGTAGGAGCAAGCAGGTGGTATATCGCGGCGATTTTAGTTTCAGAGGCGATAAAGGTGGCGATGGGCGGAATTCTCGTAGGCTTTCTCTCGGGCGCCGTCGTCGGGTGGCTGTTTACTTTTGCCACGAGAGCCGCTATGTCTAATTGGGGACTTCCGGCTTCATTTGCGATTCCGTTCATCACGATCGCCAAAGGAGCGTTGGGCTCGCTACTGTTTGCGCTTTTTGTGGCTCTTCCCGCATCGCTTTTGATAATACGCCGAAAGTGAGGGAATGGGCGCATCTCAAGCAAATTTTTTGGTATAATTAACGACATGAAAATTTCAGGAACAATTACGGCAATGGCGACCCCGTTTATGAAGGGCGGCGCTGTTGATTACGGTAAACTTAAAGAAATGGTTGCTTCGCAGGTGGAAGGTGGCGTAGAGGGTATATGCGCCGTCGGTACAAGCGGAGAGTCGCCGACCTTGAACCATGCCGAGCACCATGAGGTGGTGGAAAAGACTATTGAATATGCCGCGGGTAAGGCGCTGATTGTTGCCGGCACAGGTTCCAATTCGACCGCCGAGGCCGTCTCGCTTACGAAAGCGGCCATATCAATGGGGGGCGCCGATGCGACCCTTCAGGTAACGCCCTATTACAACAAGCCTAATGCGCAAGGGCTTTACCGTCACTTTATGACGGTGGCAGATTTGGGCCTCCCGGTTATTTTATATAACGTACCTGGCCGCGCCGGGAAGGAAATCCCTCTCGATGTCGTCGTCAAGCTCGCCGCGCATCCAAACATTGTCGCGATAAAGGAAGCTGCCGGCAGTGTCGAGAGAGTATCTGCCATTAAGAACGTTCTTCCTGATTTTACTGTTCTTTCCGGTGATGATTCGCTTACCTTGCCGATGATTTCAGTCGGTGCCGAAGGTGTCATTTCCGTCGCTTCCAATATTATCCCGCGCGAAATGGGTGATATGGTCCGTTTGGCGCTCAAGGGTGATTTTGTCAAAGCAAGAGAATATCACGCGAAGTATTACACTCTCTTCAGAGATCTCTTCATTGACGTAAATCCCGTCATGGTCAAAGAGGCTCTTTGGCTGATGGGTAAGTTTGAGCGTGAGTTCCGTCTGCCGTTGTGTCAAACAGATGACGCGAAACTTGAGCAGATGAAAAAGACATTGTCGGAAACTGGCATTATTTAATTTTGCCTTCTATGTCTTTCTCCCCGGTTTTATTTTCGCCGCGAGGTAGGTGATTGTGAGACCGGGGACGGTAAAAGGGTCGGTTGTGATTCTGGCGGCTCTGCTTTCGTGCGCCGCCTGCACGACGTTAAAGTCCGGTTTTTTCGCCGGCGATGAGCTGTTGCTGGCAAAGGACGGTCGGGCGTTTGCGCAGATAGTCGTTTCTTCTAATTCCACAATGGTCGCGAGTTTCGCCGCTATGGAGCTCAAGTGTCATTTGGAGAATATGACAGGCGCCCAGTTTCCGATAGTTACGGACGATATGGCGTTAAAAGATAAGATTTCCATTCTTGTCGGGCCTACTTCCAAAAGCAGATTCGACTTGTCCGATTTTAAAGAACAGGAGTTTGTCGTTGACGTAAGAAAAGGCGCAATTGAGCTTATCGGGCTTGATGACGATAAAAAAGGGGATGTTTCCGTTATAACCGAAGATCATCCTGTCTTAGAGCCGTTTCTTCGAAGAGCAACAACTTACGCGCTATATTCTTTTTTGTCTGATACTTTAGGCGTCAAATGGCTTGATCCTACCGACTTTGGGACAATTGTTCCAAGTAGACGTGCGTTATCGGTGAAATATTCATTTAAGCGCAAGGCGCCTTTTTTCAAGTATAGGGGAGGCACTTTCGACAGAGACTTTAATTTTACGTTCTGGAAAGATTCTCAGGGCGCGCCTGCCGAAAGCGAAGGGTATAAAAAGTATTATGAGTTTGCTTATGGAAACAGTGGCGAAGAAAATGTGAAATTGAAGACAAAACTTTTTCTTTTGCGTCATTGCGCTTTCGGCGAAAAGGCCGAGGCGAATCATTCATTTTACGGCTGGTACGCAAGGTTTTGGGAGAAGGATGACGAAGATAACGATAAATTCGAAGAGTATCGGCCCGAGTATTTTTCCAAGCCTTTAAAAGAAGGTGTAAGACCAAGCCAGCTGTGTTACAGCGATCCGAGGGTCGTCAATCAGACGGTGAAAGATGTCCGTGATTATTTTAACGGTCCAAAAGATAATCGTCGCTGGGGAGAGAATTGCATAAGTCTTGAGCCGATGGACAATACTGATTTCTGCGCTTGCGAGCGCTGCAGAAAGGAATATGAGATTGATCGTGCAAAAGATAGTTCGCAGCATTCCACATACTGGTTTAAGTTCGTGAATAAGGTTGCAAGAGAAATTGCGCTCTCTCACCCCGGAAAGAAAATCAATACGCTTGCCTATTCGACCCATGAAGGAGTGCCTGCGGGGATAACGCTTGAAGACAATGTGACGGTTTATTTCTGCCTTTTCAACAACAGAATGCCTTATAAGAACGTCATCCTTAAGCGCCAGATGGATAGACTTGACGAATGGGCAAAAGCGTACCCGGAAAAACGCTTCGCGCTGTGGCTTTATAACACATTTCCCAAAGAGATTTATAATTATTCCGGAGTTATAGGGGTGCCTGGTTTTTTTGCGCATCATGCGCAAAAGCAATATCACAGATTTAAGGCGCTGAATTTTTCTCAGGGCATTTATCATTGCGGAATGAATGGCTCAATAGATACCTACCTGCAGTTCAGGTGGATGAGCGATCCTTTGCTCAGCGCGGACACACTCCTAAATGAGTATTTTTCGGCTTGCGGAAAAGCCTCGGAGCCGTTGAAAAAAATATATAATATCGTTGAGGAGCGTTACGCTTCGGCCGTGTTGCGTCCCGCAGGCATGAGTCAGTCGTCGTTGGAGTGCATGTGGGGGAATGTTCTTACGCGCGAGGTTATGGATAAGCTATCCAATCTCATGATAGAAGCAGAGAAGGCCGTCGCCGACGGCACCGAACTTGAGAAGCGTCGTGTGGAGCTTTTTAGACTTGATGTCTGGCAGTATATGTTGGCGGGGCAGAGGCAATATGAAGAAAGCCACACGAAAGAAGTTCCGGTATGGGATTCGGTAGAAATCAAAGATGCTGGCGGGGGTATAGAAAATGTCCGGTGGGAAGATATCTCGCCCAAGAAAATAAAGATGTTCTATTCTGGAGGTGAACTTTATTCTCCGATAGAGCTTTCTGCCAAGTTCGCGAATGATCCGTTTTATTTATATCTTGAACTTGAAATGCCGATTGCTGCTGCTCGTCTTAAAAGTGATCCTTCCATAGCGTATTGCGATGATATCGAATTTTATTTTTCAACTGGGAAAAGTTCTGATTACCGCGCGTATTTCCTCTCTCCCGACGGGCGCATCCGCGCAGGCGATTTCGGAAGCGCTAAATGGAATGTTGCGCCGCCTAAAAATCTTGGCCGTGCATTCGGCGCAAAATATGTTTCAGACACGTCCGAGAGCGGTTGTTGGAGAGTTCGTTGCCGTTTCAGCCTTTCGACGTTGGCCGACGCAGGCCTTGGACGCGAGGATAGCGTTTTTTTGAATATAGCAAGCGTTCTTAATCCTGATCACGTAGGACGCTCAGGGAGTCACACGATCTTGATTTCAACATCTTACGCCTATCAACACGATATGAGGCGTGTGGGAAGAGTAAAACTGTCAACAAAAGGGGGAAACAATGGAAAATGAAAAAATAATTTTAAAGCCTAAACGTGATTACAGCGTTCGCCGCCGTCATCCGTGGATATTCAGCGGAGCTGTCGCGAAAGAACCTTCGGCCCAGAAGGGATCATTGGTCGAAGTTTTCTCGAGCGGGGGCGAAAGCCTCGGTTTTGGTTGGTATTCTCCGTCTTCGCAGATCAGAGTGAGAATGATTTCTTTCGGGGCCGAGAGACCGAAGAGCATAGATGAGCTCGTTGCCTCCTCAATTGGCCGGCGCGCCGTCTTTTTTGCGAACGCTTCAACGAACGCCCTTAGGCTGGTAAATGCCGAAAGCGATTTTCTTCCGGGGGTCGTGGCGGATTATTATGCGGGATGGGTGGTCTGCCAATTCACAAGCGCCGGCGCCGACTTGAGAAAGCGCGAAATCGCAGAGGCTCTGATGAAGTACGCTCCGTTTTGTATGGGGGTGGCCGTAAGAAATGATGTTTCCGCGCGTGCCAAGGAAGGCTTTTCTTTAGAGCCTCAATTCGAACATCTTGCGGGCTCTCAGATGCCGGAACTTATTGAGATTGTCGAAGGTAATGTGCGCTTTTATGTGGATGTGAGAAACGGTCATAAGACAGGTTTTTATCTCGATCAGCGTGATGCGCGTGCGATTGTCGGAGCTTTAGGGAACAATGCGGATGTGCTTAATTGCTTTTGTTATACAGGCGGTTTCGGCCATGCCTGCCGCGTGTCGGGGGCCAACAATGTCGTTCAGGTAGACGTCTCGCACGATGCGCTTGAGCTGGCGAAGAAAAACGAAACTCTCCAGCATATATGCGACAGCAATATGCAGTATGTCCAGGAGGATGTGTTTCAATATCTGCGCAAGTGTCGTGATGAAGGAAAGAAGTTCGATCTCATCATCCTCGATCCGCCGAAGTTCGCAGAGTCAAAATCGCATGTCATGAAAGCAGCACGCGGCTATAAGGACATCAATTTATTGGCCATGAAGATACTTAAGAGCGGCGGAGTGCTGGCGAGTTTCTCGTGTTCGGGGGCGATGACTCCGGAGCTTTTCGAGAAAACTCTCGCCGATGCCGCGCATGATGCCGGTAAAAACTTTCAGGTTATAGCAAGGACCACGCAGGCGGAAGACCATCCTGTTCTTTTAAGTTTTCCCGAAGGGCTTTATCTCAAAGGCGTGGTGTTAAGGAGTCTGTGCTGACGCTGGAGAGCGCCTATTACTATTACAATATGAGCGACGATATTCCGGACGAGTATCATCTTGCCACGGATCGCAAATCGGCGAGGATTGTCGATGACCGTGTCACATCGACCGTACCACAAGGGTCCCAAACACTTAAGCACTACCCAACGCCGCGAAAGGATGTGCATTATTAGTAGGATACCTCGGCGTGGGCTGATGTGTCTCGCCATGCGGTCATTGTCTTTCCAGTGGCCTTTAGGAAGAACTTGCGCAGCGAGTTTGGATTGGTGAAGCCGCAGTAGTCCGATATCGTCTTCAACTGGACGGATGTGTCGCGTAGAAGTTCCTTTGCGCGTTCGAGCTGCACGGCGTGGATCTCTTCCAGTATTGACCGTCCTGTCGCCCTCCTGAAGCGGTTGTCGGCCTGTCGGCGCGAGCAGGGGAAGAGCGCGGCGACGCGAGCGGCCTGAAGACCGTTGCAGGCTTCGCGTTGGATGAGGTCCAGCGCATCTGAAACCGCTTTGTCGGGCACGGCAAGGATGTGCGTTGATGCGCGGCGGACTACTCTGAGTGGTCCGAAAGTCTGATGGCGTTTGCCGCGCCATTTCCCCTTTGACATCGCAAGTCCCAGCAGCATTGTCGCGGCGAGACGCCCGCCGCGTCGGAAGTCCGGCTCGATGCTGGTAAGCCGTGGTGTGATGTGTTCGCAAATCGGCTCATAGTTGTCTACGCCCACGATAGCGATGTCGCCTGGCGAGTTGAAACCCTCTAAGGTTGCTGCGGAGATGACGCCCTCGGCCGTCTTGTCGTTGGCCGCGAACACTGCGCAGGGTTTCTTCAATGTAGTGAGAAAGTGCCGCAGTCCCTTCATCCATCCGACACTGCCGCCCGAAGCGTCTGACGGACGAAACACGGCGCAGCGCCTGCCGTTGATGGTGAGCGCCTCGGTAAAGCCGCGTTCGCGGAGTTCGCTCCATTTCTTGCGTGCCGCATTGTGCACGAAAGCGAAGTTTTCGTAGCCGGTGGACAGTAGTTCCCGTGCTGCCGCCCGCGCAGTCTCGCGCTGGTTGTTGCTCACGAGCAGGCACGACTTCGGAAGTGTGTCTGGATTGTGCCCAATGAAAACTATTGGATGTGAGCCGAAAATTCCAGCGTCTATGTCGTTGTATTCGCCGCCGCAGTCTATTATCGCGCCAAGCGGGTTCCAAAATGCCCAAAGCTCATCCACAAGTTCCGAAGTCGGCTTTTCCTCGATTATTTGCACACGATGGTATCGCTTCTCGATGATGTCGCGCACTCCGGCGAGCTTTTCAGGCGCGAAAGTCTTTGTCGCCGGTTGGAAGTATAGTATTGTAGCCATTGGCGGCATTATACCACATTTCCTAAAAGGGATGCAATTGTATTCCTCAAGGGGATGCAGTCGGCGAGCGAACTTTGGTATACTATTCACGTGAATATGAGCATCCCATTGACCACTTTGGATATTGCCGTGCTTGGCGTTTACGCCGTGCTGCTTATCGGCGTTGGCCTTGTCATGGGGAAGAAGGTTAAGAATGCGGGAGACTTCTTCTCTGGCGGCAAGAAGGTGCCGTGGTGGATGGGTGCGATCAGTTCCTACATGGCGATGATCAGCTGCTTCGTGTTCATCGCATACGCGCAGATCGGCTACGAGGACGGACTTGTGGGGCTCACGGTTTTCTGGTCCACGGCGTTTGCAATCCTCGTCGGGACATTCGTCTTCGCCCGTCGCTGGCAGAGGGCGAACCTCGCGACGCCTGTTGAATACCTAGAACGGCGGTATGGCCCAGGCGTGCGCCAGGTGCTTTCCTGGTGTGGTGTCGCGTTCCGCGTGATCGACAATGCCGTGCGCCTCTACACGCTCGGCATCATCGCCTCGCAGTTCCTCGGCATCCCGCTTTCAGCCGGAATCGC